>CAMJEC010000001.1 GCA_946404585.1 uncultured Caryophanales bacterium
GTATCGCTGGTCCTTCTTCTTCTGGTAAGACCACATTCGCTAATAGATTAAGAATTGAATTATTATCTAGAGGTATTAAACCAATCCGTATTTCTATGGATGACTACTATTTACCAAGAGGTCAAGCACCATTAGATGAAGATGGTAAACCAGATTTAGAAAGCGCTGATGCCTTAGATATCGAATTATTTAACCAAAACCTCGCGGACTTAGTCGCTGGTTTAGAAGTTGAATGCCCAAGATATGACTTTAAAGCAGGTTGCCGCGCTAAAGAAGGTAGAAAGTTAATCGTTCCACAAGATCAACCAATCATCATTGAAGGTATCCATGCCTTAAATGAAAGATTAACCGCTTCTATTCCTGCTCACCAAAAATTCAAAATCTTTATTGCCCCACAATCACAAGTCAATATCGATAACCATAACCCAATGAGTTTAACCGATTTAAGACTTCTTAGAAGAATTGTGCGTGACCACCAATTCAGAAACGCTTCCGCTATTTCTACTTTAGAGATGTGGCCAAGTGTTCGTAAAGGTGAATTCAAATGGATTTATCCTTCTCAAGAAGGCGCTAACTATGTCTTCAATTCATTCTCTAGTTATGAACTTAGTGTGATGAAGAAATACGCCATGCCATTACTTGAAGAAATCGATACTGAAAGTGAATACTTCCCAGTGGCGGAAAGATTAATTCGTATGCTTAAATTCTTCGATGACTTAAGTGATAAATGGGTACCATGTAATTCCATTATCCGTGAATTCATCGGTGGCTCTTGTTATCAAGACGAATAGAATAAATTACAAGTAATTTAAAAGCTCCTTAATTGGAGCTTTTTTGATTTCTATTTGTTTGGAATCTTTTAAACGTTTCCATTTCTCTTTTATGAATAATGACTAACTGTGAATAATAGACTTTACGCATTTCTTCATATTGTTTCATTTGTACTTCACTCACACGTTTAGAGAAGAGTGAAACGAAGACTCTTTCTAAACGGAAGAAGCTTTCATAAAGACTTAACAAAGTCATGTAATAGAAATATTCTTTGTTGGAATAGATTAGTAAAGGCGTACTATGAATGATTTCACTAGATAATTCATATCTTTTGGAATACATTTCTAGACCTGCGAGTTTTTCTAAACCATCACGGAAATTGAGTTTGAAGTTAGGATCATCTTTATCAGCGATAAGATATAACCAACCATATTCAATATATTTACGGATGTCTTTACTCTTAAGACCATATCCACGCATTTCTTCTTTCATTTCATAGAAGATTTTGTCTTGTTGTTCTTTATCAGGGATAGTGTCATTAAACGCTAAACCGAAATTCATATGTCTTAAGTATTTATTGATGAGTGGCGCACCATATTTATCTAATAAGATAAGAGTGCATTCACATTCGTGAAGTGTTCTCCAAGAAGAGAAGGCTTCGGTTTCATAACCACTTAATAAATTCTCTAAGATACAACGCGATATCGTTAATGACTTCATAAGAAGGTCACTAATAAGAGAAGATTGAGGATCATTTTTCTTATAGCCTTTAACAATATTAAGCATGAAGTTTAAATAAATATTTAAGGAAGAGGCTGGAGGAAGGAAACGGTTACCAAGTTTCTTTTCGACATGGTTAAAAATGGATAAGGACAAGTATTTATCAGCGGCCACACTCGCCATAGAGGAAGGATATTCTTCGTTAGCTTTAAATCTAGCGAGTTCTGTTTCGTTAAGATGAGAGATTGAATAATAATACTCACCAACGCAATAAAGTAAGAGTTCAAATTGATTGATCTCTTTAACCTCTATTTGTACATTTTCTTGGTCCACTATTCCGATGAATTCGTTGGCCATTTCATAAACATCATAAATGTAATCAGGATCAAGTTCGACATTGACCTGAATACCTTTTAGATAGTTAGTAACTTGCTCTTTACTCCAGATATTCTTAATTTCCATTTTTAGTCCTTATTTAAACATTCTTGTGGCTTTAATAGCCGTTTTCCAGCCTTTATATAATTCTCTGATTTCTTTTTTACTCATTTGTGGTTCATAAATCGCTTGGTATTCATGAATCTTTTTAATACTTTCTAAGTTTGGATAGTATCCACACTCTAGACCCGCCATATAGGCTGTGCCTAAAGCAGTTGTTTCTAAACACTTAGGAAGTTTAATTGTGGTATGTAAGATGTCGCTTTGGAACTGCATGAGATATTTATTCTTAGTAGCCCCACCATCAACTTTAAGAACGCTGATTTTTTGTTCAGCATCTTTTTGCATGACTTCCATCACATCTTTACATTGATAGGCGATAGCTTCTAAGCAGGCTCTGACAAATTGACTACGATTAGTGCCTCTTGTTAAACCAAAGACTGCGCCTCTAGCGTCGTCATCCCAGTATGGGGTTCCTAAACCAGTAAAAGCAGGGACAATATAAACACGTGAACGATGGCTCATTTGTGCAACCTTTTCACTATCACTAGCGTGTTCGATTAACTGCATTTCATCTCTAATCCATTGGACAATCGCACCACCAATGAAGACAGAACCTTCTAAAGCATAGGTTACTTTGTTACCTATTTGCCAGGCAACTGTGGTTAATAAACCTTTATTTGAGAAGACTGGTTTATCGCCAGTATTAACTAAAAGGAAGCAACCTGTACCATATGTATTTTTACTTTCACCACTTTCAAAACATGTTTGACCAAATAAAGCGGCTTGTTGGTCACCTAATACACCAGTGATATGCACATCACTCTTTAAGAAAGTCGCTTGACCATAGTCATAAGCACTTGGTCGAACTATTGGTAACATTGACATTGGGATATTAAACATTTGGCAAAGTTCTTCATCCCATTTCATATCATTGATATTAAATAATAATGTACGAGAGGCATTAGTGACATCAGTCGCGTGAACTTTACCGCTTGTTAACTTATAAATAATCCATGAATCAATTGTGCCGAATAATAATTCACCAGACTCCGCGCGTTCTTGACCATTTTCAAGATGGTCTAAGATGAATCTCACTTTAGAAGCGGAGAAATATGGATTGATAATTAAGCCAGTCTTTTGATGGATGAGTTCTTTTTCTTTAGAAAACTTATCGCAAATATCTGCGGATTGTCTGGACTGCCACACTATCGCATTATAGACTGGCATACCAGTTTTCTTTGACCACACTACTGTGGTTTCTCTTTGGTTAGTTAAACCAATAGTGGCGACATCATCGATGGTCATATTAGCTTTAATCAAGACTTCGTTAATGACATCCATGACTGAAACCCAGATGGCTAATGCATCTGCTTCGACCCAGCCAGAATGTGGGAATAAACAAGTTACTTCTCTTTGGGCAATTTGGATTGGTTTACCAGTATTATCAAAAAGAATTGCTCTTGAACTTGTTGTGCCTTGATCAATTGCTAAAATGTACTTCATCTTTTTAACCTCTTGTGGCCATGAGTCTTTCGACTTCATCCATTTCTTTAACGATGTTTTTACTTAAGACGATGGAGCCGTTATCACTGACTAAAACATCATCTTCAATACGGACACCGACACCGTATTTAGCGAAATATAAACCTGGTTCAACAGTGATGACATTACCATTTTGTAATGGCTTTTCTCTTAAAGAGATATCATGTGTATCTAAACCAAGGTGATGAGAAACATTATGGTAATAATAATTACGGATATCATCATTCATATCCATTAAACCAGAATTGATACATTGTTTCCTTAAGTATTCGGTAGCGAATTCTTGTAAGTCTTTAATAGTAAGACCTGGTTTAATCATTTGAATAACGGCTTTATTACAGTTTAACACAGCTTCATAGATTTTAGCTTGTACACCTTCAAATTTGCCATTCACTGGGAAAGTACGAGAAATATCCGCACTATAGCCGTTATGTTCATAACCTAAGTCAAATAGGATTAAATCATTTTCTCTAACAGTATCGTTTTGAGATGGGTAATGTAAACATGTCGCGTTTTTACCTGAAGCGATAATTGTATCGAATGCTAAACCACTTCTATCGTGTAAACGACCATATAATTCAAAATAATCAGCAAGCTCATGTTCTTTCATACCCACTTTTAATTTGCTAATCGCGTAAGCAATACCGTTATTGGTCTTTTCAATAGCCTTGACCATATTTTCAATTTCTTCTGAAGATTTGACCATTCTTAAATCTCTTAAGATTGGATAGCTATCAACGATTTCTTTTTGATAATCAAGTTGTAACTTGACCATTAAATCATTCATAAACATCCCATCTTTAAGCTTTTGTTCTGGGGAAGTTAAATCTAAATATAAGCAATCAATTTCGCCATATTGTTGTTTAGTAATGGCTAAATTGAGCATAGTTTCTAAATTATCAGATGTATAAACGTTTTTAAGACCGCTTATTAAGCTCGCGGCTTCTGGAGTTAAACGTTTACCAGTCCATTTTTCTTTAAGTTCGCTATATGGATCAATGAACAAATAGGCTTTTCTTTCGCCTAATGTTTTGATAAGCATAAGCGCACTGTGTTCTTGCTTAATACCTGTAAGGTAGAAGAAGTTTTTATTACAGACAAATGGTAAAGCTTCATCTTCACTAGCGATTTTACTAACACCAGAAAAGAAAATAGCGACACTATTGTCTTTCATTTGATCAAAAAGTTTTTTACGACGTGTATCTAACTCTAACATAATTACTCTCCTTTAATTGCATCAATAATGCTTTGCATTTCTGGAAGGGAAATCTTTTCAATTTCACCTTTATCCATTAAAGCGGTGTTATCACTATTAAGTGGTAATTTACCTAAAATATTGAATTTCATTTCTTTAGCGAATTCTTCTAAATGAGATTCACCAAATAATGGAATCTTTTCTTCACATTTTGGACAGACTAGATATGACATATTCTCGACGACACCCAAAACATGGATGTTCATCATTTCCGCCATCTTGATGGCTTTAGTGACGATTAATGAGACTAAGTCTTGTGGAGATGTGACGATGATTAAATCATCGATTGGAAGGCTTTGGAATGTGGTTAAAGCCACATCACCTGTGCCTGGAGGCATATCAATTAATAAAACATCTAATTCGCCCCACATCACTTGTTCAAAGAACTGTTTAACAAGATTACCTAATAATGGTCCTCTCCAGATGATTGGTTCTTTTTCATCTTCTAAAAGAAGATTAGCACTCATCACTTCAATACCACCTGCGGTTTTACATGGATAGATTAATCCATTTTCACCATAGGCTTTTTCCTTCACACCAAAGGCTTTAGGAATACTTGGACCAGTGATATCAGCGTCTAAGATACCAACCTTTAAGCCGTTTCTATTTAAATAAGCGGCGATAGATGAGGTGACAAATGATTTACCAACCCCACCTTTACCAGATAAAACACCAATGATTCTTTTGATGTTTGAAAATTCGTTTGGTTTGCTTTTAACAATACGTTCACCGCAGCCTTCAACGCTACAGTGTTCGCAGTTACCATCACAATTTGCCATAATGCTGTTACCTTTCTAAAGCGATTAACTCGCTACTATTGATGACATCAACACCCGCTTGTAAGTAAGTTCTAAGTAATCTAGAAGCACCAAGAAGTGTGCCTCCAAAATACCTGACCACTAATAAGGCGACATTGTTAATGTCTTTTTTGTAAAGTAAATCTAATAATGGATGACCAGCGGTACCCTTAGGTTCCCCATCATCACAAGATTTACTTTTCATACCGACGCGATATGCATAGACGATATGACGCGCCTTTTTGTGTTCTTTTCGAAGAGCGGCCAAGATTGGCTTAAATTTCTCTTCGTTATCTAAGGGAAGTAAATAAGCAATGAATTTGCTTTTCATTACTTCGATTTGATTAATGTGTTGTTCCTTAACAGTGCTTGCCATAATTAAATTACGATTGTCGCTCCATCAAGGAAGTTAGCGATTCTTTCGCCATATTCTTTAAAGCAGAAAGTATTGCTATAAATGTTATTAGAAACGCTTGGATCTTTGCTTGTTTCATCAACTGGAACAAATTGTTCACCAGCGTTAGTAATCGCAGGATTACGTAAAGCCTTTAGGTACTGATGCGCTTCAGTGAGATATAAGGCTTGGGCCATATGGGCATTCTTACCTGGCTCTTCGCCCATCATTGCAAACTTAATTCTGATTTGTTCGCGGTTTGCTTGCATTGAGCTTGGTGTGGCGCCTGCGCCGATATAATCAAGAGCGTCAAGCATACCTTCTAAACCGTTTCTTTCGATGACATTGAGTTCACTATAATCATCTAATGTTAATGAAGAAGCATCATCATTACCAAAGCTAAATGTCACATATTGATAAGTTGGCTTAGTATCAAGTTTAGTGTATTGATTTTCTAAGATGTTATTAAATAAGCCAGAGATAAATTCACTTGTAATAGCGGAACGCTTATAGAGGCTTGGATCAGTTTCATTAGTGGCGTTATAAGCGCTTTCAACGATACCTAAGATTAAGCCTTTCTTAGACTTAATTGTGTTAACGTTGTTATCGTTAAATGTTGAAGCATTGATTTGACCATCCGTTAAGTCCACGAGTGTCTTTAAGCCTTTGGCTTCGATTTGATAAGTGATATCGTTTTCACTATCAAAATAGTTTTCCATATGGACGATTGTTGATAAGGTGGAAATCTTATCTAAGGCTGATTTAGCAGGTGTTAATTTATCAGCATCTCTAGCAATATAAGCGGATAAATCAGTACCTAAGGAGTTATAAAGCATAATACCTTGAGCGGAGACGTTATGACCTTCAACAACGTTATACTGTTTATAAGTACCACTTTGTGAAGTGTTAAAAATATGTGACTTATAAATAAATTTCAATAAGCCAGTGACCTTAGCTTCGCCATCGGTGCCTTTAGCAAAGTCAGTCATATTATTCATATTTGTGTGATATGTTTCAGTACCTTCGTTATAAAGGATATTCATCACTTGATAGATGTTATCGATTTCACTGCCTTCTGGGGATGTAGCGGTAGCCCCACCATAAACGGCTTGACCCAAACGATAATAGGCATAGTTAACATCGTTATAAGAAGTTAAGGTACCTAAGTTAATAGAAGCAAAACCATCTTTGATGAATTTTGGTAAAGCATCCGCAAGGATATCGGAACTATTAACTGCGGTTAAGATATTCTTGATTTGTGTTGGTGATAATTTATCAAGTTCAAAACTAGAGACATCTAAAGATGAACCTGTGCCCATATCCGCAGCGGTATTAGCAAGATTCATAATGGAATCAATTTCTTGATACCAGGCTGAGCCTTGTGCTGTGTGATAGACATTAGAGGAAATGCCTGTATCATCCGCTTTAGTGATTTCTTTAATACGAGCGGTTAACTTATTAGAGGCACTACCATAGGTAGATACATCTAATTCATAAGAGTTATCATAAGCAAAGTCATCTAATTTAACGAATGAACAAATCTTACTCACTAATTCTTCAAATAAGGTATAACCATTATCAAATTTATTGGTGTAGTAAGAAGCACCATCAATATTTCTAGCAGGAGTATGGAATAAGTTAGAATCATGCATATCATAGAGCACACTCTTTAAGGCACCACCAGTACCAGTTAAGGTCTTTAAGACTGTTGGATCAGACATTTCTTTACCATTAAGTTGATTATTGAATTCTTGATAATCAGTTAATAAGGAAATGATGCTAGAGATATCGGTTGATAAGTATCTAGCGCTATAGTCCACACTGCTTCTCTTGACAGTATCATTAAAGTAATAATGATAGAATGGGTCCACTCTATTAAATTCAACAGATTGACCACCATTAGTGATATTTAACTGATTGTTTTCCACGAAGATGTTATAGATGGAGTTAGGCAAGCAGTCATATAGTAAACTGGAACTATTAAGTCTATTGAATAATGTTTCAATAATATCGATATTATCGTTATTGTTCATATCCGCTTGGTTAATGGCGGTTGTGGCGTTACCGTCCTTATCTTTTAAGGAATATAAGGAATCAACACAGTCCATGAGAGTATTAATTTCATTAACTTGTTTATTTCTTTGTTCGTTAAAGTTATAAGCACCATCATTAATTTGCTTATCAGTTAAGAAGGTGGATGTGACAAGATATTCAATCTTACCTTCCTTAGTTGTGTAATTTGTGGCGTTCGCGTCTTTAGGGGATTTTTCACCTAAATAGATGACATCCTTCACACTACTTTGTGAAAGCATGGAATTAAATAAACCTTGGAAGGTAGTTAAACTATTAACTTTACCTGAGCCAGAACGATGGAAGACATAAGAACTGTTGAAGTCAATAATGGCCTCTTTCATCTTATTTAAGAAGTCACCTTGATTCATCTTAGAATAATCAAAGTCACTACCGTTGATAACACCATTAGCTTTGGCTTCATCAAGAACACGGTAGAAGCCCATTAATTTATCAATTTCTGCTTGTCTATTAGGACGACCGTTAGTGAAGTCCATAATTGGACATTCCCCATCGACGATATAAATGTTATAAGAGGATGCAGTGTTAAAAGCACTATAACCTGTTAATAAGTTTTCATCAGCGATACGGTAGAAGTTATATAAACAAATACGTAAGGAACTTGTTTCATTAATTGATGTTAATAAACCATCAAGTACAGGAATTGGTAATTTATTTAAAGGAATTTGTGTACCAGCATCTGGACCAGAGCTTCTCTTTTCCATAACGCGTAATGCATAGCATAAGAATTTACAGACACGAGAGATTTCATCTACTTCAAAGACATCATTATAATCGGCGATGAAATCATCACTCGCAAAATAAGCATTCCAATCATTAGCAGCATAAGAACCAGTTAAGTCCGCTTCATGAGCGGTTAAGAAGGCCGCTTGTTTAGCTATGAAGTTAGTGTAATCACACCAATCAGTTGGTAATGATTCATCAGTGTTAGCTTTACCATTAAGATAGACAAAGTCACGATAGGCAATCATATGGGTATCGACTTGTGTACCATCTGGATTATATTTAGCGGTATATTCTTCAAAATATTGGTCAGCGTTAGGATTACCTGGCTTAATACCCCAACTATCTTTCCAACTCCAAGAAGCATTTTCTCCTGGTTTTGGATCAGCGAGTAAATCGTATTCATTAGCGTTTACAGTGAACTTCACCATTGCATCACTAATCTTTTGATAGAACCAAGCACCAAATTGATAATGGTTGATACCGTTTTCATCAACATAGGTATAAATACCACTATGTGATAATGAGTGGAGCATATAGTTAAGTTCAACGATGTCGTGGAGTGTGGAAATATCAAAGTTAGTTAAGAAGTCTTTAGCCTGACTATCATCAGCTGGAGTGAGATTAATTAAAGAACCTAACAAGTTAGCAATGTTTTGGCCTTCTTCCGCCCAGTCTAAAATGTTAGAGAACGAGACATTAGTGCCTGTATCAATCAAGAAACCACTTAAAGCATCGCCAAACATGTTGTCTAGGAATGGTCCTAATGAGGTTTTAAAGATATATGATTCATTAACGAGTTCGAAGAGTTTTGGTAAGCCAACTTTTCCTTCGCCCTCTTCTTTTAAGTTAGTTAAAGATGTTCTAGATAAGCCATTAGCGAACATATCCGCAGCTTTTAAAACATCATGAGTGGCGATGTATTTAATGATATTACCGATAGCTTGGAATTCACCGTTACTACCAGTCCAACCATGATATGTTTCAACTTCTCTCATTCTTTCTCTAGTCACAGTTAAGCCAATGCTAGAAGTCATATTAAAGACAAATCCTAAAATACCATATAGGTTTTCATTCTTTTCATACCAATCACCTGGTTCTGGCTCTGGATTAATAATTGGGTTAGTGAATAAGGCACTTAAGATATTAACGAAAGCATCCACGAGTGTTTCATCTTTAAATTGATCCATTAAGTTATCACTATTACCGGATTCAACAACACTATAGATTCTGCCTAAGTCATCCCAGCTATCTAGTAAGCTACTAAAGTCACCAAAGAACGAACGATGTTCTTCATCTTTCTTCATATCTTTGTTGATTGCACTAACAATAACATCAGTATTAATACCGAAATCGTTAAGGTTACTTGCGATACTTGGATCCGCAATAAATGTTTTAACGATTGGAACAATCGCAGAATAAATCAATGAGGATTTACTCATCTTAGCAATGGCTTGTTGCAAGTAATTAATATGAGTCTTTTCAATGGTGAAGATTTTACCTTCTTCCCTCATTAAGGAATTAAGGCCATTAGGCGCACTGAAAGCTTCCACGAGCTCAACGTCTTTACCTAATGTGGCAACGACATCTAAGATTGAATGGAATTCTTTCTTATAGTTAACAAGGACTTTACCGATATTTAGTTTTTGCACGGCTTTACCGAAATCAGAAATATCTTCACTAGAAATCTTGCCATCAAATTGATCCATCATTGGCAAATCAAATAGTTGACCAAGAATACGTGGCAAGGCCTTTTCAAAGAGCATCATATCGAATAAGCAATAGTTTTTACCTTCCAGACGTTTGCCATTTTTAAAGACAATGGTACGTCCTGAACTATCGACATCAATAAGTTCACCCGCAGTATTCATCTTACCGACGATTAAATCGCAGAAATCATCAGCGTGTTCAGAGATGATTTGTTCAAGTTTTTTAACTTCTTGACCTTCCTCTGGGATATATGTACCCGCTTTAATAAGGACGGCTTTTAAGAAGTCACGATCAATAGTTGCTGTTTTATGTAAGAAATCAAATAAGACATAGCATTCATAGCCCCATTTGAATTCACAAATTTCATCCCAAGATAATGGTAAATATTTTTCCATATCGCCATTGTCGTTTACGGACTTGAAATAGGTGATAAGAGTAGGAACAATACGGGCTAAGAGTTTGGAATTATCGAGCGTTCTAAATATATTTAGTACTTCATCAAAGTTTGGTTTATTAATGATTTCGTCAATAAAGTCGACGACATCTTGACCACCAAATGAGCGGAATTCTCGATGGCCTGTTTCATCAGCAACCATTACTGAATCCATAACACCACTATCGAATAAGGCATCAATCATTTCTTGGACATTACTAAGTTCGTTTTTCCATTCCACATCGCTTAGGTCTAATAAACGAGTTGGAATATAGCCTTCAAGAATGTTGCTATTTAAAACAATATCAACCGCTAAAGGAAGAATGGTTGTTAAGAGTTCGGATTTAGTTAAAGCGGAGAATGTTGAATCGACAATTTCTCTGGTGATTAACTTTGTGTAATCATAAGTAACTTGGCCGCTTTCGTTGGTGATGCCAGAAATAGCGTTCACTAAAATGCTAGAAGCATTAGAGAATTCTTTTAATAAACTAATGGACACATCTTCGCTAATACCTGTGGTAAAGGTGGAGAAGAATTTGGTATCAAAAGTCATACCATTTTCATCAGCGGTCCAGTTGAATAAGATTTTAGCGAATAATGAGTTATTATAAGCATCAACAAAGTTACCAACATTCATGACGATTTCATTATCTGAATTTGGTTTATTCTTTTGATAGGATTGATTGAGTGTATTAACTAAAGATGTTAGAGGTGTGAAGAATAAGGCAGTAGTTACTACAAAAGTAACCGCTGTTTCTATAGCGCCTAACCATCTAACTTTAACTGTGGTTCTCACAAACTTAGGTATGAGATGTTGACCAATGGCATACCAAGTAATGAATGAGAAAAGATTACCAAAGATAAGGATTAAGATGATATCAACGATAAATAAGACAATCTTAATAGCGGATTCTGCGATAGCAAAAGCAAAGTTAGTTAAGCTACTTGATGAAGCAGAAACGTCATAGACAAAGTATAAACCTTTGACGAATTCTGCGGCGGTTTCTTTAACAGTGGTAACTGGAACGTAGTACACCATTGTTTCTACACCATCATCAAGCTGCCTAATAAATAAGGAACCATGAATAAATCTAGATAAGTCAAACCCTTCAACAAATTTGCAAACAGGATCCAAAGTGACAAACGCAATAATGATAAGAGTGAGCATGAAAACCATGTTATGGGTGGATTTCCATACACCACGTCTAAAGCCCCTTAATGCTGCGAGAAGAGTGCCGCCGATAAAGACTAGAAAAAGCACTACTAGAGCAATGTTGAAGTAAGCGGTAATTTGTTGAACATTTATTTGCATAGGGAGAATACTTTCGATAACTTAAAAAAGTTATTGCTATAATTACGTCTGTCTTTAGTGTATAATTTTTTCATTAGGAATGAAAGTAAATGTTATTTAAAGATATTAAATGCCCTAATTGTGAGACTTATCACGATCCGACACTTCAAAAGTGTCCAGAATGCCATAATAGTAATGAATTATATAAGCTCAATAGAGTCCCAAAAAGAGCCGTATTTTTACACCCAATTTGCCAAATAGCAATGTTTATTATCGGTTTTGCTTATGCCGGTATGCTCTTTACTGAATTCTTTTATGCATTTTTTATTAGAATGATTGATTCCTCTGATGCACAGTTTAAGAGCACGCTTTTATTAACCCTTACTTATGTCACGATGCTCATCGCTTTACTAGCGGTTCCTCTTCTCAGTCGAAGAAAGCTATTCCTTAGCAAATTCAATAACGGTATCGACTACATATATGGTCTTGCTTTTGCGATCACCCTTATGGCCGCAGGTGTCTTGATTAATGCTTTAACATCTATTTGGCATACGCCCGCTGACAATATTAATCAACAAGGCGTTGAATCCATAGCAAAAAGTTATCCTCTAATTGGCATTTTTATCATGGGTATTGTTGGCCCTATCTGTGAAGAGTTAACGTACCGTGTTGGTCTATATTCATTTTTAAGAAGAATTAATAAGTATTTAGCCCTTATTCTCACCATGGTTATCTTTGCGATGATTCACTTTACTTTTGAAGCTGAAAACATCGTTGAAGAGTTATGGTCTTTACCAAGTTATTTGGTATCAGGTTTGATATTGACATTAGCCTATGAATTACGTGGTCCAGCTTGTTCGATAACCGCTCATGCGTGCTATAACTTAATTGCGATAATCATGATCATGGTGGCTAGATAATGGACAATAAGCGTGGTTTTCCTTTATTACTCAGTAGTTTTTGGCTTAAGATAATTGCCATTTTAACTATGACTGTTGATCACGTTGGTGTGATGTTTGATATCACTCCTTGCCGTTATATTGGTCGACTTGCCCTACCACTTTTCTGTTTTATGGCCACAGAAGGTGTATTACATACGAAAAACTTTAAAAAATATGCTTTAAGATTAGGCATTATGGCTAGCGCTATATCGCTTATTATTGTGGCTACAGAAACTATTCCATTCTTAGCAGAACTCAATCTTGGATTACGTTATGAAGGCGTTATTTTTATTGACCTACTTTTAGGTGTATTAGCCGTCTATTGTTTGATGAATAAAAGATGGTATGTCAAACTACTTGCAATCTTACCTTTAGCGTATGGCATAGCCTCATTCATTGCCACCACATTTGATGATTGTGGCTGTTATGGAGAAGTCTTATGGTTCCCATATTTCTTACGCACACAATATGGGTGGTTCGGTATCGCTTTAATCATTGGATTCTATTTAGCGCATTTATTAGTGAGATTATTCTTTAAGTTTCAAAGCAATACTTCTGGTATTGATGCAGATACATATAAAGGCACACGCACTGAACAGATTGCTGTTAATATTGTTTCCGCGCTTATTCTAGCGGTGTTAACTCTTCTTTATTTCTTAGTACAAAATATCATTGAGCAATATATCTACGTGCGCGTTATCTACCACGTACAACTGATTTCAATTATTAGCGGAGCGTTTATTTTGCTTTATAGCGGAGCCCGCGGATATAATAAAAAATGGTTCCAGTATGGAAGTTATCTCTACTATCCATTACACTTGGCCATCATCGCTGCTATCGCGGCGATCGTATTCTCAATATAGGGAGGAATTAACTATGTTAAAACATGTGAGTAGTCGTGATGAATTCTATGAACTAATCAAAGAAGGCACCGTCTTAGTGGACTTCTTTGCGACTTGGTGTGGTCCATGTAAGATGCTTTCACCAGTTTTAGAACAATTAAGTGAAGAAGTTGATACATTAATCTTAAAGGTTGATGTTGATGAAGTTGGTGCGGTAGCCGCACAATTTGGTATCCAAGCTGTTCCAACACTTATGCTTTTTAAAAACGGTCAACGTGTTGATGTCAGAATGGGCTATCAAAACAAAAACCAATTATTAGCTTTTATTAATCAATAGTTTATTGAAAAGTTAAGTGAGGATGATATATAATCATTCTCGCTACGCAAGTGTAGTTCAGTGGTAGAACATCAGCCTTCCAAGCTGATTATGCGGGTTCGATTCCCGTCACTTGCTCCAGACATGAAAAAACAGGTTTATAACCTGTTCTTTTTTTAGCCTAATATTTTCTTTTTCGCTTGAGCGAACTCTTCATCGGTTAGAGCGCCTGATTCATGAAGTTTCGCTAATCTTTCAAGCTTGGTAAGATCATCGACGTTATCTTCTTTAGGTTGTTCTTGAGGAACTTCTTGATTATCCACTACACCATTAACTCTATCAACGGCAGCGTGAATGAGTTGTTTAAGAGTGTCCGCTTTATATAAATAGAGGTTTCTATGACTACCATTATTCATATAGACAGTCACAACCTTTTTCCTTGTGTAGATAATTTTTACATCTTGAATATCTTTGTAATAGATTTTGAAACCACTGTTGGAATTTCTTAAGACCCATTCCATATATTCGTTATAGAAATAAAGTCCACCATCACCAAGATCAGAGTCACAAACCATTTTTTCGTACGGTACATCAAACATATTTATCACTTCCTTATACTTATTATAGATAAAACATTGCTATAATACATTCATGAATTACGAAATTGTATTAGCCACCACAAATAAACACAAACTACAAGAAGTGAGACAAATACTCTCACCACATAAAATCGTTGTCTATGGTTTAAATGACCTAGGACTTAAAGTTGAAGATGTTGAAGAAAACGGTAAGACTTACGCTGAAAACGCTCTTATTAAGGCCAAAGCTGTGCAAAAAGTCACATCTTTTCCTATTATCGCGGATGATTCTGGTTTAGAAATCATTCCTTTAGGTAACCGCCCAGGTATGTTCAGTGCGCGTTATGCCTCTGAAATGGGTGGACATGATAAGGCTATAGCCCAAATCTTAGAAGACTTAAAAGATAAAGATGATAGAAGCGCACAATTCGTTTGTGATATCGTTTTACTTAATGTTGAAGATAAACCATTAATCTTTGAAGGTATTGCTAAAGGCACTATTGCCACTGAAAAAATGGGTGAAGGTGGCTTTGGCTATGACCCAATCTTTATTAGTGATGAAACTAAAGAATGCTTTGGCACCATGGGCCAAGCACAAAAAAACACGGTCAGCCACCGTGCTAAAGCTCTTAAGAAGTTATTAACTTATTTAAGAATAAACGGATTCATTCCGTTATAATACTTCTTCTTAAGTGCATTCTTCCATGTGAAGTGTAGGGTAAAGAACACTAAGGCAGCTAGAATTGCTAATGCTGCGGCTAAAAGAATAAATGCTTTAGCGACACTGCTAGTAATAATAAATGAGAAAACAATACCCACGATCGCTAATGTGAATAAGAATGAAGCGGCGGGGATAGAAGCCATAAACAAACGGAACATTGGGAGCTTGTTAGGATAGATTTCATCCTTAATCTTGCTCTTTTTATTATCCTTTGGATATAGTTCAATTTTATGACGACGCAAGTCAACATTTGGATTGGAATCCTTGATGCTCACTAATGGTAAGCCATTGCTATCAAAACCAGCGAATAGATAAGTATAGCCATCCGCGGTGACATATTTATCGTTATAGACTTCTTCATAGGCATGTATGGATACGTTAACCATACCAATGATGTCTTTAAATTGTTCTTTGCCGTTATCTACAAAGTATTTAGCTTCTTGAGCGACGAATTCTTTGTAGTCTTTGATTTCTTTGATTCTTTGCAGGTAAAGAATGACACAATCCATATCATAATAGATACCATGGGTGGTAATTCTCTTTTTGATACGTGTTTCATAACTTGCTAAAGCATCAAGTAAGAGTAATAAGAAATGATAATATTCTTCCACTGTTTCAGCGTAGTGGCACCATTTAGGTGCTTCTTGACGATGAAGAGATAAAGCAAATTCAATTTTACTCTTTCTTAAAGTTGATAAATGCACCATAGAAATGATACGGCCAAAGTGTGCCACTTTGATGGTTTCATTAAGATCAATAATATGGGCAAATGTTTGATATGCTTCTAAATATTGTGTGGAGTCAAATAAAGCTTTTGAAGCATGCTTTAAATAATTAGCGATTAAAGCATTATAGTTAGCGATAGCTTCTTTTGGAGGCATCGCCGCCATACAATTTGGGCAATAGCAAACCTCTGCATCTTTGTTAACATCAAAGATACGTAAATCTTCATCACCTTTGCAATGTGTACAAAAACCCTTTTTTAACGCCATACAATTATCTTATCACAAAAATGTATTTATAATTCATTTTTTGCTGCTTTTTCTAAACGCTCATTAGCAGCATCTGCCGCTTTATAGATGTCTTCAATACTTTCGTTAATGTTATATTTTCCATTTTCGTAAAGAATCTTACCGTTAATCATTGTCATGATGACGTTATCTTTACTGCCAGCATAGACAAGGTTAGTGACGATGTTATTAAGTGGCTGCATGTTTGGTTTTGATAAATCAATCATGATAATATCCGCGAGTTTATTAACATCTAAGACATCAGCGTCATTAAGCCCCATCGCTTTAGCGCCATTGACTGTGGCCATCTTTAAAAATTCAAATGCAGGGATGAATTTTTCATCTTGAGTTTGAAGTCTATTGAAAGAGGCTAAAAGATACATTTCTTTAAACATATCTAAACCGTTATTACTAGCAGGACCATCCGTACCAATCGCAATATTAATGCCCATGTTATAGTATTTTGTGATTGGGACAATGCCAGAGGCTAATTTAGCGTTACTACATGGACATGTCACAATTGTGAGATTATGATCTTTGAATAATTGTGCTTCTTCATCAGTGAGATGGACACAGTGATAACCGCCACCACCATAGGCAAATAAGCCGTTTTCATATAAATATTTAGCAGGAGGCATATTGTGTCTTTGGATACATCCTTCCACTTCACCTTTAGTTTCACTAACGTGAGTAAAGAATGGGCTATGAGTCATCTCAATTGCTTCTTTTGTTTTAGCAACTCTATTTTCGTCAGCGGTATATTCTGAATGTAAGCCAACGCAGAATCTAACTAGGCTATCTTTATTTTCATTGTATTTACGATAATTATTAACTTCTTGTTCCAAAGAAGTCACACCATGTTCATATGTTCCTAAAAGAAGCGAACGAATGCCAAAGTCTTCAGCGCTTTTAGCCATCATTGGAATGAAGAAATAATAATCAAATATCGCGGTGATACCACTTGTTAAATATTCTAGGTAGGCCACTTTATTAAGAGCGTAAACATCTTCAGGAATTAAATGTTCTTCTCTAGGAAGACAAGTATTGAACAGCCATTCGTGTTGACGTTCATCATCAGCTTTACCTCTAAGGAAGACCATTGCACTATGAGCGTGAGCGTTTTTAAAACCAGGCATTAAAAGATTTTTCTTACAATCAATTTCACGGTCAAAAGGACCATAGCTTTGATAATCATTACCAATGTAGGCAATGCGGTTATTATTGACCACTAAACTGCCTTCAATGATTTGATCATTTTTCATTGTCAGGATACGTGCATTTTTTAATAAGATTTTCATTTTTTACCTGCCTCACACATCTCTTGGAGATGTAACTCATATTCATATAATTCATTAGCGACTTCATTTAGTTTAGCTTGATTCATTACTGGACCAATCTTTTCTTTAACATCAAATGGTTTACCAATTACTAGTCTAGTCATATGCCAGATACTAGTTCTTTTTTGATGATAAACAGGGATGATTGGTTTACCAGATAGATAGGCCATTAAGACAATACCACCTTTAAAGGCATCAACTTCACCATCTCTTTTAATATGACCTTCTGGAAATAAACCTAAGACGTGTCCATTAGCGACATATTGACTTAAAAACTTCATCGTGGATAAAGATGGTTTTTCTCTATCGATTGGATATGACAAGAAGACGTTTTTATAAATCCAAGCAGTGAATTTATTCTTAATCAATTCAGTCATGAAAACAAAGTGTAATCTTCTTGATAAGAACGCTGTTAGTAGGATAAATGGATCAGAGAAACCAACGTGGTTAGAAGATATGAATGCCCCACCTTTGATTCTCTTTTTAGCTTCTGGTCCATCGTAGATCTTTTTGATACGATACCAAATCATTGTTTGCCAAAAACCAAACCATTTCACTAAATCATAAAGGATGTATTTGAATGAAAACAATTTTGCTTTTGGTACTTTTTGCTGCTTGTTTTTCTTTTTGTCCATATCTTAACTTTTATATTTTATATAAGAATTTATATATAATCAATTATGCTTTCAATATGTATCTTTATTTTAAGATACTGCTTTGATATACTTACTTGGTAAAGCGTTGAAGGAAACAAGTACGCTTAATGATGTCTTCTAGAGAGTGGCCGGTTGCTGTAAGACCATAGACTAGTTAAGGGGAATACATTCTGGAGCTGCTTCCTGAACCATTTAGTAGGGAATGACGGGTTCGCCCGAAATAGCGAAGTGTCAAAGACACACTAAGGGATAGCTTGTGAGAGTTATCTAAATAGAGGTGGTACCACGTTTAATCGTCCTCTGTTCCGTTTTTTGGAATAGAGGTTTTTTACTAAAAGGAGATATTCAAAATGAAAATCTACGAAGAATTACAAAGAAGAGGTTTAATTGCCCAAGTTACTGATGAACCTGAAATTAAAGAACTCATTAATAACGGTGGCGCAAGATTTTATATTGGTTTTGACCCAACAGCGGATTCTCTCCATGCAGGTCATTTTATGACCTTAGTCTTAATGAAGAGATTACAATTAGCCGGTAATAAGCCAATCGTCGTCTTAGGTGGCGGCACTGGTTTAGTGGGTGATCCAAGTGGTCGTACAGATATGAGAGCGATGCTTAGCGAAGAACAAATCGCTCATAACTGTGAAAGATTCAAAGAACAAATTGGTCGCTTCATTGAATTTGGTGAAGATAAAGCCATTTGTGTCAATAACGCTGATTGGTTAAAAGGTTTAAAATATGTTGAACTTTTAAGAGATGTTGGTGCTTGTTTCTCCGTTAACAAGATGCTAACCGCAGAATGCTATAAGCAAAGAATGGAAAAAGGTTTAACATTCTTAGAATTCAACTACATGATTATGCAGTCCTATGACTTCTATTACTTACATGAACACTATGGCTGCAATATGGAATTTGGTGGGGATGACCAATGGAGCAATATGCTCGCTGGTACTGAACTTATCAGAAAGAAAACTGGTAAAGATGCTTTTGCCTTAACTATTCCACTATTGACTAATAGTGAAGGTAAGAAAATGGGTAAATCCGTTAACGGTGCTCTTTGGTTAGATAAAGATAAAACATCACCATATGAATTCTTCCAATACTGGAGAAATGTTAACGACGCTGATGTCGATAAATGCTTAAAGATGATTACTTTCTTACCAATTGAAGAAATCGAAGAAATGGCAAAATGGCCAAGTGAAAGAATCAATGAAAAGAAAGAAATCTTAGCCTTTGAAATCACTAAATTGGTACATGGTGAAGAAGAAGCAAGAAAAGCATTAGAAGCTGCACGTGCATTATTCTCAGGTGAAGGTGATGACGCTAATATGCCAACCACTGAAATCGAACTTGAAAATGATATCGGTTTATTAGATTTATTAGTTTTAACTAAATTAGCGGCTTCTAAGGGTGAAGCTAGAAGACTTATTGATCAAGGTGGTATCTCGCTTAACGGCAATAAGGTTAGTGATGTTAACTTAAGAATCACTAGAGCCGATTTAGCGGAACCAATCAAAATCAAGAAAGGTAAAAAAGCCTTCCATAAGGTTGTCTTAAAATAAATATTAAAAATCAATAAAAACAGAAGCGATAATTGAACTGAACCCCTCTTAGTTCACAAGAAAAAGAAAAGACCTCCTAGTGTAAAATTGCATTAGGAGGTTTTTATATGGCAAGCAAAGGTCAAAAGTTTAAAAAGCATTCTCCAGAATTTAAGGAGAAGATACTCAAAGAGTATTTTGATGGAATCTATGGTTATGAGACTTTAGCAAAGAAATATGGCGTTTCTTGTAAAACTATTGAAACGTGGGTAAGAAAAACAAGAAAAGGCATTGATGTAACTGTTAACCATTGGAAAGGTAATAGTGGCAGGAAGAAAGCCCAGGATCTAACGTTAGAGGACTACAAAGAAAGGTATGAAATCTTAAAAAAATACCAGGCCTTCTTACAAGCACGACGAGAGAAAAAGTAACATTTATAACTATTCATATAAATGATTACAAATTATCCAATCTATGTGCAGCTTTAGCGGTATCTCGTAGAACTTACTACAAGTATCGTAACAAAGAAGATCCTGATTATTTTGAATATCTACTTATTAAAGAAATCTTCGATGAAAGCAAAGGTACATATGGATATCGTAGGGTGAAAGAAGGTCTATGGATTAAATATGGTGTTAAGTTTAATCACAAGAAAGTGGCGAGAATTATGAAAAAATATAATCTCAAACCCGAATATATAAGAAGAATCAGACCAAATTATGGGGCGAAGCGTTTAGAAGAAAATATCCAGCCGAATCTAGTGAAAAGACAATTCAAAACCAAAGGTTTCAATCAAATATGGTGTACAGATATCACTTATCTAACGTGGGGAAACAAAAGAGCATATCTATCAACAATTATCGATTTGTATGATCGTCGTGTTGTAGCGTATCAAATCTCAAAAAGAAACGACATCAAGATAGTGATTGATACTCTAACCAAAGCTTTAGAAATAGAAAAGGATGTACATGGGCTCATCATTCACAGTGATCAAGGGTTCCAGTATACATCCAATGAATACAAAGCCATCTGTGCTTCCAAAGGTGTGCTTATTTCAATGAGCCGAAAGGGTACACCTATTGATGATTCTCCAATGGAGAGTTGGCACGGAATCCTTAAAAAGGAGACTTTGTACAATAATAATATCACATCTTTAGAGCATTACATTCAACTGGTAGAAGAATGGATTGCTTTCTATAACTCAACAAGACTAAAAAACAGGAACCTTTAACGATTCCTGTCTTTAGGTCTTTTTTTGAAGTGTGTCCGTTTTGGGGTTCACTTCAAATATGTCGCTTCTTTTTTTAAAAAATATTGATATACACTACGTATTTACTTACACTTATTGAATGAATGAGGTGCTCCTATGAAAAAAATAATGTTATTGCTTGCTTCTTCTCTTCTATTAGTGTCTTGTGGCTCTAACAAAGTTAAGTACGCTCTTCAAACAATCAAACCGTTTGTGCCTGTTGAAATACCAGAAGCTCATGATATCGATAAAGAAACCGCTCGTTCTTTAACAGATGGTTTAATCGTTGAGTATGATCGTTGGGATAGTAAAAAATGTTTGAAGAGAGGCGATTTTGTTTTCCGTGGTCAAACAAAAGAATACTTTTATGATCAAAAAGAGAAAAGAACCACTGTAGACACATATGATATCGAGTATAAAAACATTGATGATATTGAGCGTTATTTTACTGAACGTGACAATAATATTGGAGCGAGACTTGATACCCTTTTAATACATAAGCAAACAAATGACTATGGTAATGTTTTATTTATCTCAAAGAATGATATAGATTTAGATGCACTTTACACTATTGCATATACGGAAAAAGAAACAGCATTTAGCGCTGGTAGTATGTCAGTATCCTTTAAGCGCTATATTGAAGTAGCGATGGGCAATTATTATAATCGCTTCTCTGATTACAATAAATTCCTTGAATTTATCGAAGATGATAATTTCAACCACACTGTGAAATATGCTTCAAGAGGAAAAGGAAGTTTAATCTTAGAAACAACTTCAGTTGCGAAAAGCCCAATCAATATGAACAATATCGCTGTGAGTGAAATCAAATATAAAATGGAGTTCTTTGGAAACTTCTTAGTGGGCTATGAATATCAAGCACTTTCAAATTCACAAGCCGCGAAGTATGAATCCTTGTCTTTAACTTATGAAAGACCTGAAATTGAACTTCCAGATTATTGGAAACTTCACATCAAGTAATTCAAAACAAAAGGAGCTTCAGCTCCTTTTTTATTCTTCTACGAATGTGACTTTTCCTAAGAAGGAAGTTCCACCATCGACTTTGACTTCAATGGTTTCAGGATTATTTCTATCACTGTAAACAGTGACTGTTTCGTTTTCTTTGATTTCTTTAATGTAATTTAAGGAAATGAAACTTGGACGATGTGTCTTATAGAATTCAAAGTCATGAGTGTCCATTAATAATTCCACATAACGAACATTATTCATATGACAGTTGAAGTCTAAATCACTATAGTGAATTCTTCTTGTTTCGATTTGGATATTATCTTCACTAGCGACGATTTTACTTGGTAAAGGTAATTCATATTCACTTGTTTCAGGTGGAAGTTTATTAATGACATCTTTATCAACTACCACTCGTCTTGTTTTAGCGTCTATTAATGCCCAAATTGATGAGGCTTTTACGATAACGTTATTGTTTTCATCTTTGATGAAGAAGTAACGCGGATATAACATTGCCATATCTTTACCAGGATAGGTGCAAACTGTAATCTTTTCGTTGCAGCGTGGCAATCTACTTATTTCCACATCCATTCTAGTAATGACCCAGTCAATGCCTCTTTTAGATAAAGAAATAGAATCAGAACCCACTGATTCTGTTGCCTTCAAGGCAACGTCTTGAAATAAACGATATAGATTAGCGGGTTTTAAGGTAAAACGATAATCGACATCGTTATTAGAAATAATAAATTCATGTTGATACATACTTACTCTCCTAGAGCTTTACTCACTTTTTCAGCGGACGCGAACGCAAACATTAAGTTATAGCCACCACACATGCCATCAATGTCTAATACTTCACCAGTGAAATATAGACCGTTTTCTTTCTTTGATTCTAGTGAATCATTAACTTCACTTAAAGAAAGACCACCATGGCTCACTTCAGCGATTTTATATTCATAAAAATCTTTGAATGTGAAAACTAGATGACGGATATCTAAATTATTCGCTAATAGATATTCCGCGATCTTTGGGGCGACATATTCATAATATTGATTTTGTTTAATCACTTTGGAATTAGGGGCTAAATCCACCACTAATTTGATATTCTTTTTATCAATTAGACGATTGATTCTCGCTGACATATTTAAGATAACAATGCCACTTATTCCATCATCCTTAAATAAGATTTCTCCATCTTCCTTATAGACTTCTTCATTATTATTTAATAATGTGACTCTGCCTTTAGCACGTTGACCAGAAATCTTTTTAGTGTTTTCTTTTGTTTTAATTGGGCTTAAAGAAGGTGATAAGGTTTCAATCTTATAGCCTTTCTTTTTTAAGATATCTAATAATGTGCCATCTGTTCCTAGCTGTGGATAAGCACATCCACCAGCGGAAATTACTAACTTATCAAAGATATATTCATTCTCATTAGTTTTAACGTAGAACTTATTATCTTTCTTTTGATAATCAATGACGCTTTCATTAAGTTTGACTTTAATGCCTAATTCTTCAATCTTTTTAGAAAGCATTAAAACGACCGTTTGCGCGCTCATTGAAGTTGGGAAGACTAATTCATCTAGATAAGTTGGATGGATGCCGTACTTATCGAAAATAGCCACTATATCTTGTGGTTTGAATTCTTTAAGTAACTTATTAGCGAGCTCATTATTATATTTACCTATTAAGTCACCCATATTCGCGTAGTTACATCTGCCGTTCCCAGTGACTAAGACTTTTTTAAGGATCTTATCGTTTCTTTCAATTAAAGTGATGTCAAAAGAAGGATTGTTTTCCTTAAGTCTAATCGCTAGATAAGCGCCAGAGGCACCCGCACCAATAATTCCAATTTTCATATGAAAAATAATACCACCTGGTATTAAAAAGCACAATAAAGGACTAGGTTACATTCCTAGTCCATTTGTTTATTTTAGTTTGATTGATTCTCTTCTTTCTTATGGAATAAGTGGATTTGCATATCATCTGGAAGAATCCAAGAAAGAATGAAGGCAATGATAAACATATTAAGTACGTTATTAGATAACATGTCTTCTAACCAACCGACTCCTAATTTATCAAAGAGATCTAATGACATAGCAGTACCACCACCTACGGTGACTGTTGCGATTGTCATACCAAAGCCAAGACAAATACTTAAAGCGGTGATTGTGATATTTTTATCACTCCAGCCAATTTCTGAAATAGATTTCATACCGATAATGGCAATGGAACCAAATAAGATGACCATTGAACCACCGATAACAGCATCAGGGATGGTGAATAAGAAATTAGCAATTGGTGGGAAGAAGCTAGCAATGACTAAGAATGCTGCGCCTAAGAAAATAGTGAAACGGTTTGTCACTTTGGTTTGTGAAACAATACCAACGTTTTGAGCGTAAATTGTTAATGGGAAAGCACCGAACAAAGCGGCAATCGCGCTATTAGCGCCATAGATGATAAGACCACCATTAATTTCACGAGCAGTGGCTTTTCTTCCTAAAGCAATCTTCGCAGTTGTATCGGTATTACCGATAGCTTCTATTGTCGTGGCAATAAAGCAGATTGAAGTTAAGATACATGGCACAAGTTCAAATCTAATTCGAGTGATATTGATTAAATGTGGGTAATCAATGACACCATGTGAGCCCACAAATTCAGTAATCGCAAGACCATTAAAATTAATCATGCCAGGGAAGCAACAGCTCAAAATATAGCCCACAATAATACCGACGACTACGTTAAGATTTTTCCATACACCTGTCATGAATATTGACCATAATAATGAAGTAATTAATGTCGCTAAAGCAACGATGATATAGCAAAAATAAGCGACAGGTGTACCAGTTTCCCCTGTATTAATGATATTTGTGATGATAGTTGTGCCACCTAAAAAACTATTCGCACCACTGGTCAATAAAGATAGGCCAACACCTAAGACCACAATCGCTGGAACGATTGGTTTAATGAGCTTGCCCCACCATCTATAAAAGAGTGAGAAGACTATCGCAAATAAGGCACCAAATATAATGGAACCTAGAATTGTATAATAAGCCGTTACTGGATCACTAGATGCAGCGGTACTTGTACCGATAGTTAATAATACTGGTACAAAGGTAAATGATGTGCCTAGTACAACGGGTAATCTAACACCTATTAATAATTGAGCAATCGCGCCAATACCCGCCATAAAGACTGCGCCTAATAAAGCTTGAACACCTAATTGACTGTCTAATAGACCAATCGCGGCAAAGACAATAATGATTGGGGTGATATTAGCGACAAACATCGCTAAAATATGCTGCAAACCGAAAGGAATCGCACTACCAATTGGCACGCGATTATCTAATGCGAATAAGTTGTCTTTAGAGGCAGGGCCTTTAAAAACAGACTTAATGCCTTTGCCTAAGTCGGTGAAAAATCTTTTCATTAATAATTAACCTTATCACTAATACGCTTGTATTCCCCGTATAATTTGAGACATTCTTTACGATCTAATTCGTGAATTAATTGTTCACGATTTTCAAATTGTTCATAGAACTTCTTATCTCTGAAACCGATTTCTTCGGTATCTAAGATATTGCAGCCATAATAGATCTTATCAATATTGGCCCATAATATCGCGGCCATACACATTGGGCATGGTTCACCAGTTGTGTAGATTTCACAACCGCTTAAATCAAAAGTGCCTAATTTCTTACAGGCTTTATGGATTGCCATGATTTCACCATGACAAGTTGGATCGTTATTTTTAACAACTTGGTTATGCCCTTTAGCGATAACCTCATCATTTTTAACAATCACCGCACCGAAAGGACCACCATGTCCATTTCTAATGCCTTTTTTGGCTTCGTTAATAGCCATTTTCATGTATTTGTTCATAATCATTCCTTTTAGGCAAATAAGATGGCGATTAACGCCTTCATTTGCTCATTGCTGAGAAAACCTTCAATCTCATAGAGATATGGCCCACAGTATTGTTTGATTCTATTGCCTTCAACTTCGGCAATATAGTTACCACAGTAACGTTGGATTCTTCTACCATCAAACACTAAAAGATAATTACCACAATAACGTTGGATTTTATCAGTGCTTATATCATAAAGATAATTACCGCAGTATTTTTGTAGCTTTCCATTACTGATTTGGTACAAATATGGTCCACAGTATTCTTGAATTTTATCCCCATTAATTTCGAGGATGTAATTACCACAATAACGTTTAATTCTTGCCATATTAGTAGCTGCTTGACGCTTCAGCGTTTCTTTGGTCTGTGATGTTATCAATCGCAATCACAAAGGCCACAAAGAACGATAAGTCATAGCCATCTTCTAAAGATAAGACGAATGAATCTCTTAAAGAAATCTTCCTTGCAACGTGTCCGATTTCTTTACCGTCAAGGATAATATGATAATCGAATCCTAAAATATTTCCAGTAATTTCTAAATTACCTAATGAAGATTGAACGAAATAACGGTCATGGACAGACCAGAATTTCCTTCTAATGAACGCTACTTGGTTACCATCTTTATCATAGACCATGGCTTTTTTCACAAAGAATGTCCAGAATTTGTTTCTTACTGTGTATAGTAAGTTACCTTCCATGTCTTGAACGAATTTCTTTCTAGTGACAGTCCAGAATTTGCCTTTCACATAAAAGACATCTCTTTCTTCCATGTCCTTAACGTAGGAGCCACCTCTTAAAGAAATCCACTTATTTCTGATGCTTACTTGTTGCATATTAAATAATTCCTTTCGCTTATTAAATATCAATAATGTTTATTAACGCATGAATATTATAAAGTATTTCATCTTTAAATGAAATAACAATCAAAACGACCTTAATGACCGCTTCTAATTGATTTTTTCATCCGCGATACTATATTCGCCTTTTTGAATCTTTTCTAATAGTTCATCATAGGAAAGAGGCTTACCATATAAATAGCCTTGTAAACGGCCACAGCTTACTTCTTCCAAGAACTTCGCTTGTTCATCGGTTTCAACGCCTTCACAAAGGGTCTTCATGCCAATTTGGTCCGCAAGAGAAATAACGGATTTAATTAAAGCTTTAGCTTTTTCGTTGCCATTAAAACCCACGAGGAAAGCCATATCAAGCTTTAAAACATCAAAGTCAAAGTCTTTTAAGACATTGAATGAAGAATAACCACTACCAAAGTCATCAAGCCATGTCGCAAATCCTTTAGCGTGTAATCTATTAATTGTGTTCTTTAATAAATCAACTTCGTTAGTTAAAGCACTTTCAGTGATTTCAACGTGTAATAATTCATGTGGGACTTGATATTGTTCAACAATCTCATTAACGACTTCTACGATATCAATAATACCAAAGTCCGCTCTAGAGAAGTTAATAGAGACTGGAAGAACTGGTAAACCCTTATCCATATTATGACGAATGTCAGCACAGACGATTCTTAATATTTCTTTATCTAATTTATAGACAAGTTGGTTGTTTTCTAATACTGGAATAAATTTACCAGGAGAGAGAAAACCATATTTAGGATCAATCCATCTCGCTAAAGCTTCAACACCACATAATGTTCTACCTTTAGACCAGACAACTGGTTGATAATAGGCTTTTAAGTAGCCATTTTTAATGGCTTCGTCAATATGAGTAACGATATATTGGTTCATCAAATAGTTATCATGCATCTTGTCATCGTAGAAGAGGATGATTTTTGTAGTAGACATACGCTTAAGTTCCGCATATGCGTAGCGGGCTTTTTCAACGGCATAGTGAGGATCTTCTCTTGGGTCATAGACTTCCGCTGCACCAACTTTAATACTAGGTTTAATTTCTGGATCTGTTTCTTCCACTCGTCTAGCCACTTCAAAAATCTTATCTTGGACTTTTAAGTTAATGGTAAAGACAACAAAGTGGTCGTCAGATTGACGGGTGATTAATGAATTCTCATTAAAGACATCGGAAATAATCTGACCAACTGTCTTTAAGAACTCATTACCTTTTTTAAAACCTTTTTGGTCGTTATAGACTTTGAAGTTTGTAATGTTAATAAATAGATAAACACTGTTACCACGTTCGATGTGATATTCAGCGATTTTTTGTCTAACTTGTAAGGTGAAATATTCAAAAGATAATAAGCCTGTGAGTTTATCTTTAGTGGCTAACTCTTCTAGCTCTTCATCTTTATTAGCCTCAGAAATACGTTGGTTATAGATAGATATACACACCATCGCTAAAGAAATAACAAATGTAAGATAGTTGACTTCGTCACCTTCTGGGAATCTTCTTTGCCCGAAGTTAGCAGCGCCCTTAATGGCGAAATAGAAGCCCAAGAATAAGGTACCTAAGATACCAATGGAAATAATTGGGTTCCAGATTAATAAGCAGCCAATGTAAATTGTGAACATCAAGAAGCAAATAATTTCTTTATTTTCATACATGACATTGCCACTGCCATCTGGCATATAGACAACATTACCCGCGGCATCTTTAACCGCCTTAACACTCACGAAGTCACCATAGGAGACCATCACGCCAAACATCAAACAGACAAAGGCGAATAAGGAAATGACCATGACGGAGCTTAATGAAGCACGTTTACCACCCTTATATCGATAAATAGAGGCAAAAATCATGCCAATATCGAAGAGAATAACTGAAACATAGAAGAATATCTTAAAGATACCTTTAATCGTATTAACATCAGTGTTGAACTTAATTGATTTGTAGTAGAACTCTAATGGCATCAAAGCACAAATAGCAAGAGAAAAACCAGCGAAGACAAGTGTCCACACTAATCGTTTTAAGCTTCTTACTTTGCTAACGTACTGAACTGAATAGAAAAACATCGCAAAACCCATCGACATCAATAAGAAGAAGTTCGAAGTGTTTTGGAAAATAACGCGGAAAGGCGAATAAGTATTCGCTGGATCCATTAATGTTGGAACGATGTATTTGTGGGTTTGTCTTAAAATAAGCCAAATTTCCAACACGAAAATAACAACAGACATAAAGATCGCAGATCTCATGTTTGCTTCATTTAAATAGTTCTTAACGTATTTTGATTTTTTGCGTAAACCAAAAATGTTTAAAAAACCATTCCAAATTTTAGATAGAGTTCCCATTTGTACTTTTAGTATAACGCGATTTTTAAGCGTGTATATGTGTACGCAGAAGAAAACTCAAAAAAGAATTGATGACAATTGAAAAATATTTTTTAAAAAATTCTTGACTGGTATGTAACAAAAAACGGGATTTTGTAACCCCGTTATTGTTTTAGTCAGTTGGTCTAATGAATCTTAAATGCAAGATACCATTAGGGAATAATGATTGCTCGAACGTATCTAGTTGAATCTTTGGAACAAAATATAATTCAACGAATAACGTTTCTGAACCCACTACTTTTTCATAGTAATATCTCACGTAGCCTAATTTCTTTAAATCATCTTTTTCAGTTGTGATATTAGATAATGTAAAGCCAAGAGATTCTAAATATGAACGATAGTTACTAACTTGATCTCCTGCGAGGAAGTCTTCATAGAAGATTTGTTGAACTATTTTGTCATTGTTATAGGTCACATAACTATCGTGAGCATAACTTGTGCCTGCAGGCGCATTGATGTCCATGGCAAACATGCTATTTAAAGCAGTTTTAACTTCACTAGGGAATTCATTAGTGATTTCTAATCTAGGAGCATTCGCTAAATAATTAGTCACACTTTCATGTGTTGTTGTTCCTAAATCCTTAACTGTGAAGCTCATTTGGAATGTTCCAAAATCATTAGAAATAGCAGTTGTTTCATATTTAGCGGACTTTCCATCACTAGCAAGAGTTAATTTGCTTGTGAATGTATCACTGCCTTCCGCTAAACTGCCTTGTCCATCTAATTCAGCGATAAGGACACTGATTTCTTTTTCAGTGGATGTATAGATGAAGTCATCAGTGGTCTTCTTCCATTTAGATTTAAAGTCTTTCAAGTCATATGTTGTATAGAAGAATTCACACATATCAATGTCGTTACTGACTGTCTTACATCTATCTATTTCAATACCATCCTCAATGAAATTGAAATGATATAGGCCTTGGTCAAGATATTTGCAATATCCATCATCACCTTGTTCTGCGAATTTTCCAAAGTAATGATTGGTTAGAATATTACCTTCAATGAACTTTTGTTCGATGTAATTTTCATCAATCAAGGTGGAATTCTTTAAGCCTAGTTTTTCATGAAATGAATCAAATAACTCACTAGGCGTAGGTGGTACTTCTATGGAACTGCTAGAAGATGAGCTAGAAATACTGCTACTAGAACTGGACGTTTTACTTAATGTGCTGTCACTAGAGGATGTGCTATTCATACTGGAAGTAGATTCAATAGATGAAGATGAGTCACTATTACCACTGCTGCTCAAAATTGAATTTGAGCAAGCAGTAAGCACTAATAATGAAATTAATGGTAATAGTTTCTTCATATTAAGCGTTCTTATAAATGATGCTTACTTGTGAGGCTAAAGTGCCAACAGTTAATATTTTGTTACCAACAGTGAGTTTTGCACTGATGTTAGATGCTTTGGTAAAGCCAGCATCAACGCATGCTTGTGTTAAAGCACTACGATATGCATCTGAAAGTGTTTTATTATCTGTTAATTTGATTCTTAATGTTGTGCTAGAACTGAGTGTACCACCATCGAAGAAACCACTAACAGTTTCATCGTAGATGTAAGGAATAATAGCGGCTAATTCTTCGCCTAATAAGGTAACCATTTTTTCATAAGCTGCAGGTGATTCTTCTGCCCATGATGTTGGATGTGGAGCATCTTTAATTGTGGCTAATTTAGCAACTAAATCTTTTTCAAAATTAGATGTTAAACCAGTTGTGCCATACATAAAGAGTTGAGCATATTGAGCAGTTGTAGAACCATCAGCATATTTGAAGTTGATGGAACTGATGTGATCACCATAAATGGTGAATTTGATTGTGCCATCCATAGCGCTATCTTTCCAATAGAAGTCATTGAATAAGCCTTTACCACCATTTAAGACACCATCTTTAAAGATGATGTTGCCATCTTCATCGAACTTCATTGTTTCAGGAGCAATGTTAAGGCCTAATAATGAGGCTAAGGTTTGACCTTCCGCCATTTCAACATCTTTAACGAATTTAGCGGTAGCGGTATCGTCAGATGCATCATCTGTTGTTGCTTGACCATTATTAGTGGCGGAGAACTCAATCACACCATCATCTAAGACATGATAGCCCTTATAGGTTGTTTCTTTATTTTTGTAATTCTTAATTAAGATAGTTTTTTCTGTGACTTTGATTGTAATTAAGTCACTTGGTGAAGAGTGATCGCCAATCATTAAGGTATAGTTAGCACCACTTTCAGTTAATTCATCCATATACGCTTTAACTCTTGTTGTATCAGCATCCGCTTCAAATGGGGCTGGAGCCACAATTGTTTCATATGGTAAGACTTCAATTTCAAAGACGTATTTACCATATTTATAAACTGGGGCATCATCTGTACCGATGTTATAGAGCTGGTTAGCTGTTTCGCAGGTGAAGGAAGCAATTTTACCGTTTTCTTCTTTAGCGGTGATATAAGCAAGGGTATTATCACCAATGTTAGCCCACGCTAAATATTTAGCAACAGCATTGGAGTTATAACCCATATAAGAATATGTGTGTGCAGTTGTTTGTCTGAAATCACTTAATGTTAAAGTGGCAAATGGGAAGGTGAATGAATCCCATTCTCCATAATTTGTTTTAACAAGTTTGTTGTCTGGACCAATGCCAACATAGTTAGCGTTGCCACTTTCATCCTTTTCATAGAAGTTATGGATGGTTGTGCCTCTCACTACTTTATCTTCGATTAAGTATTTTTCATCGAAGTGGTATTCACTTGTGCCTAAAACAGTAACTGTTTCACCAACGAATTGTTTAATTGTGGCTTTGAGGTGTGCTTTAGTAAGCATGAAGGAAGAAGCAACTTCTTCACTCATACCTGTTTCACTGACAGTGACATTTTTAATAGCTTCATCCACGACTGGGGCCACTGTTTTACCAATGTCAGAGAATTTGATATAACCAAAAGCATTAGTGCTTTCTTCATCAATTTTGTTTGTTTCTGGATTGATGTAAATGACTCTAGCATTTAAATCAAAGTTCTTATCGAAACTGAATTCGATTTTATCAGCATATAAGACATATTCAGAACCAACAATCGCGGACATAGCAACGATTGTGTTGTTATCTGTGGTATAGAAAACACCGTTATTTTCTTCAAATGTTAATGCATCAACATCAACATAGTGTAAGCCATCTGTATCATATAAGTCAGTGGCGATGACACCTTCACCATTGCTATTTTGATAAACGATATCGTTACCGATGATGAGTTCGTTATTCACTAATTTGATATAGTGAGCAACTTTATCGAACTCAGTATTTGGAATGATGTTAGTAAATAAGGCTTGTCCTTCATTACTTTGGGCATCAAAGAAATAGTTTTCCGTTCTATAGATTTTGTTAACACCTAATAAGTTATTAGCGGTTACAGTGAAGTTTTGGCCTTCTTTCATTGTTTTTAAGATAGCCTTAACTTTGTTAGCGGTCTTTGCAAATGTCACAGTGAAGGTAATTGTACCATCGTTATAATCGCCATCTTTATGGGCGGTCACAACAAATGTGCCCTCCTTAGTGGCACTGAAAACACCAGCGTTAACGGAAGCGCCTTCTACTGTTGAGTAAGTCACGCCTTCGACGTTAGAGGTAATTGTCACACTCTCATTGACATCTAGATTTGTTTTTTCAGCGGTTAAAACGATGTCGGTTTTTGTCACTACTGAGCTAGATTCACTTGAACTAGAAATTGAGCTAGAGCTTGGTAAGCTAGTTTCACTTGAACTAGTGGATGATGTAAGGGATGTGTCACTATTACTTGATGGTGTCACACTACTTGTTGAATTTTGACCAAAGTCACAACCTGCAAGAGTGCCCACCAATGCTAAGCTTAGTAACACGGTTTTGATAGATTTTTTCATACTCCGTTTCCTTTCTTCAACAGTTAAAAGACTACACGTATGCGCGCAGCAAAGCAAAAGATATTTATAAAATTTTCATTTTATAAGACAAAATCGCAAAAAAAGCAGTCTTGTTTTGGTAACAAAGACTGCCTTATGCATATTTTTCAATAGATTGTTTTAAAAATGAAATACGAATTGAATAAAGTTAACAAATACGATGATCGCACTAACGACAATGGCAATAATTGAAAGAACTCTAGCGACAATACGATAGGCTTTAAATTTAGTACCAACATCCTCTAATGAAGAGACTCTAATCATGCATGAAGCAATGATGCCTAAGATTAATGGAGCGGGATAATATGTTAAGAGTAATAAACCTCTTGTTGGTGTTCCGCCTGGAATAGAGATATATCCTGGAACAATAATGAATAAGAGTAAAATGCCTTGAGCGACAATAGACAATATAAAGGCTGCTTGAATATTATTTTCTTTTTGATTCATGGTTTGTAATTCCTTTCACTTATTAGACGTATTAATTAGCGATAACTGCTAAATAAAATTATAAGCGCACATATATAATCCTATTTTAACAAGATTAGCGCAACAAAAAGCGACACTTTTTGGTGTCGTTGGTTTTTAAAAATTCTTATTGACCATTATATTTGACGATTGGATGGGTGAAACCACTAACCTTTTTAATGACAAACTGACTATTGCCATTCCAATACAATGTTGTGTCGTTAGCGACTTTAAAACTCTTTTGAGCATTAGAAGCACCTTCTGAATAAGTATTATTGTTCCATGAGTTTGTATAATCGTCCCATGTCTCATATGTGGTACAGACAGCATTTACGAAACCTGTTGAAGCATCAAATGTCCATGTGCCATGTTCAATCCATTCAACATAATAGGCATCACCATGTCTGATAAATCTATATTGAATATAGTCTTTATTTGGTTCGAATTGATAGCCATCAACACGATCGGTGCTAGTTTCTTCATAGCGGGTTGTAGAAGTAATGTTGAATGACGCTTTACCACCATTGTTGTTATTATTGCCACTACCATCATTGATTTCTGCATTGTTATTGGTGTTAACAAAATGAATGGTAACAGGAATAGCAATAGCGGCCACTAAAACAACAGCGATAATTGGAATAATAACCGCAAAGACTGCTTTATTAGGCTTTTTCTTTTCTACTGATTGAACAGGAGCGGGTTCTTCTTCAAAGACTGGTTCTGGTTCAACGACTTCTGGAACAGGAGCGGATTCAGGAATTACTTCTTCCTTAACTGGCTCTAGTTCTTTAACTTTAACGGGTTCTTCAACCTTTGACTGTTCTTCCAAGTCGCCTTCTTCTTTAAGTCTAGCATCGATGATCTTTTTAGCGTAAAACGCTAATGTCATACCACCAACGATAGCGAGTATAGCGATAATTAAAAAAGGAATAATACCGATACCTTCCATTATAAAAATAAGGCAGGGGATAAAAATGACTATACAAATAATCGCACCGACAAATAAGCCTTTTTCTTTCGGCGTTTTAGGCATGTAATTCTTCTTTTTCATACTGGTCACCTTTATATAATCTACTTTTCATTATAAAAAGTAATATTACTTTAAGGGCTTATTTATTGAAACTTATGACAAATATTTGAAAAAGTACCGACTAGTGTCGATACTTATTTTTCTATTGGTTGAGCTTTTAAGATGTAAGCAACGTTATCCGCATCATCAGCAACGCAGAGGAACTCAACATTGATCTTAACTTTGTTATTGTCTTTATCATAGACTGTCACAATCTTATTAAATTCCTTATGCTTACCCGCAAGCTTAAGAGCTTCTTTATTAATTTCAGCCATCTCTTTTGGATTGACGCAGCGCTTGATGAATGAGGAGTCATTAAGTTCTTTTTCAAGCTCTGACGGAGTGATACCTAATAAGTCGCTCACAGTATGTGAGATAACATTGAATCTAAACTTCTTGTTTATAACACTGACAAGAATCATGTTATCAGTGGAATATTCAGTGATTAAGTCTTTAACTTCCTTTAAGTTAGCAAGTTCGCTATCATTATAGGCCGCACCATAGAACAACTCTCTGCCTTCTTTTTGACCTAGATAATAGAAATGAATTCTAAAGGACATGAGACCGCCATCACTACGATGGAATCTAATTGTCGCAATAGAACCAGATAAACGGTTATCCATCGCCTCTTGTAAAGCGGCAAACATGATTGGGCGATCTTCTTCAGGGGCAAATAGTTCAATATTTACTAATCTTTCCGCAAAGTCAGGAACATCAACCGCTTGATAGAATTGTTGGTTATATCTCACGATATCAACATGTTCCTTAACCCATGAATAGAAGGCTACCGCACCAATAATGTTATTTAACATTGAGTCAGAGTAGATATTCTTATCTAAGAATTCTCTAATACGTAATTGTTCATTAGGCTTAACGACAAAACCTCGTTCATCAATCATGTCTTTTTGTTTAACAACCTTTTCAAAGTCTTCGCGTGATAATGGTTTATAGAAGTAATAACCTTGGATATAACGACAACCAAGTTCCATAAGGAATTCACATTGTTTTTTAGTTTCTACACCTTCCACGATAATTGGCAAGGTCATAGTTTTGGCCATATTAACAACAGATTCAATAATACGGATACCTCTTTCATAGTCAGCGCCTTCTAAGCGCAAGAATTCAGAGTCTAACTTAATAGCGTCTAACTTAATTGTGGAAAGCATATTTAAGGAAGAATAACCACTACCGAAGTCATCCATTAAAACTTCGAAGCCGTCCTTACGTAAACGCGAAACGATATCTTCGATAATATTAACGGTTTCCGCGTAAGCGGATTCAGTGATTTCCACTTTGATAAGGCGATGTGGGATTTCATATTTATCCGCTAAATCACGAATGTAAGTAGCAATATCAAAATTATAAATATCAATACGAGAAACATTGATAGAAACTGGCACAGCAATATGTCCTGAATCTAACCAATGCTTTAAGCTCTTGCAAACTTTCTCCCAAATGTATTGGTCTAAGTCAGTAATGAAGTTATATTTCTCTAAGACTGGAATAAAGACTGCAGGTGGGATTTGTGTACCGTCTTTTTTAATCCATCTTGCTAAAGCTTCCGCACCAACGATTTTACCTGTTTTAGCGCGGCACTGTGGTTGTAAATAGAAGGTGATTTCATCATTTTGTAAAGCGCTCATGAAATCAGAAAGAATGCGATATTCGTGTTCCGCGAGGAACTGCATATCAGAATTATAATAAATAATTCTATTTCTAATATCGCCTTTGGCTTTAGAAGCCGCAATGCTCGCTCTATCAATAGCGTCCACGAGAATCATATCTTTTTCTAATAAAGCCACACCGATAGCCGGTAAGAAACCAGCGGTGAGACCAAAAGAGGCGATATGGTGATGAATATTCTCATATAAAGCTTTAATTTTATCTTTATCAAATTCCGCTAAAATAACGAAGTCATCTTGACCGAAATAACCAGCCGCACCATTGTGCACTAATTCACTTTCAGATAACTCAGCACCAATCTTGGCTAATAAGTAATCACCTTGTTCACGACCATACCATTCATCAAAGAATTTGAAGTGTTCAATATCAAGGAAGAGCACACACCATTGCTTCTTTTGATTATCTTTAACGATTTGCTCTGCTTTGACAAAGAAGTCTTTACTATTTAATAGACCTGTTGTTTTATCACGAACATGAGAGATGACATTAGAATCATCACTAGCGATGCCCATTCTTCTAATCATCATGTTATGAATATCGAAGATATATATTCTAAACATGCCAGGAGGAATACCATTTTCTTCTCCAGCAATAACGCATTGTTCGACATATCGATATGCACCATCTTGCAATTTATATCTAAAATGTGCAAAGTCGAAGTTTGGTATTTTAGCATTCGCTAAACGTTCGAAAAATCCATCGATTTTCATTAACGCTAAATAATCACCAGCATCATCAGGATGGACGATATGTTTCGCGGTGAATTCTAATAGTTCTTTATAAGAAATATCAACGTTAGGAACGAAGTATTTACCTTCGACATGATAGAAGATTTTATAAGTGTCATTAACGACGTCTATTTCTACGATTTCATCACAAGGTGAACTATTTAAAAAGTTAATTAAAGAGAGTTTACCATGACGATAGAATATCTCATAGTATTCTTGACGAGACACGGAATCAGAAACCGCACTATCTTTTTGGTCTTCGTTTTCTTGAGCGGCCATTTCTTTAAGCACTTTCTTTCTCGCGTACATACGCTCATCCGCTCGAGTGAAGATGGATCTTAAAGAATTATCTTTTTCTGGCACATAGTCGGCAAAACCAACAGCAATAATTGGTTCATTTTTACCGATATTTGATTCCACAATTTTGTTGAATTGTTCTAATAAGTAATATCTATTGTTGAAATCAGGGCCATCTACGAAGGTAGCGAATTCATCACCACCGATACGATAAATGATTTGATTCTTGAATACTTGTTTAATGATTTTAACCGATTTTATGATGTATTCATCACCTTGTTCATGACCAAAAGTATCATTAATTAGCTTTAAATCGTTTAAGTCAAAGATGAATAAGCATAAATTACCACTGCTCTTATCATGGAGTGATGCATCAATGCTTTCTTCACGTTCGACATAAGCATGTTTATTTCTAATACCAGTCAATTGGTCTTGATACGCTAACTCTTTTGTGGTCGCTAATTCTTGACTCTTCTCTTTCACTCTTTGCGAAGCAGCGCTTATCGAACGCTGATAGCTTTGTGATTCAGTATTAACAATAAACATGTGAATAAGAACCATAGATAATAAGTGACCAAGTGAATATAAAGGAAGGTTTGGATAAAAGATTTGTAAGACACTTAAACCCGCCATGATTAGACCGACAAGGCCAATAGTTAAATATCTCATCTTACGATAGTTCTTATTAGTGAGAGTACGAACAAAGGCAATTATAGAAGCAATGAGATACATTGCCATTTGCGCGGTGAAATAACCATATCGACCAGCCTTAGGTGCATATTCGCCACTACTATAGCTAAATAAGATTGGATTAAAGATATTAATAATGACCAAAGTCACACCTGCGATTAAGAAAATAAGGGCAAAGACTAAAGTAATATTGCTCGTTAGTTTCTTTTCTTCTAAATATTTAGCGGCAAATCTTAACCAAGCAGAAACACCAAAAGCCATCGACACGAAGAAGATGGTTGTATCAATCATTGCTGGAACTTTATTTGATAAGGAGTCTAATACGCCCCATAAGATGTCCGCGGTAAATAAGATAAATTGGCAAATAATCACTATCTTATAAGCGCGAAAAATATCACTATTCATTACGCGATATTTTTTGCTCATAAAAACATCCCAGTTAATTATTGCACCGATAATAACCGCGACAATTGGTATTAATGAGTATGCCATATATCCAATTCAATGATAGCGCAGTAAAAAACGCATAGCAAATGCGCTCACGGGCGTTTTAAAGCATTATTTTATATTTTGTTTAGAATGTATCTAGTTAGTTGTTTATTGAAAAAATTTTTATTTTTTTAAATCACTAACCGCTTTTGAAACCATCTCTTTAATTTCATCAGGATCTTCTGAATCGATTAATAACATTGGCTTAGCGGTTGGATAAGGAATTTGTTCTTTTAAGTTATATTCTTTTAATGATGGAACATTCTTAATAAGGAATCTATTATCATAGACACCACCAAAGAGGATGCCATCTTTATAAAGCATAAATTCACCCATCATTTTCTTATAGGTAATGCCTCTAGTTTCTCTTAATAGTTCTAAGACAAATTGTAGATAATCGTTATTACTAGCCATAGTCACTTCTTGATAAACAATTATTACATAATTATTTTATTAAGATAAGTATTTATTAATCTCTTCTTCGGATGGTAAATAATCTCTTATCTCATAAGAAGCAACACCGATTGGAGCAAGACTTGATTTTAGTGACCAGTCAACCGAGTATTTGTCCTTGTTCTTGCAAAGGAGTAACCCTATCGTTGGATTATCATTTTCTTGTTTTATTGTTTCATCAATTGCGGTCACATAAAACTGCAATTGGCCAATGAAAGATGGATCAAAATCAGCGTTTTTAAGTTCCACTACGACAAATGACCTCAGTTTTAGATGATAAAAAAGTAAATCTATAAAGTAATCTTTTGTTTCGGTGCTGATACGATATTGATTGCCTACAAAAGAAAACCCTTTACCAAGCTCTAATATCACTGTTTTTATTTTTTCAATCATAGCCTTTTCTATATTGATTTCATGTGCTTTGTTATTAAGTCCATTAATCTCAAAAATGTATGGATCTTTTATAACATCAAGGGCCAATTCACCTTGGTATGATGGCAGTTGTCTTTCAAAATTTGTGAGTTTTAAAGTTTTATCTGCTTGTCGTTCGTATAATCTCAAATCGATTTGATGGGTGAGAACCACATAGCTCCATCCATTTTCAAAACATTTCTCTGCATACCAAATTCTTTTATCGAAATCGCATACTTTGTCTATTAATAGACAATTGAACGACCAGGGCAATTTTGCCAATGCCGTTGGCAAATTTGAAAAGTTGCCATATGTCTCATAAAACTTTTTCATTCTAGCAAGGTTTCTTGGAGAAAAACCAGTTGCATTTGGGAAATCTATTTTCAAAGAAGTGGATAAAGAATTAATAAAGTTTGAACCATACTTTTGGTTTTCGCTTATTATCTTTCCAATACGAAAATATAGGAATATTAATTCCTGATTGGATTCACTCAAAATCCTGTTCCTTGTTGACACAATATCTTGTTTAATCTGTTTAATGAGCAAAATCATTTCTTTTGTTTCAATGCTATTTGTTTCATCCTCTTTCATAAATAAACTCCTCTCGCAACATAGAGAAATAGTCATAATATTATTTGACTCTTCTTCGAAGAGACAAATTAATAAAAAACCCTATTTCTAGGGTAAGATAAAATGTCTCTCAAATGTGCGTTCAGTCCATAAAGACTTTATAGAAATATAATAGCATTCGTCGCATATTTTTTAAATGTTTTATAAATAAAAGACATCTCGATTTCTCTAAATGTCATTTTATTCTAATGGGTCTATTGCACCATTTTGATGCAGAGTGAAAATAGTTCCCCACGCAGCTGAGAACGCTTTGTTGCTCTCGTTTGTGGAAATCGAGGCGTTTGGGCTTTTGTCTTCTTTAGTAAAAAGAATGAATCTCTAGAACAAATCTGAAAAATCTTTATCACTAGTGATTGTATATAAATGACCACTACTGCTAGTGACTTCGAAGAATATTTTAGAAGAGACAATATAGTATTTATAGTCATCAATCACAAAATAATACTTTGCTTTTGGTGCCGAATTCTTATCTAAAGATCCCTCGGTAAAGACTAAATCACTGAGATAATTAATCGTCTTGTCCGTTTGTGCGTTATTAGAAGCATCATAAACAGCGGCATTCATAGTGTTTGATGGAAAAGCATAATACTTTTCGTAATCTTCTGTATATTCCAAATTAAAACTAGATCTTAATCTATACCATTTATCATTTACTTGGACAAATTGGGAATTGATTTTATAAGAAAATACTTGTTCATCAGTGTAGAAGTAATAATCTTCGCAAACTTGGATGCTTTGGGTTAAAAAGCCAAAGTCTTCAGGTAATACTTCAAAGACCCATGTATTGAAATAATCTAATGCTTGAGATAATTCTTTTTGATTACGATACACATTAATGCTACGGCCATGAGAAGGCATTATATTTAAAGTAAGTTCAGTTTGAATCTTAAGCATGTTTAAGTTGCTTAAGTTCACATCTTTAGACCAAGGAACAATATCTCCTAAGTTGAGATATGAGGTTCTTTTTTCTTTATTGAAAATAAATGTTTTAGTGATATTTGAAACGGTAATATGTGTGATGTAATTATTGTCTTGATTACTAAGGAAGGAAAAGCTATATCTTTGTGTTTTACCTATTTTAGTCGCGGAATTAACAGAAAATTTATCCCCCGCCATTGCAAAAGAAACTGGAATATTTTCATCACCATAGTCAACGTTAGAATGAATATCGATTTCAAACAAATACAATGAATAATCATCAACGTTAACGTGATATCCATCTTTTTGTTTTTTAATAGTTACTGGTGTATGTTTTGGATCAGCGAGAGTGATTGTCACATCAAAATCAGTGATGTCGTAGTTCTTATTCCAGTCAATATAGACACCTTTATCTTCACTAAAGGATAGTTTTCCTTCGTTAATTGTTTCATCATCAAAATAAGTTTTTACTTGCCTAACAAATAAATCGTTATCTTTAAGATCTAAAAAATATGAGAAATGTAGTCTTTCCCAGTGTCTATATATTTCTTTATTATTGTGCAAGTCATAAATGGAAATATACCAATAAGTAACACCACTGCCATCACTTTTGACAGTGCAAAAATCACGATATCCATCATTATTAGCGTCAAAAACATAGACAGCATCACAGTTATTCACGACAGTACCATATGTATCATTGATAATGGCGTCTAATTTATTGCTTATATGGAAAGTTTGATCTTCAAATTCTTCAAGAACAAAAGTGTGTTCCTCAGGATATCCATCATCAAGATAAACATCATACACTTTAAAAGATTCTGGCTTAATGTAATTTGAACTTTTAGAAGTTTGACTATCAGATGGACTAATAGTGTTAGAACATCCACATAGAATAGTAAGAAGTAATGTATTAGTTATTAATTTATGTTTCATATCTCTAGTAACACGAATATTTTAAAACTAAAACTAATAAAAAGGTAGATAATATCAACTTACCTAATTAGCTATAATTATCAAAATTAGAAATTCTCACATTAAAATCGTTAAATCTTATTTTTCCAATGAGTTTGATGAAACATTTTGGTAAATACGCATTTTTAATCAATCAATATCAAAAGCCCCTAAAACGGGGTAAAATTATGATTTTTAAGTACTATTATTAGACTCTTTGGAATGTATTC
>CAMJEC010000002.1 GCA_946404585.1 uncultured Caryophanales bacterium
TCACTGCGAAAGAAGCGAAGTCCGCTTCTAAAGCTAAGACTGATTTCTTATCAACCATGTCACATGATATTCGTACACCAATGAACGCTATTATTGGTTTAACAGCGATTACAGAAAAGAATCTAGATGATAAAAAAGCAGTATCAGAAAACTTACGTAAGATCTCTTTAGCGAGTAATCACTTATTAACGTTAATCAATGACATATTGGATATTTCTAAAGTTGAAAGTGGCAAGATTAATCTCGTACCACAGACTTTCTCTATCGTGGAAACCGTTGAAAACTTAATGAATCTTTCCCAACCAATGATTAAAGAAAAGAACATTGAGTTTGGTTTCCATATCAATAGAATGGAAAAAGAATATTTACATACCGACCAATTAAGATTGAATCAAATCTACATCAATATCCTTTCTAATGCGATTAAATACACTGAACCAAATGGTCGTGTCACTGTCGATATGAAGGAAGAAGAAAGTGAAAAAGAAGGCTGTGTAAAACTTACTTATATCGTTAGTGATACAGGTATTGGTATGTCTAAAGAATTTATGGCGCATCTATATCAACCATTCTCTAGACAAACTGATAGCCGTGTTAATAGTATCCAAGGTACTGGCTTAGGTCTCGCTATTACTAAACAAATGGTGGACCTTATGGGAGGCACGATTGAATGCCAAAGTGAACAAGGAGTGGGCACAACATTTACCGTTGTTTTAGATATTCCAACGGCTGAACATCAACGCGCTGAAATGAAACTTAGTGAAATGGATGTCTTAATTGTTGATGATGATGAAATCTTATTAGAAACCGCGGTTGATACATTACATTCTCTTGGCCTAAGAGCGGAACCTGCTAGTGGTGGTCTAGAAGCTTTAGGCATGATTAAACATCGAGAAGAATCAGGTAAGAATTACGATATCGTTATTCTTGATTTAAAGATGCCTGATTTAGATGGTATAGAAACTATTAAACGTATTCGTTCAGAAGTTAAATCCAATGTTCCTATCTTATTGATCTCTGCCTATTCTTGGTCAGATGTTGAAGAACAAGCTAAAGAAGCAGGCGTTAATGGCTTCTTAAGTAAACCATTATTCCGTTCTACCTTATATAACAAGATTAGTGAAATACTTGGTGCTGAAGTAGAATCTATTGAACCTGAAAATGATTATAGTGACTTACAAGGTCTTAAAATCTTAGTAGCCGAAGATAACGATATTAACTGGGAGATTATTTCCACATTGTTATCAATGTATGGTATCACTTCTGAAAGAGCGGAAAATGGTCGTGTAGTAGTGGAGAAGATGAAAGAGGCTAAAGAAGGCGCTTATACATTAATCTTCATGGATATTCAAATGCCGGAAATGAACGGCTTAGATGCCACAAGAACAATTCGTAAATTAGATGACCCATGGGCGTCATCTATTCCAATTATCGCTATGACTGCGGATGCATTCGCGGAAAATATCGCTGAATGTTTAGCCGCTGGTATGAACGGACATATTGCTAAACCTATTGACGTTAAACTTGTCATTAAAGAGATTCGAAGAATAAGGGAGAAATCAAAGAAATGAAAAAGTTAAACTGCCTTGCTATCAGTATTCTATCGGTAGCATTATTAGCTTCATGCGGGGGTAATGAGGCTAAAGAATTTAAACCAACATTAGATGTTGAAACAAAATGCAGCATCAGAGTAGTGGGTGATTATGGTAACTTTGAAGCCTTAGAAGCGGAATTTGATCGTTTCAATTTTTACTATCCACATGTCACTCTTACTTATGAAAAACTTGATGACTATAACAATAGTCTAGGGACAGTATTAGAGAGTGATAATAAGCCAAATATCTTCTTCTCCTATACATGGATGATGGGCAATGACAAATACAATAACGTTGTTTCCCATATGGAAGATTTATCAGACGCTAAATTGAAACTAGATTTGAACTGCTTACGTCAAAGTTTAGTTAATAAGACCGCTGAAGGTAAAGTCTTAATGGTGCCTGTCTTCTCTAGAACATATGGTACTTTAGTTAATAATGATCTCTTTAAAAAAGAGAACTTAAATATTCCAAATACTTGGAGTGAATTATTAAATGTTTCCGCTTCATTTAAAGAAAAGGGTTATAAGAGTCCAATGATGGGCTATAGCCTTAAATCATCTAGTTGCTTAATGTACACAATTGCTTATCCAGCATTTGTTGCTTCACTTGCAAAGAATCCAGAAGCTTTAGAAAAGGCTAATAGCTTAGACCCATCTGCGGGTGAATATATGCGTGAAGCATTAACCAAAGTGAAACAGCTTGTTGATAACGGTGTTGTTAATCTTGAAGAATGTGACAAGATTGAAGATAACTACACTAAGGTCATCTTACGTTTCTTTGAAGGTGATGTGCCTATGATGATCTGCGCTGGCGACACAGTAAGTGGCACTAAGAAACGTGAAAGTCAATCTGAAGCCTATACTAAAAATCCATTTGATTATACATATATCCCAATTCCTTTAACGGAAGAAGGCGGCTACTTTATGGATAGTCCATCCGTACAATTCTCCGTTAATAAGGACTGCAAAGATTTAGAAATGACTAATGAATTTATGCGTTTCTTAGTGAGTAAGCAAGAATTAAACAGCATGGCATCTTTAAAGCGTTTAGTGACTCCTACTAAGGAATTAACATTCGACAAAGTTTACGCTCCATTTGCAAAGGTTCCTACTTCCCATACCTTCTCTCCAGAAGTATTAGGTATTAAGGATCCATTAACTGTGCAAATTAGAAATGCTTCATTCAAAGTTGCTAAAGGTCAGATGACTATTGATGAAGCCGTTAATAGTTACGGGAGCATCGAGTAAAGAATTAAGTTTAAATTAATTTGAAAGAGTATAATAGATAAGCATATGGCTTTAAATAACAATACAGGCACATATTATCGTACGATTAGAAATACTTGCTTATTCGCAAATATTGCGTATATTTTCTTACGCCTTATTTATTTAGTTATTTTTATTGTTAGTAAAGCCTACGCGCTTATTTGGATTGATGCGGTATCAATTCTTATCTATTTATTCTGTTTCTTTCTTCTTAAGAAGAGGAAATATTACTTATATGCCTTATTGTGTGGTAATGAATACTTTGTCTTTATCATCACCACGACAATAATGCTTGGCTTTAATAGTGGTTTCCATCTTTATTTAATTGGTCTATGTGTTGTTTCATTCTTCACTACATATTTCTCTAAGAATAAGAACATTAAAGGCTCAATAGCATGGGTGGGTTTATCATTAATAATCTATTTAACTCTTTATTTCATTACACGCTTTAATCAGCCACTTTATCCAATTAACGAAATAGTGGAGATGGTCTTATTTGTTGGTCATGCCTTTATCGCATTCTTCTACGTCGCATTCTATCTAGTGATATTTGTTAAATACACATTATCTTTGGAAAAGAAGATTATGAATGAATCTAGAACCGACGAATTAACGCAGATCGCTAATAGATATGGTTTATATGATTATTTCAATCAAGAAGAACATAAAGAATCCAAAGTCTTAGCGTTATTTGATATCGATGACTTTAAATTGATTAATGATAAATATGGTCACGCCGCTGGTGACTATATCCTTAAAAGAGTGGCGGAATTAAGCACTGCCACATTACCAGGTTCATTTGTCTGCCGTTATGGTGGTGAAGAATTTGTCACGGTTGTTAATAATGATAATTACTTTGAAACACTAGAAAACTTAAGAAAGACTTTTGAAAACGAAGTCTTTGAATTCGAAGGTAAAAAACATAAGATCACTATCACCATAGGCGCTACTGTCTATGAAAAAGATATGACATTAGAGAAATGGGTCAGCTCCGCGGATGAAAGGATGTATCTAGGTAAGAACTCTGGCAAGAATAAAGTTGTCATCTAATCAAATAATTGCTTATAAATATTAAAAAATGTAACGGAGAGTAATTTCTGTTATTTTTTTATTTAAGCGACATGGTTATGATAATTAAGTTAATGTAAGGTTATACCTGACAAAAATATTGTGAAAATTCCAGCACTATCTTGGTAGAAGTATGAACCTTACATGTCTTAAAATTGTGCCGAAATGGAGGAGTAGTGGTATGAAACTATTCGACAAAATTAGAATCCTAAGAAAAGCGCGTGGTCTTTCCCAAGAACAACTTGGTTATAGTTTATCTAGAGTTAATAAAGATGGTATCTCACGTCAAACAGTCTCTGATTGGGAAAATGGTAAGTTTGAACCTAAGTTAGAAAACATCAGAGATCTAGCGGAAGTGTTTAATGTTTCGTTTGACGCTTTACTTGATGAATCAGTGGATTTAGAAAATGAAAAAGTCTTAGAAGCTGTATTAAATAAAAAGCCATATGAAAAAGAAAAAGAATATGAAAATGAAGAACAAATTGTAGCGCCTAAGACAGAAAGAAAAAGAATTACATTTAAAGAACTAGCCGTCTTACTTATTAGTTGTTTCTTTACTTTTCTAGGCGTTTGGAATATGGTCGGATATATTTTAAGCCTCATCGAGATTTCTTCATTTGAATACGCTGGTGGGCTATTGATGAACATTGCTATTCAATTAGTGTTCTTAGGTATATTTGGTGTTGCTTTTGCTTTCACTATCAATGCGATATTTAGAAATAAGAGTCTTAAAGCACCATTGATTTTGTTGATTATTGGTACTGGCCTTTATTTTGCACTTGATACTTATATTGGAATACGCTCTTTAATAATGCACTTTGATGAACATATGAAAGGGGCAAGCTCTTATCGTGTAAACGGCTATCCTTCAACATATGAAAAAATGGTAGCTGGCGCAATTGTACGCGTTGCTTATGCTGAAATAGTGAGTGCTGCCTTCTTAGTGGCTTCCATCTTGCTCTTTGTTTCTTACAGAAAGCAACAAAAAATAGAGGTAATGAAAACTACCGCCGCTGAAGTATATTAGTTCTGCTGCACAATCTCTAAGAAGATAGGCCCTAGTTCAGGATCGAACTGTGTGCCAATTCCTTCTCTTATAATTTGTATAGCCTTCTCTCTTGGGAAGGCTTCTTTATATGGCCTTTTAGAAATAAGAGCGTCATAAACATCTGCGAGAGACATAATTCTAGCTTCTAATGGTATATCTTCACCTTTTAAGCCTTCTGGATAACCAGTACCATCGTATCTTTCATGATGATATTTAGCGATGTTAATCGCCACATTAATATAATTCTTATCATCAACATTACGCATACTGTTTTGAATGACCTTAGCCCCATAATCAGTATGTTTTTTCATAATGTCATATTCTTCAGGAGTTAACTTTCCTGGTTTATTTAATATGCTATCTGGAATCTTAATCTTACCTAAGTCATGGATAGGGGCCGCCATAACGACATTTCTAAAATATAGACGTGGGTATTTAGAATATTTTTCTTTCTTTCTAATCTTTTCTACAAGCATAGATACATAGCTTTCAGTTCTCACGATGTGACCACCTGTGGTCTCATCTCTTTCTTCAACCGCTGCGGCTAAGCTTGTAATTAAGTTATTTTGAATTCTTTCAATACGAATACCGTGTGAAATTTCTTTGACATTTCTATAACAAACAACAGAATAAATAATTAAACCAATAAGAGTGAAAGTGATGCAGTTAACACAATCTAATTTAAATGCATTAGGTTCTTTATAATAAGAAGAACAAATTAGATAACCAATGCATTCACTAATCATGAAGCCATACATTCTAATTGGTCGATCATCTATAGCAATTGGTAATAATGAAATAAAAACGATAACACTAGTCGCAGGCATCGCTGCATTACTAGCTTGAGTGGACAATAATACTGCATAAATAATCGTTAAAGTCATTTGGCCATAACAAACAGCGAAAGAGAAATAAGCATTCTTAAATCTTCTACCAAATGTCATGACCACTAAATAGATAACGATACTACCCACTAAAAGCATGATATAAGGGGCAAGGGTATCAGTTTCGGTGAATAAATCCACGATTAAAAGAATAAGACTGAAGGCTGCGCTTAGTAATGATGTAATCTTTAATACGCGTCTGTTTCTAGCCCAGACTATTGCTTTAATTTCGTTATAGTCTTTACGTGGAATACCACAAAAGAATAGATAGTTAATAAGTCCGGTAAAAATTTTTTTCACGATAAAAATTATAAAGGAAAAAATAATAAGAAAAATAGACCAACTTTCAATTTGAGAACGACACTTTCATTATTTTGTCTGAATCGAAAAAAATAGATAGAAATGAATACAAAAATATGACGACTATGCTATTTGATTCAAAAGTTCCGATATTTATAGAACTTTTTATCAATTTTATTAATAATAAAGTTGGTGATAAATATGAAAAGAGAAAACGCCGCAAAAAGATACTATAAAAGAGCATTACTTATTTACGTCCTGATTTCGATTCCGGTGATTTTACTTTTCTTTCTTTTTGCGATTCCATATTTTGCTAATGGAGACATTTACAGCAAAATCGTTATATTTCCAATTGTCTATACAGTCGTTATCATTCCCTTCATAATCTACTACCTTGTTAAATTTATCCATTATTCGAATGTAATATTCATCAATATTAAGAAAGGTAAAGTTGTTAATAGTGAATCATTTAACTATGGCCGTTATGGTACATATGTTGGTTTCGTCGTGGAATATGAAGATGAAATTGGTGACAAACATAGAGTCACCACCAAACACTGTCACCGTCGAGCGGATGGCTATTTTGGTGTCACTGTAACAGTGGGCCAAGATCCATCAACTGGCGAATGGATTATTCTTGAATAGAGGTGATAAATATGAAAAGAGAAAACGCCGCAAAAAGATACTATAAAAACAACATGATTATAGTGATTGCTGTTTTTGCGCCGCTCGTATTTTTGTCTTACCTCCTCCCTCTTTCTTTTATAATTTCACGGGGACCAGATTATGCGATACTTTGGATTTTTCCAATTATTATGACCATAGCGCCTTTACCATTTATCATTTATTACGCAGCGCAATATATTCACTACGCAAATGTATACTTCACTGAAATCCAAATGGCGGAAGTGTTTGATTGTGACACTATTCAAAAGGGAAGATTTGGTCCTTTTATTGGCTTTTTTGTAAGAATCCAACATAAAGGGAAAACCGCTACAGTCTGTACCAAACACGTTCATCAGAGAGCGGATGGCTATATTGGTAGTCGAGTTGAGGTTGGTTTTGACCCAAAAAGATATGAATGGATTGTCCTTGAATAGCATTTTAGGATGAAATTTTTTACAGTATGTTTTATACTATTAACATGTTTTTAGACATGTTCGAACAGTACATATTACAAAACTGGATACTCATATTAATACTATTTGCCTTCATTGTTTTCTTAATTTCTACCGCGTTAATCGATAAAAAAGCGACAAGAAGACTATTCTTTTTAATCGGTGAAATCTTTGTTTTATCACTATGTGTTTTCATTGAATTTTATTTTGCAGATGATATCAAATATCGCCTTTTAAGAACAATACTAATGGCGGTTAGATATAGTGCGGCGCCTATTTTATTGGCCCACGTTATCTTTACAGTGGTTAAACGAATGAAACCGCTTGTTTTCATTCCTGCAGGTGTACTTGCCATCTTGGATATTGTTTCTATCCCTACTGGTATTGTCTTCGCTATTAATGATGAAAATGGTTTAGTAAGAGGTCCTTTAGGATTTTTACCATTTATCATCGCCGCTTTATACTGTGCTTTCTTAATCTTCATTCTTATTAAACGCAGCAATAAACGTTTAATAGAAATCATTCCTATCGCCTTATTAGCGTTATCATTTATTTCTTGTATTGTATTCCCATTTATCTTCCGTTCTAACTTTGCCCAAATCTTCTGCCCAACCATCGCAGTGGCTTTATTTATTTACTATGTCTTCTCTATTCTCTTATTAGTGAAGAAAGATGCCTTAACAGGCTTACTTAATAGACAAGCCTATTATTCTGAAACAAGTAGAGCATATAAAGACATCACCGCGATTGTATCTATTGATATGAACGGCTTAAAGAAAATTAATGATACTTATGGTCACCAAGCTGGTGATGAAGCATTAATTACTTTAGCCATTTGTTTCAAAAGATCATGTAATGTTAGACAATCTGCTTACCGTATGGGTGGTGATGAATTTGCCATTGTCTGTTATAAGAACACTGAAGAAGAAGTTCTTAAATTAATTGAAAGAATTAATGAACATGTCGGTAAGACAAAATATACATGTTCCATCGGTTATTGTTTCCAAAAGGATGGTCGTATCGAACTTGATGAACTATTAAAAGTATCCGATGAAAAAATGTATCAAAACAAAGCGGAATATTATAAAACAAATCAATAAGGGGATATCTGATAATATCTCCTTTTTATCTCTTATGATTAGGAAAGACATCAAAGAATTCTTAAATACATTACCCAAAGACATCACCCTTGTTGCCGCGACTAAATATGGTGATGTTGATGATTTAAAAGAACTATATAGTAATGGTGTATTTAATTTTGGTGAAAACCGCGTGGATGCTTTTCTAAATAAATATGAAGCCTTAAAAGATTTAGATATCAAATGGCACTTCATCGGGCACCTACAACGTAATAAAGCACATCTTGTTTTAGATAAGATTGACTACTTACATTCCTTAGATTCATTAGAACTAGTTAAAACGATAAATAAGTACCGTCTAAGCCCTTTAAACTGTTTTGTTGAAGTTTCTATCAATCTTGAAGAAAACAAAAACGGAGTGCCTTATTATGAGGTAAAAGACTTTGTTAAAGAGTGTTTAAAGTATCCTAATGTTAATATCGTAGGTCTTATGATGATGGCGGTAGCCAATTCATCAGAAGAAAGCCTCCATAGTCAATTTAGAAAACTAAAAGAATTAAAAGATAATTTAGAGAAAGAATTAAATATCTCTTTACCATATCTATCTATGGGTATGAGTGATGATTATAAAGTCGCGGTAGCGGAAGGCGCTACACATATTAGACTAGGAAGAGTATTATTTAATAGATAGGAACAAGAAATTATGGCATTAAAAGACGAATGGAAAAGTACTGGTAAAAATACAGGTAAAGCCTTTGCTAATTTTGGTAAAGCCTTAGGCAAAACGATGAAATCAATATTCAGCGATGATGAAAATATGATTGAAAGTAATGGTCACACTGAAGTGAGCAATGCTTGGAGAGATACAGGCAAAGCCTTCGGTAGTGCGGGTAAATCATTTGGTAAAGCCATGGGTGATACATTCACTGGCTGTGATGAAGAACCAAAAGAAAAGCCTGAAGATAAAGCTGAAGAAAAACCTAAAGAACAGCCAAAAGAAGAAAACACTGAAAGTGATGTACCTCTCATTGAACAAAAAGAAGAAAATTAAGATCAAGGAAACTTGGTCTTTTTCTTTGATGAAAGCTGGATTTCATACGTAATCACACGAAAGTCTCTTAAGTTTCGTTTAAGTGTGCGTATGTAATAATTTTATAAATGGTATAGAATATATACTAGTTAAGTAGGAAGGTATAGACATCAGTTCATGCCTTTTAACAAACAAAGAAAGGAAAATCATATTAGAAATGAAAAAGATTTTTAAGAGACTTACTTTTTTAGCGGTGCCATTCATGGTTTTAGGCTGCGCTGGTCCAATCGGTAGTAATAGTAACCAAAGCACCTCTAATCAACAACCTTCTGTCAATAGTAGTAGCGCTAATCCTTCATCAGATAAGTCAAACAGCGCTAATCCAAGTGCTTCATCCAGTAATGGTGGTGACCATACCCATACATTTGGTCAATGGAAGACAGAAAGCTTAGGCACAAAGATTAATGATGCCCGTTTCAAATATTCCACAATCAAATATAGAGAATGTAGTGTCTGTCATTATGAAGAAATAGATAGTCAACAAGCAGTCTTACCAGAAATTAGATTTGATTATAATCCTAATGATCCAAACGCTAACTTCGCTACTTCCGCTAGAAGTACCGATACAACTAGACCAAAAGTTAACGGTAAGTTAAGAATTACAAATGCTGGTGATAAGAACACCGCTAGTGCAATTCCTGACGTTGATATAAAAGTCAGAGGTAACCAAACTGCTGGCTTTGATAAGAAAGGTTTCCAAATTAAATTTAATGCCTCTAAAACAAACCTCCTTGGTTTAAATGGTGGTAAGAAATTTAAGAAGTGGGTCTTATTAGCGGACGCTAAGGATACAACAATTTCCAGAACTGCTTTAGGTATGACAATGTCTAAAGGTGTTATCAGTGCTGATTCAAATGTTTGGAGTTCTGACTTCACACCTGTTAGTGTTTACCTCAACGATAAATACTGGGGCATGTATATGCTCGCCGAACAAAAAGAAGTTAAAAACGGCAGAATCAAATTAGATGAACCAGAAGATGCAGATGAAAATCCAATTATGACCACTGACATCGGTTACTGTTTCGAATTAGACTACTACGCTAAAAACGAACCAGCTAAAGGCGCGGATGGTGATCCAACTTTCTCTATCAACTATGGTAACTACTTTAAAAGTAGTGACTATAAGATTGAAAGCTGCTTAGCGAACTCTGGTTTAGGTCTTGTGTCAACATACACTATGAACTCAGATATCAATGATGGTCCAACAGATGCTCATACAACTGATGCAAATAGTAATCAAGTGAAATGGATTAAAGCTAGATTACAAGCCTTATTCAATGTCTTAGGCGAAGCCGCTAAGAATAAAGTTGCTAAAGATATTAATAGTAACAACGAAGTTATTTCTACTTCCTTATCCGTTAGAAAAACAATCGAAAAGAACTTCGACCTTAACGCTTGGGCAGAAGGCTTCATTATCAATGCTGTCTGCTTACCACCAGATGTTGGTTATTCATCATTCTATATGTCATTTAACAACGCTCCTAACGGTGATAAGAAATTAAGATATGATAACCCATGGGATTTCGATAGTAACTTCGGTAATAGAAGAAACTTCATTGAAAAGCCAGATACAGCTTCTTCCAGTGGTGGTTGGGGTCAATCCTCATATGATCCATACTTCATGGATAGAACCGCGAATATGTGGTTACAACTCTTAGGCAAACTTGACTTCTTCATGAATGACTATGTCAAACCAAAATGGAATGCTGCTAGAGAAAATGGCACATTTGAAGATATGGTTAAATTAGCCAAGACATACTATAAGTATTACGATAGTGAATACGCGAAGAACTTCGCTAAATGGACAACCACACAAGCCAGTGATAATAACGTTGGTAGTTACTTCAATGGTGATGGTGTTAATTCCGGTGAATTAAGAAAACCATTCGTGAACGTTAATGAACGTAAAGACGCACAAAAAGAAACACTCAGTTGGTTAGTCAAACGTGTCAATTATCTTGAAAAGAAATGGGCACCAGAAAAGAATAGAACACCTCTTTCCGCTGATTAATTGTTGCATTTACTAAGGGTGGGGCTAACGCTCCACCTTTTAATAAGCTTATAATTAAATTATTGAAGAGGGTTCATATTTATGAAGAAAATAGTATTCGTTTTGTTATTACAATCTTTACTTTGTTTATCCGCTTGTAATAACACTAACAGTCAACAACCACAAGAACCAGAAGAAAAACCTATTAACGTTTTCATTCTTTCTGGTCAATCAAATATGGAAGGTAATACCCAATTTGATGATGGACATGGTTACTTGCAAGAAGGATTAGATGAATTAGGTATTACTGACGCTCAATGTTGCTATGACGGCATCCCAGAAGTACAAACAAGCTTCTATGGTGGTCCAGCATTCAATATGAATAATACTCGTGGTTCTAATAAAGAAGACAAAATGGCGGGTCTATTCTTAGATACTGTCTTAGGCATGGGCGCGGATGATAAACAATTCGGTCCAGAAGTAGGAGCGGCATATGTTTTAAAAGATCACGCTAGTAAGGAACAACCAATCTACTTTATTAAATCCGCCTTCGGTGGTAGTGGTCTTTCCGGTGGCTTTGGTCAAAGCTGGGACTTAACCGCTAATCCAAACCTATATAAAGATCATTTAAAAGTATTCGTTGAAAATAACTTAAAACTCATTGAAGAAAAAGAAGGTAAGAAACCTACTATTAAAGGATTCTTATGGCATCAAGGTGAAAACGATGCTCAAAGAAGCAACTCCTCTAAATACCAAGAACGCTTTGATAGATTAATTGGCCAATTTAGAAGTGACTTTGCTAGTTACGCTCCTGAAGAAAACGGTGACAACATTGCCTTAATTGACTGCTATATCTTTGATAAAGGTGATTCTGATTCTGCTTCACTACCATCTGGAGTTACAGTTGGGGATATTAAGCTATTAAACGCCGCTAAGAAAGCGATTAGTGAAGAACGTGAGAATAACTATATCATTAATTCTTCCTGGCAATACGAAGGTGGTTTAAAGTTACAAGTTAATGAAAACTCCAGTGGTGTAGATCATGGTGGTGTCGGTGGACAACATTACTGGGCTAAGGATATGTTCCAGCTAGGCATGGAATACGCTAAGATAATTGTTGAGAACGATTTACTTAAGTAAAAGAAAAAGGCACTGAACTCTGAATGAATCAGTGCCTTTTATTATTTATAATGCTTTAGCCTTTTCAACAAAAGCATCTATTTTATCTTTTGATACTTTATATGTATGAGAGACTACACTAGGAGACGAACGATGGAAAGGATTCGCGGGATTATCGAAATAGTTAGTTAGCCTAACTAATTGTTTGTCTTCACTCACCGCGATGAAGAAGTCGCGTTGTAAACCATAATACACTGTTGTGTCGGGATGGAAGAAAGTATCATCTGTTACTTCTTTATAATCGAAGCTTTTAACATCTTCTAATAAAGTGAGATTGAAATCATGCACTTCTTTTTCGTTATACATAATAGTGGTATCTCTTTCCATTCTTCCAATTGTTTCGTAGAAGTTATCTAATGTTGTTTCTTCTTCCGCTTCTTTGTTAGTGTTGTTATAGATTTCTAGCATTTCAGCGTTTCTAGCTTTAACTGCTTCAATCATTGTTGTGCTTTCTTTTTTAGAAATACTATATTCGGCATATTGGCTTATTCTTTCATCACCTTTTTTGCCTTGAGCTAATAAATGGATGCAGTTTTCATAAACCATTAAAAACAAACTATTATAATTACCACGTGTATCATCTAGCGTATATGTAAAACCTTCTCCTTCTACATCGGGAGTGGTTTTCTTTAAACGAATAGAGGAGATATTGTTTTTAATTATTTCTGCGACTTTGAATTTGTAGTCGTTGAAATGAGTTCTAGGGGTTTCACTAAAAACTCTACTTTCTGATCTAAGTGAAAAATAAGTAAATGCATCTTCGTTAATATCTGTTAACCATTCTTTAATTGAAATGGTTGGGGCTTGCTGAAAGTCACACGCTGTTAATAGTGACATTGCCACTAAAGGCACTAATAATATCTTTTTCATACATTGTTCCTCACTTTTTTCGAAGTCAATTTTATTCCATGTAAAGTTCATCCTTCTACCAAGATGGTATTTGAATCGTTATTTTTCTTGTCAGGTTAAACCTTACATTTATAAAAAAGTCGTGGGTTATTGCCCATCACGACCTTCTGGATAATCACCAGATATTATTTTGGATTCTAGTCTTTGAACCGTTCTTTTTGGCACTTCATAAAAACTATAGTAAGTGACTGTTTCACCTTTGTGATGAGGGAAGGCTCTTTCATATGTATATTTCACTATTAAGTAATTACGCTCTACGAGTTCACCATCTAGGACTCTATAATGTGGCTCAATATCCACACCCACCATGAGGTTTTCATCAATTTCGTATGAGAATAAGAGTGATCCCATATTCGAATCATCACTATCTTCTTTGAAGTAACTAGTCCATTTCCTACATTCTTCAAATGTTAAATCATCAAGGAAAGAGCGCTTATCATCTATATAACCTGATCCTTGATAAGAGATAGTAGGATTAGCTTCGACTGTCTTGGCATAATAGATAGCACCATCCATTGTCCCGCTCATTTTAGCAGTTTCGGTTTCTTGTACTTCGCTTTCATAAACATCAAGCATTCTATCTTTAGCGGCATTAATGATTGTTTCGCCAGCATATGGCTGCAAGTCATAATATAAGATTTGTGTATACACACCACTAGCAAAGTTAAGATCCGCACGAGTCATGATACAGTCTTCATAGATACGAAATATTACAACTTCCGCTCTTGGCTTTGGATTACGTAAGAAATACCAAAGATATTCCTCGTTATCGTTAGTATGATTAGCTTTCTTTCTAGGAGTAGCGGATGTCACATTACTTTTAATTGTATTGATAATATAGTTATCCCAGTCAACAGCGTCATTACCATCTAAATCAACAGGTCTTTTGCTTTCTGGATAGATGTTATACATATTGCTACGGGTATTTTCCGCGCCATCTAACCATTGTTCGAGAGTAATATCTTCTGGTTTATAGGCATTGCCTTTAGCGCAGCCCGCTAATAATGAAGCGGCTAAGACGGGTATCAATAATAATGCTTTCTTCATATATTATTCCTCTCTATTCAGTCACTAAAGAATCTAACACTTGTTTTAATTCACCGAACGCTTCCTTACTAATAAGATAAGTAGTACGAACACCATAGTGACCTTCTCGGTAGTAAGAATCCTTTATGAATTTTGGTCTATAGTGATAGCAAACCTGAATAACGTTATAGTCATAGCCGTTACTATTAGTGATGACATCTTCTTTGCCAAGCCATAACGCTAAATGTTCGTTAAGTTGATAAGTGAACACTGTATTATCGTCATTTAGACTAGGAACATATTCCTGGTTTGGGCTTTTTATACACTCTTTTTCTTTCAAAACATTTAAGAAAGAACGATTCTCATCTTCAATATTGTTATTGTTATATGTCATCGCAAAAGAAGTGGCTTCTTCTGCTTTTGCTAAGAAGTTTTCTATTGTGGCTTCTTGTTTTGCTAATGCGGTTTCTTGCTTATAGGTATCTTTGATTTCTTTAGCTCTTCCTACTGCAGCATCAATAATTTTCTTGCCTACTTCTACATCGTATGCGTAATAACATCTTTGTTGATAATATTTCTTGCCCACAAAGAAATCGGTAAATGTCATGATATGATTTTCATATACATAAAGAAAGCAGCCATCTGCATCATCTTGTTTATTTTGCATTAAATACACAAAGAATATTTCTCCAGTTTCTTCTATTCTTTTATTTTTATGTGTACAGTTACCAAGAGCGTTTTCTTTGATAGTTTTAAGGACATAGTTTTCATAGTCCCATTCATCAGCGTCCATATCATATGATTTGAAACCTTTATAGTATAAGTTGCACCAGCCGTTCGCTAGTTTTTCATCTTCAGCATTTTCTAACCATCTATCAAGAGTGATCGTTTTTGGTTGATTTATATCACAACCAGTCATAAGAGATAGAGCAATAATAGGCACTAATAACAATTTTTTCATACGCCACTCCTAACTTTTTTATCCACTTTATTATGCGCAAAAGGATATCGTCTATCAAGATGATAGTTATACAAAAATAAGCATATAAGCCCCAGAAGCCATATTTTCGTTAAAAAGTTGAATATTTATCTAATTTTTATATCTGTTACAAATAAACCTTTTTATAAAAAATAAATATTTATTTATTGATACATGCGCCTAAAGGGCATACCATTATAAATGGAAATTGAGTATAAGGTCATAGTAAGGTTGACCGTTTCTACATAGCACCGTTACTGCTATACTACTCAGAAAAAATTTTTGAGTGAAAAAAAATACCAATTTCTATCCCAAAAGGGTATTTTTCACGAAAGGAGAAATAAATGAAAAATAATTTCATTACAAAAATCATCGGCGCAACGTTGGCTTTCGCTATGATGATCGGTGGTGCTGTTGGCATTAATTCTTTTAGGGAAGCAAAAGAAGTCAATGCTGACCCAGGAGATGAGAGTGTTTATAAGGAAGCCAGGTTTGGTGCCGACTATAACAACAATGGTGTATCTTCTTATACAGATACATGGACAGCAACTTATAATGGATTCACTGTCTCTCTATCAAATTTCAACAACTACAACAATGGTTGGGCTTATGTAAAGTGTGGTAGAAAGAACAACGCTTCTGTCGCGACAATCAGCACATCAGCAGCAATAGATCAGCCGATAACTAAAGTGGATGTAACAATTGATTCCATCACAGCCGGTAAGGTAAATTCTATTAAACTTTTTAAATCTGCTGATGGCTCTAGTTGGGCGGAGGTTGGATCTTATGCCAAAGAATCTGGAACAAAAAGTGTTACATTAGCGAACCCTTCTACCGATCTTTATTACAAACTCGAATTCGATTGTGCGAGTAATACCGCCAATGGCTTTGTGCAAGTATCAAAAGTAGAGTACTATTACATTGAGCCTACTGTTGGAACAAGTTATACAGTGACTTTTAATTCTTTAGGCGGCGATAGCGTTAATGATAGAGTTGTTTCCGAAGGCGCAACAATTGCATCCTTACCAACCGCGGAAAAAGCAAAAAACACAACAACTCAAACAAAATATGAATTCGAAGGATGGTACATTTTATCAAATTCAGATAATCCAAATAATCCTTCGTTCGAAGGTGCAACAAAATTCACTTCTTCTACACAAGTTAATAGCGACTTAACGCTTTATGCAAAATATACTGAAACACACTACAATGTAGTAACTTTTGATACAGACGGAGGCTCTGAAGTTGAAAGTGTCGAAGTTGATAATGGTGGTACTGTTGCCAGACCTGCTAACCCAACAAAGAGTGGTTATCAATTCGATGGTTGGTATACAAACGAAGACGTTGAATATGATTTCAGTTCTACTATCACAAACAGAAACTTCACCTTGTACGCAAGATGGACATCAATTGCCATTGAAGAAAATGGTCTATTTGTTAAAGTCACAAGTGCTGAAGATATGATTGACGATGGTAAATATTTAATCGTGTACGAAAGTGGAAATGTTGCATTTAATGGCAGTTTAGACACACTTGATGTCGCCTCAAATACAGTTGATGTTGATTACGACGGTGAATACATTTTGAAAGATAATAATACAAAAATTGCATATTTCACCATTAACACTACAAACAAAAAAATCATTTCTGCATTTGGACAATTTATCGGACAAGATACTTATGATAATGGTTTGGACACATCTGTTTCTGGAGGTGACGACAATAACTATAACAACGTTGTCTCATTCGACAATAATGGAAATGCAGTTATTACCGCAGCAGGAAATACAACTTTGAGATACAATACTGCGTCCAATCAGTTAAGATTTAGATATTACAAGTCTGGTCAAGAAGCAATCCAATTGTATAAGTTTGTTAGAACATACACTGTCACATTTGATACTAATGATGGTTCAAATATTGATCCAGTAACTGTTCTTGATGGCAACTTATTAACTCTTCCAAATAATCCTACTAAGGCGCCAGATGCCAATTATAACTATAGTTTTGTTGGTTGGTATACCGATGAAGAATTAATGGATCCATTTGTTTCTTCAACGCCTATCACGGAAGATATCACTCTTTATGCAAAATATTCTGCAGAAGAAATTGACAACCCAGATGCATATTTGGGTTCAGCAACTTCTGTTGCGTCACTAAGTGCTAGAGAAACATCTGCCTATGGTAGCCCTAAAACAATTTCAAAAACAGTTGCCCAAGTATCTGGCACAACAACTAATGGTACGCAAGTTGCTGAACTTGTTTTGAATTCTTCGATCACTGTTTCAGTTAATGCTAACGGAAACAATGGTAAGGTTTATGCCAACGGCGCAGAATGGCGCGTTTATCAAGGTGATAATGCCCAAATTAACGTTGCTGCAGCAAATAGTGGAAAAATTAGTTCAATCACATTTGAATTTGATGTTGATAAAGGCGGCGTTTTGAAATACGGCGATGAAACCGTTAACAGTGGAGAAGCAGTAGAAATAAATAATTTATCCAGTGCGATTTTCACAGTAGGAAATTCAACAGCTGCTACAAATGGCCAAGTTAAAATTACTGCGATTAGCGTAACTTATTCTGAAAATGAAGTTACTGTCGATAACGTTTCTATGAAACTTGGATTGACTATTCCAGCAGAACAATGGGGACAAATTGCTGCAAAATGGACCATTTCCAACTATGGTATAATGTTATTCAGAACTACTGAAGAAAGATTAGGATTAGTTTCTACTGTTGAAGAATACTTTACTGCAGACCCAGCAAATGTTACTATCGTTGATAATGGAGATGGTACAGCTCCAGATCCTGATGGCGATGAATATAGATTCTCAGTGGTGATTAATTTTAGAACTACTGCAGCCTTTGCTAGATATTACTGTGCCGCACCATTTATTGTTATTAATGGCACATATTATTTCTTAGATGAAATGAGAGTATCAGTTAATTCATTAGCTAGTGATTATCTTGCAAATGGTGGATCAAACTTATCAACTCAAGCTTTGACATATTTGTCAACAACGCACTAAGGAGAGAAGATTATGAATGACGAAAAGAAATTTTTAAAACCAGAATTAGAAATTATTTCATTTTCTAATGAAGATGTTATTCTTACAAGCAATGTTCTCGACGAAATTGATGAGGATAATCCAGTCGAGCATTAATTCTGTGCCAAAGTATTAAGTAACTAAAATTGGCGGATTTTATTCCGCCTTTTTTAGTTTCAATAAAACGCATATTTGTATTGATGGCTACAAACAAAAACAAATATTTGCTGGAAAAACGCCAATAATAGTTATATTATTAAGTGCTCACTACTGTGACAAAATAAATTATGAAAATGAATAAAAAAACAATTGCAATAACATCTTTATTTACTGTTTTTGCTTTAGGTGTTGGCTTAATTATTAATGCCAGTGTTCCACATGCTGAAGTTGACGCGAGCAATTATTCAGTTAGATCTGTTCCAACAACTATAAATTTAAATGATGCCAGTGAATCCACAATTAGGGGTTATTATGCTTCTTTGAACAATCTTTCAGAAAATGAGAGAAAAGGCACTAATTTATTGAAGAATTTAAAACCAATTCTTAAGAATGGCCAAAAGTATCTTTCATATGGAGGCAGCGCTACAACAGCTGTTTGGCAAGCATATGAAATCGTTGATAGAGACTGGAATAAGTCTCCTGCATCTTCTATAAGTGGATATAATGCTCAAACAAATACAATTACTGGCTATGTCTACGGAAAAAGTAATTCTAATGTGGGTAGCAATCCATATATTCATGCTTTATATGTAAATCGAAACGTCGAAAATCAACAAAGAGCATGGGGAAACCACAATCAAGTTCAATGGGGAATTAACCAAGAACACCTTTGGGCTAAATCATGCGGCTTCCAAGACGAGTCTCCAGCAGCTGGTGCTAGAGGCGATTTAATGCATCTTTGGGCGGGAAATGGCAGAGTTAATGGCGATACTCATAGCAATTATTATTATGGATATGTTGACACAACAAAAACTTATAACAATGCTGGAAGTTACGCTTCAACATTATCAGGAAATTTGCGTGGTTACTCTAAAACACTTGGTGGATCAGTAACAGTATTTGAACCACAAGATTCTGATAAAGGCGATATTGCTAGAGCTATTTTCTATATGGCCGCTAGATATAACTATTTATCTGGTAGCGATTCAGATGGAATTGATGCTGGCAACCCAAACCTTGAAATCGTTAACGATGTAACTTCTTGGCAAAATAATGGTTATCAATCAACAACAACTAGAACTGGTAAGATGGGTATCATCCAAGATTTGCTTAAATGGAATGAAATTGATCCACCAGATGAATTCGAAATTCACAGAAACAATCTTTGCTACAACAATTTTACTAAAAATAGAAACCCATTTATTGATTATCCAAGTTGGGCTAATGCTATTTGGGGAACAGTAGATGCAAATGGCAATTACAACTCAACACCTGCTACTTTTGCCACTCCATCAACTGATGCAATTGGATCATCCACAGTTAATCCTGTGTTTAGTATCTCTAATACACAATTGAATTTAGAAGTTGGTGAAACTGCTACTCTTTCTGCCACAAACGCAGATGGTAACATTACTTGGTCAGTAGACAATAGTGCTATTGCAAGTTTAGATAAAACAACAACCGTAAATAACGGAAATGTTACTATCACTGCATTAAGTGCTGGCTCTACAACAATTACCGCTACTAATGGTAATCAAAGTTTAACTTGTAATTTAACTGTTTCCGAACAGACAATGGAAATTTCTTTAGATAGAAGTACCGCTAGTATTGAAGTTGGTCAAACCATAACTTTAGTAGCAACCACAACTCCAAACAATGCACAAGTTACATGGCTATCTAGTGATGAAGACGTGGCCATAGTATCAAATGGTGTTATAACTGGTTTATCTGCTGGTACTACTGTTATTACCGCTAAATTGTCAGACAGCGTGAAGGCTCAATGCACTGTTACCGTGACAAGTAATGGTGGAAGTGGCGAACAATCATCTATAGAAATCGCTACAAGTATTTCAGCTGGTGATACAGTCTACTTAACAGCCAATTCTGCTGATATGCAATTTAATGGCATTTCTTCAACAAGCACTAAGTATGGTTTAGGTGTTTCGTTTGAAGATGAACCAGATACAGACACATATGCTCTTGAAGTTGCTACTGGCGCAAACAATGGAACGTATGCTTTCAAAATCAAAGAAGGAAATAATGCTAATAAATATCTCTCTTGGACATCAGGAAATAGTTTAACAACCGGCAACAGTATAGATACTAATAGTTCTTGGTATGTTGATTTTGATAATGCTGGGAATGTAACTATTAAAAACTCCGCAGATCAAACTAGAGTAATTTGGTGGAATGTTAGTGATCCAAGGTTTGCTTGCTATACCGGCAAGAGCAATGGTAGTAGCTACTATTTTACTCAATTATGGAAAGTCGCTGCTCCAATCGAAGAAGAATATGTTGAAGACTATCTTGATTCGGTTGAATCACTCATGGCTATTGGTGGAAATGAAACATCTACTGGTTCAACACAAAACGGACCAAAAACAATCGATTTCTCCACTCTTGGATTAACCAGTGGTGCCCAATACACCGAACCATTCGATGGTGATGGTTTCACTGTTACATTCGCTGGTGGTGGCAACGATGGAAAGTATTATGATACTGGCACTGGCATAAGAACCTACGGCGATGGAACAATCACAATTCATTCTGAGGAAACGATAACAGGAATCACAATGACTTGGAGTGGAACCAACAAGCCTGAAAATGGTAATGTAGTCGATGTTGGTACATATGACGCATCTACAGGTGTATGGACGGGTTCTGAGAACACCATTGTCTTCACAAGACCTAGTGGAAGCGGGCACTGGAGATTGCAAGCAGTTACTGTGACATTTGATAATTCTCAAGTACCAACTGTGACAGTAGATCATGCATATATGGAATTTGGTATTACTATTCCAGTTTCCGATTGGGATGCCATCAACGCCAATGAAGATTGGGAAATTGCCGATTATGGTGTAATGTTTGTTAAGAAAACAACATTAGAAGATACATATCATGCATCATCTGTTGAGGAAGCATATTACAATGGTGATTATCTTAAAGATGTTCATAAAGGTAATGGTGAAAATCCATATAGTATTCTCGACATGTATATATTCACCGCGAAATTAAGTATTAATAACGAATCAAATTATGATGTTGTTTATTGTGCTGCTTCGTATATAGTAGTAAATGATACTTATTACTTCTTAAAGGAAGAAAGAGAATCAATCCGTTCTTTAGCCGCTCAATCTATTGGTCAAGGAACATCTGAATTATCTGATGATGCATTAACCATCTTAAAAGGCAATTATGGAGGATAACAATCATGGATGAAAAAAGATTTATAAAACCAGAAGCTGACGTGGTTGCATTCACATTTGAAGATATCATCACAGCAAGCGGCGATAATCCTTGGGTTATTGGTGGTGCTACTGATGAAGAAACCCCATAAGAATGATTAAATAACAAAGACGGAGTCAACTACTCCGTTTTTATTTATAAAAAATACAAGTATAATAAGCACATGGTTAACTTTAAAATCGAAATTGCTGATATTGTCGTCGAGATTAATGCTTTTAATGAATCTACTTTAAAGTACTGTAGTGATTTTCTATCTGATAAAGAATCTAACTATGTCATTACTATGACTAAAGAAGATTTAGAAAACGAAAAGCACATTAATGAAGACGGTAAAGTATACGCGAATGAAGAGATATCAGCGTTATATCGTAAGATCGCAGATATATTCGTAGAGGAAGATATCTTAGTGGTGCATGGTTCATCCTTTAAAGTGGATACCTCCGCTTTTATTGTGACCGCGAGAAGTGGCGTGGGTAAATCCACTCATGTTAATTTATTAAAAGAGTATCTTAAAGATAGATTTACTTATATTAATGACGATAAACCTTTATTAAAGATTAAAGGTGATAAGTTAACTCTCTATTCTTCTCCGTGGAACGGAAAAGAAAGAAGAGGTAATAATATAAATGCACCTTTAAGAAGTATTATCTTCCTTAATAGGGGCATCACTAATACATATAAGAAACTTGATAATAAAGAAGTCTATTTTAGATTATTAAGTCAAATATATTTACCAAGAGATAAAACTAAAAGAGAAAAAGCCTTAAAGTTAATTGATATATTATTAAAGAGTGTTTCTTTCTATGAAATAAATGTTAATACTGATATATCAAGCGCAGAGATGACTAGTGAAAGGATTATTAATTATGAAATTAAATGAGAACTTTTTAATCCATCAATCTGATAATGGTGAAATCCTTATCCCAGTAGGGGATGAGACTAAAAGATTCCATGGTGTTGTTAAACTTAATGATACTGGTAGTGAAATTGTTCACTTATTAGAAAATAATGACTTATCGCTAGAAGATGTTCTTAATCACTTTTATCAAGAATGCCCTAATGATGATAAAGAAGTAATTAAAAAGGGAGTAAGTGAGTTTATTAATAAGCTCGTCGAGATCAATGCCATCATCTTATAAATTTGAAGATGTATTAAATAAAGACGGAGAACTAATATTCACTAATGTTGGTTACTCTATGTATCCTCTAATAAGACAAAGAGAGGATGTTTTAAGAATAGTTAAATCTGATAACTATAAGAAAGGTGATATTGTCTTATATAAATCTGAAATAGACCATTATGTTTTGCATAGAATTCTTAAAATTAAGAAAGATAAAGTGATACTCGCAGGAGATTATAACTACTTTAAAGATAAACCTATCGCAAAAGATATGATTTTAGGCGTTTTAAGGACTATTACTAAGAAGGACGGTAAAATAATCGACCTATCTAAAGATAAGAAGGCTAGAAGGTTCTTTTACACTAATTTCTTTTATATCAAAGCATTCTTCCAAATAATTGGTAAGATATTACATATCAGGAAAGTAAAATAATATAACATCGGCAAAAAACAAAAAACTTTATATAACTATTGTAAATATTGCCGAATATAGTATTATTAATATATGAATAAATTCATATCCATTAAAGAAGCATCAATCAAGTGGAACATTTCGGAAAGAAGTGTTCGTAATTACTGCGCTCATGGAAGAGTTCCTGGTGCTGTTTTTAATAATGGTCGTTGGCTCATACCAGAAGAGGCTAAAAAACCATTAAGACTTAATGAGAAGAATAATAAGAATCATCTTTTGGAAAGACTAAGAGAAGAAAAGAAACATCAAATCAGTGGAGGAATATATCACAAGCTTCAAATTGATTTAACTTATAATTCAAACCACATTGAAGGCAGTGAACTAACTCACGATCAAACCAGGTATATTTTTGAAACAAGAACCATTGGTTTAGAAAATAAAAACTCATCAGTAAGAGTGGATGATGTTGTTGAGACGATTAATCATTTTTCTGCGATTGATAGGGTGATTGATTTTGCTAACTATGAACTTAGTGAGCCGTTTATCAAAGAACTCCATAAAATATTAAAAACAGGAACATCTGATTCCAGACTTCCATGGTTTGCCGTTGGTGAATATAAAAAAAGAGCAAATGAAGTGGGTGATATGGCCACTACATCTCCACAACTTGTTGGAAATGAAATGAAAAAGCTTATTAGTGATTATAATCAAAAAGAGAACCATTCTTTTGAAGAGATAGTGGAATTTCATGTCAAATTTGAAAGAATTCATCCATTCCAAGACGGTAATGGTAGAGTGGGTCGTTTGATTATTCTTAAAGAGTGTTTGAAAAACAACATTGTTCCTTTTGTCATCCTTGATAGCAAAAAGATGTTTTATTATCGTGGGCTTAAAAACTGGGATCAGCAACGTGGTTGGCTATTAGATACTTGTTTAGATGGGCAAGATACAGTAAAAGCGTACCTAGATTATTTTGGAATAGTGTATCGTAATTAAGGAAGCAAAGATGAGAAACAAAGAAACACTAAAGTTTATTACTAATAATATTAAAGGCAGTAAGAAGAAAGTTCTTATTCTTTCAATAGTCCAAACCTTATTAGGTGTTTTAACAGTGGCCTTCTCTTTTATGCTTAAGCCTGTGATAACCGCTCTTGAAGATAAGAACAATGATTTATTAATTAGAAATGTCATTATTCTTGCTTCTATCGCGGTTGTTCTTATCATCTTACAAATCTTTTATCGCTTATATTACGAAGTCAGTTATATCGATATTGAAAATAGACTTAAAAATAACTTATTTAAAACAATCTTAAATAAAGATTATCAAGAAATTAAGAATACCCATGATGAAGAATGGATTCATAGATTAACTAGTGATACCGCAGTGGTGGCTAATTCTATCCTATCCATCTTACCTTCATTATGCAGAATGGTGGTGCAATTGGTCTTAGCGCTCGCCGCTATCATTGTTTTATTCCCAGTCTTTGGTTTATCCTTATTACCATTTATCTTATTAGTTATTTTAATCACTTATTTTATGAGGAAACGCTTGAAAGCGTATCATCATTTAACGCAAGAAAAAGATGGCAGGGCTAAAGTGTTCTTATCTGAATCTCTTCAAGGTTTAGCGATTGTCCATTCATTCGTAAAGGAAGATGTCTTTACTAAGAAGAATGAACAAAACTTAGAAGAATATAAGAAAGCGAGATTAAAAAGAAATACATTTAATGTTCTTTGTTCTGTCGGCTTTATCGTGGTCTATTATGCTTTCTATATTCTCGCGATTATTTTCTGTGGGCAAAAGATTATTAACGGTGATATGACTATTGGTTTCTTAAGTGCGATCGTCGCGTTACTATCTCAATTAACAGGTCCATTAGGTAATATTACTTCTATTATTCCTAAGTACTACTCCTTATTAGCGAGTGGTGAACGTTTAAGAATGGAAAATAATGTAGACTTCACTTATTTATCTAAGGATGAAATTAATAACTTCTATAATAATGAATTCAAATCATTATCCATTAATAACGTTTCTTATTCATATCTAGATAAATATGGTAATAAGGTAGAAGCCTTAAAGAACTTTAATTTAAAGATTAATAAAAATGAGAAGATCTTAATCAAAGGTCATTCTGGTGGTGGTAAGTCCACTTTATTTAAGTTAATGCTTTCTTTATTAACTCCTGAAAGTGGTGAACTATTAATTAATGAAGAACCACTTAATAAAAGATATGAGAAACTATTTGCCTATGTTCCTCAAGATAACTTATTAATGGAAGGCACAATTAAGGAAGTAATTACTTTATTTAGCGATAATCCTAATAATGAATTATTTAATAAAGCACTAGATATTAGTGAATCATCATCTTTTGTTAATGCTTTAGCGAATAAAGGTGATACATATCTCAATGAAAAAGGTAGTGGCCTCTCCTTAGGGGAAATGGAAAGAATCGCAATCGCTAGAGCCATCTATAGTGATTCTCCAATACTTCTTTTAGATGAATGCAGTGCTTCTTTAGACTCTGATACTGAAGCTAAAGTGATGTCTAATATCTTAAATATGCAAAATAAGACAATTATCTTAATCTCACATCATAAATATGATGAGATACTATTTGATAAAGTCATCGATTTAGGTGAATAAATGGGTAAAGAAACATATATCAAATATCTAAAAGACTATCTACATCTATTCTCCCTTTATCTAAATAAAAAGGAAGAACCTTCTTTTAAGATTAATGAAAGTAACTTTAATATTTTTCTTAATCTATCTAAGAAGCATTCATTGACCGCTTTATTTTATAAGGTGGTTAAGGACACCAAAGTGGATATCAAAGAAGAATATCTAAAAGTATTAGAACAATATTATTTTTCTAATGTTCAGAAGCATGTCTTATTTGATAAAGAAAGAAAAGAACTGTTTGAATATTGTAATAAAAACAATATCATCCATCTTCCACTTAAAGGCATTATTTTAAAACATTATTATCCTGACCCATACACTAGAGAATTCGCCGATAACGATATCTATTTCGGAGGTAACGATGAACTAATTAAAAAGTTCTTCGTTGATAGGGGTTATGAAGTAGAGCTATATCGGAAAAGTAATCATGACGTGTATTTAAAAAAGCCATGTTTGAACTTTGAAATGCATCGAGCCTTATTTGGGGAAACTGGTGATAATGAAAAGGTTGTTAAATATTTTAAACATCCAAACATTAGATTAGTTAACCCATTAGCGATGGAAGCCTATTTACCACTAGATGATTTCTACGTCTATTTCACCGCACATTCTTATAAGCATTTCCATATCGCAGGATGCGGACTTAGAACTCTCGTTGACTATTATGTTTTCTTAAAGAAAAACAAAGAAGATGAATTACTAGATTTTAAATATATTAATAAACAACTAGAAAAGATGGATCTAGTGGATTTCTCTAATCAAATATCCACTTTAGCGCTTAAAGTCTTTGATGAACAAGAACTATCTAATGAAGAAATGGAAACACTGTTATTTATCGCTAGCAGTGGGACATATGGAACCTTAGAAAATAGAGTAAATAAAGGTGTTAAAGAAAAAGGTAAAACTAGATATTTCTTTTCTAGAATATTCCCTCCATATAGATTCTATAAATCCGCTTATCCATGGGCATATAAGGTACCTATATTAATTCCTATTGCCTGGTTATGCAGATTATTTAGAATCCTATTTAAAAATCCAAAAAGAGCGACATCTGAATTAAAGATGATATCTAAATCCAAAGAAGAGAAAGATAAGTAATCATATTTTGGCTTTTTCTTTTTAATAAGAAAGTAGAGTGATATATTTATTATTGTCTTATGAAAAAGAATACCAGTCGTAAAAACGAAGATATTAAAAGATTTAATCCTACCGCCGAAAGTGGCTTAGATAGTGCCTCAGTGGCCTATATGCAAAGTGTGGGCAAAGTAAATATTGCTAAAAGCCCAACGAATAAGTCATATACCAAAATCGTTTTAGGTAATATCTTTACCTTCTTTAATATTTTGATGTTCGCTATTGCGGGCTTACTTCTTTTACTAGTGGGTCCTAAAGTAGTGACTAACTTAATGTTTTTAGGCATTATTGTTTGTAACTTACTGATAGGCACTATTCAGGAATGCAAGAGTAAACATACAATTGAAAAACTTAAGTTATTAAACGATAGCAAGATTAAAGTAAGACGTGATGGTAAAGAAGTAGAACTCTTACCAACTGAAATAGTTTTAGATGATGTTGTTATCTTAACAGCAGGGGATCAAATACCCGCTGACTGTATTGTCTTAGATGAACAAATCTTAGAAGTTAATGAATCATTATTAACTGGTGAATCAGTACCAGTAAAGAAGACTAAAGGTGATACAGTATTTGCTGGCTCCTTTGTCGTGGCTGGTTCTTTAGCGGTCCGTGTGGATAAAGTTGGTAATGATACATATATCTCCTCAATTGAAAATAAGGCTAAAGTATCTAAACAACCTAAATCTAGATTGATGATTGCCATCTCTAAGATTATTAGAAATATGACACTTATTGCTATCCCATTAGCGGTATTTGTCGCGATTTATGAATTCGTATATGGCTTACTTAATAACACTGAAGGATTAAGTATTCTTCCAACAACCTGGGGTCAAAAGACTATTTTCTCTGAAGCCACCTTCTATAGTGGTGTCACTATTGCCTATATGATTCCATGTGGTATGGCGTTACTCGCCAGTGTCGCGATGGCCACAGGTGTTGTTAAACTCGCACAAAATAAGACTTTAGCCCAAGACTTATATTCTGTTGAATCTTTATCTAGAGTTAATACTCTTTGCTTAGATAAGACAGGGACATTGACCGATGGTTCAATGACCCTTGAAGAAACTATTATCTTAGATAAGAGTTATAACGAAGAATCTTTAGATAGATTAATGTCTAGTTACTTAGACGCTTTTAATGAGGCTAACCAAACATCAACCGCTTTATTAAATAAGTTTGGTAAACTCGTGGAACGTATTGATGACTATGGTCAACGTAATAGTTCTAATGCCTTTAGAAAGAAATTTAAGAATTTAGATCAACTTAAAGTTAACGATAGAATCCATTTCTCCTCTGCGAGAAAATATTCCGCAGTGGAATTTGAAGGTTTAGGTTGGTTTGTGATGGGCGCTCCTGAATTCATCACTAAAGACCAAGAAATCTTAAATAAAGTAAATGAATACGCGCAAAATGGTTTACGTGTTATCGTACTTGCTAAAGTAAACGGTGTAGTCATTAAAGATAAACCAGTTCCAAGTGATGTCACCTTAGTAGCGATGCATATCTTAAGCGACACGATTAGACCAGAAGTTAAAGATACAATGTTATGGTTTAGAGAAAACGATGTTGATATTAAAGTTATCTCTGGTGATAACATCGGTACTGTTAGTTATATTGCTAAACAATCAGGTATCGCTAATTGGGATAAGATCGTGGATATGTCTAAAGTGACTGAACAAGATAACTTAGAAGAACTAGTTTTAAATAACGCAATATTCGGTAGAGTTACTCCTGACCAAAAAGCGGAAATTATCGCGATCTTAAAGAAGAACAACCGTATCGTTGGTGTCACAGGTGATGGTTTAAATGACTTATTAGCCTTTAAGCAAGCCGATTGCTCTATTGCTTTAGCAAATGGTGCGGCCGCTACTAAAAACGTCGCAAATCTTGTTTTATTAGATTCTAACTTCTCTAATATGAAGGAAGCTGTTTTCCAAGGTAGACGTGTTGTTAATAATATTCAAAGATCTTCATCCTTATTCGTGATGAAGGATTACTTATGGTTCTTTATTACCTTATTACCAATGACGATTGGTTTACCACATATGATTCAACCAACAGTTATGTCTTTGGTTAATATCTTCATTACTGGTATTGCCTCTTTATTCGTGGCTTTAGAACCTGATAGAACTAGAGTGACTGGTAACTTCTATAAGAATGTTACTAAGAGGGCGATATTATCTGGCTTCTATATGTTTATACCGGTTGCTATATGTCTCCTATATGTCTTATTTAGCCAAGTGATTAGAACTCAAACATTTGATGTTAAATCATTAGCTACAGTATTTGATATAAACACACATGAAATTATTAGTATTGGTTGGATTCCTACAATGGCCTTATGTGTCACTATTTCTGGCTTTATTATCTTCTTTAAGAACTGTCGTCCATTTACGACATTTAGAAAGTTCTTATATATTATTACCTTAGTGGTGGTGTTATTTATTTTATGGTTAGCACCTGAATTCTTCATTGTCAGTGGTACTGAAATGGTGAATGAAGTAGGTGGTTTTCTTAAAATCTTCCCATATATCTTTAGCCATATTGTTCCTAACTTAACATTATCCTTATTTAAGACAATGACCTTAGAACAAATCATCTTTGTTGGTGTCCATGCTTTAGCAGCGGTTCCACTCTATTTATTAAATGAAAAGATAGGTGGAAAATTCCTAGATTTAACTTTATTCGCAAAACGCGAGTATAAGGATGAGTAGTCTTTATTCGCGTTTTTTTATATTACTTAGAGAGGTATTAGTCATGAAGAAAATAAAAAAATTTTTGCCATTATTAATTCTTAGCACAATTACATTAAGTGCTTGCTCTTTCTTAGATTTCCTTCCAAGTGGTGATAGTGGTTCATCCACTTCTATCACAAGCACAACTAGCAGTAACACTAGTAAATCAGATTCAAGTAAAGACACTAGTGGTTCTAGTGGTTCCACTAAAGAAGAATATGTTGAAGCTACATTAAATGATGATAATGCGACATATGATGTTTCTAGTAAGACATACACAATTCACTTAAATGCGGGTAACAGATATTACATTGCTTTTAACACCAAAACAAATACGGAATTTAAAAAAGTTTATAGCGTAGTAGGGACAGCTAGTTCATATCTAACTGTTAGTGATGCTGGCTTAATTTCCACCTCTAGTGAAATCACTGAAGATAAAAGCGGTGATGCTAAAGTGGACTTCATCAGTGAAATCACTGAGAAGATATTAAATACCATCACTATCAGAGTAAATATCAAGGCTAAAGAAGTACCCGTTAATACGTTAACGGTTACTTGCGTTGATACAGGCGCCTCTATTAGTGATAACTCTGTCGTGAATATGTATATTGATGATACATATAGCTTTGAAATTAAATATAACAATCAAAAAGTTAGTAACGCTTTAACTAGCGAATCTGACAAAGTCAGTATCGCTGATAATAAAGTTACTGCCTTAAGTAAAGGTGAAGCCATGATTAAGGCTAAAAATAATGATAAAGAGATTAACTTCAAAGTTAATATTCAAAATAGAACATTAACTAAGATTTATGCCCCTAATGAAGGTAATGATTTACTTATCCACAACAATAAACTCTATATCGTCGGTAAAGTCTTAGCCCAATATGATCATGGTGAAGATAAAGAATTAACATTAGCAGATGGATTAACATATGTCATAAGCGATAATGACACTACAACTAAGTCAGTTATGCTCTCATATACAGAAGATAACGTCACTAAATCAGTGACATATAACGTTAAATTCTTTGTAAGTGAACAATATGTTGGTGATGATACTGCGTTTAATTTCTTAGATTATGGTATGAAGTCAGTATATGGTGAACTTCATTATTTACCAAATGAAGGTAATATTAAATTCTTAGTTATTCCTGTTTGGTTCACTAACTCTGAAAACTTCTTTAAAGAATCACATAAAACACAAATCTTAGAAGATATTAGAGCGAAGATATTAGAAGAAAAGACTGATGATAATTACTGGTCAGTTAAGTCATATTATGAAACTGAATCAAAAGGTAAGGTTCATATTGACGCGACTATTAGTGACTTCTATACATCTGGTACAAGTTTAGTGGACTATACCGATACTGGCGATAGTAGCTTAACTTATAAATTAGTTAATGACGCCACTAACTGGTATTTCTCTAAGAACCCAACTGATTCCATTAATAATTATGATAACGATGGAGATGGTAAAGTCGATGGTGTTATTTGTTACTACGCTGGTAACTACTATGGCGCTAAAAACGCTACTATGAGAAGTGTGGCTTATGCCTTTACGAATAATAGCGATAGTAGAGTTTATGATACAGGTTGCTTCTGTCCAATCGGTGGCATATACGGCTTTGGTAGAGAAATAAGTACATCCTGGCAGTTAAATACTGATGATTTATCAAGTATTTTGCCTCCAGAATTTGTTAGAGGCGCTAATACAGTAATCCATGAAGTTGGTCACCAATTTGGTGCTGACGACTTATATGAATATGCCGCTAAGAATGAAGAGAAACACTATCCATGTGGTGCCTTCTCTATGCAAGATAATGACAGCGGTTCTCATGATCCATTCCAAACAAACTTATTTGGCTGGAGTAAGCCAGATATCTATGCAGCGAAGGATTATAACGTTGGTGATAAAATCACCATCTCTATAGATGACTTCCAAGGAAGTGGTAACAACATCCTATTAACTAAAGATTGGAATGAATATAATTCCTTATTTGATGAATATCTCTTATTAGAGTTATATGCCCCTATTGGTTTAAATGCATATGACGCTAATAGATTAGGCTTTAATCAAGCTGGTATTAGAGTGTGGCACGCTAATTCAATTATGGCCCATGCTAGTGCCGCTGATGAAGATTCACCAAACTTAGTGGACACAAGAACAAACAGCTTTAAATATTCCACATATGACCGTAATGATGAATATGATTTACTCCATCTCATCAGGAATAATGAAGAAGTGGGTATTGATGTGACCACTAAAGCCGGTAATGACGATTTATTTAAAACTAATGATTCATTCTCAATGTCTAAATATTCTAAGCAATTTGTTAAAGGTAATAGATTAGATAACGGTGAGAAGTTAGGTTGGGAATTTAATGTAGACGGTATCTATTTTGATAAAGCTAACAATAAATATACTGGTGTCATTACTCTCACCAGAGTGGATAACACTAGAACAGAATTTACCGCTACATCAAAAATAAGTGATAGTATTGCTCAACCAAGTGGTAACACTAATGAGATTGGTAATGCTATTTTTGGTGATGAAAATATCTTAATGAATTATGCCTTTAATGAATCAAGTGTGTTCAGTGGTACACAAGCTATATCCACTAAAGGCATTAGATTATATGCTGCTAATAGTGGTAATGGTGGTACCCTTGAAATATCTATTAAAGATAAGTCAGGACATAACTGCTATATTAATTCAATTAAGTTAGTTATCTGTGCCTTAACAGGTGTTAACTTAAGTGTTACTTCAAATGGTAATACTTTAGAGTTCACTAGATTTGAAGGTCCTGAATGTCTAGAAGGGGCTACTGATGGATCAGGTAATATAGCTCATGACTCTGGTCGTTTCTATAAAGATATAAACGCTAAGAAAGTCACATTAAAGAATGGTTACACTAATGGCACATATAGTGCATTCTCATATCTCACCATCGTGAGTATGGAAATTGAATATACAATTGCACCTAGTAATTAGGTAGCAAGTGGAAGCAATGAAAGAAGCGCTCAACTATGAGCGTTTTTTGCTTACAATAAATCAAATACTGAAGATGATGCCAAATGACCGTTAATGGGTAATATAATGGGACTTTTCTGTAAAAATTACAAATTAATCCCGCTAACTAGTCGAATACGGTCTTTTTTGTTAAATGCCAAAAAGTGTATTGGCAACTACAAAATAAGTATCAAAAATGTGCTAAATATTGCAAAAAGGATATTTAATATCTATTAATTATGAAGACTTGTGCCGTTATTGATCATTTCTTTACATCTATTCATTAAAACTGCTTTCATCTCTTCATTGATGCTGAATGTAATGTCGAGATGAGTGTACGTTAGTGTATTGTGATAAGTATAATAGAAAGACGCTATTGGGACATCTCTATATATCATCATTACCCAATCATCAGTAACTCTAATATCGATATCTGAAAATACGTTAGAGTAATCAATAGTTTCTATTTCTTTGAAATCTAAATTCACTAAATCTTGTTTTAATTCAGGAGTGAAGTTACTAATAACATGAAAATTGTTAGAACCGTTTAAATAAACATGCATATATCTTTTTTGAACTTCTGGTGGATTATCTAATAGTTCAAAAAATCTCTCAGTAGTGGCATATTCTCTTGCCTTAGCTTCTTCTTCCTTCTCAATACGATCTACTTCTTCAATACGAGTGTTAACTTCTTGTTTAAGACTATCTAATTGTTTTTCATCCATTATGTATGAAGTCTTTTGTGTATACGCTCCACTTAACATAGAGGCACCTGAACAAATAGTGTTCACTCTTCCATCGTTATAGAAATAAATCTTAAGACTATCAAAATCGTTAATGCTATATGGGTCTATATCAAATTCCATCCAAAGATTGTTTTCATTTCCATCTTTAAAGAATGTCTGTTTCTTTGCTAAACCGCTATAGTTTTTAATAATGTCACGTATTGTAAAACCATAGTCATATTCATTAACATCACTAGTTTTGATATAAGCATGATTCGCTTTTTCATTTAAGATATCACTAAAGCTAAGGTGCACAGCACGATGATGACAGCCACCTAATAAACAAGGTAATAGTGATATAGGTAGTAGTATTAACTTCTTATTCATATAATTATTAGTTTTCCCCGATACGGTCTTTAACTTCGTTATACATCTTCTCATACAATGCGTTGATTTTGCTTTGATCAACAGAGAAATAGTATGTATAAGAAGCCAGACCTTGATATTTTGATTTGTATTCATAATACATATAGCCAGTAGCTTCTTTGTAATCAAGTGTCATGCACCAACCTTCATTAACGCTTACTTTTATACAGTCAGAAGAACTAACATGGATATATTCGTCAAATCCATAAGTAACATCATCACCATATCTCTTGTACTCAAGATCTACGAGCAATTCAAGATACTCTCCATCATTATCGGGAATATCGATTTCTCTAACATATGGGCGTTTTATCCTTGAATCGTGGCCTGAATAACTATATGTAACTTTTCTATTTTCTAAATTAGAATAAGCAGCGAGGAAGTTATCGATCTTAGATGCTTCTTTAGCGGCTTCTTTTTCTTGCTCTAAACAAGCATTCATATCTTCAACATATGATGCGACAGTAGTGAATAACTCAGAAGCTGTTTCTTCGCTTATCCTGTATAAACTATTTTGATCTTGAGGACTCATTGGCCAGCCCGCACCTGAGACACGCACTTCAATATCGCCTGTTTCATAAGCTTTGATAATAAAGTAGTTCATCTTCTTATAATCACCACTGATGTTTAAATGATAATTAATGGTTTTAACATTGTAACTACGTTGAAAGTCGCTACTATCATTTATCCTTTTTATATATTCAGCGTCACTAGTATATGTTTTGAGAATGTTAAGAACATCATTTTTATAATCGCGATAATCATCGTGGTCATAATAGTAATAACCATAGTTATCATCTTTATCGATAGTGAAGATATCTTTCAATGGAATAAACTCTGTTCTATATTCACAAGCACTTAAAAAAGATGAGAATAATACGATAGGTAGTAAGAACAACTTCTTTTTCATAATTCTATCCTCTCACTTATTAGACACATATTTAGTATGAAACTGCTAAAAGTATAGCAATATTCAAGATAATGATACAAACAATGTTAATTAACAAAATTATTAATAAGTAATATACTTATCTAGGTATAAAGGAGGAACACTATGCCACATTCTTCAGGCGGAGGTCATGGTGGTGGTGGATTCCATGGAGGTGGAGGTTTCCATTCAGGTAGCCATGGTAGCTCATCATCAACTAATAATGTAAGAACTACTAGATATTCACGTAGTTATTTCCCAGGTGCATATTGTTTTATCTATTACGATAGATTATTTAGACCTCACACTATTTATAGTGATTCTTTAGATCAAGATAAAAGAAAACAAAGTTTAGCAACGATCTTTGTGTATCTCTTTATTATGCTTATACCTCTTATCTTTATCTTCTTCCAATGCTTCCATACACCTAAGATGATTAAGGATGACTATAACACTAAGATTATCATTAGTGATCAAGCGGAAGTATTAAGTGATGAAGAAGAAGCAAACTTAAAAGTAACTTTTGAAAGCTTCTTTGATAAAACTGGTATTACTCCATCATTTGTCAGTATTAAAGATAAATACCGTTATGAATTAGAAGACTATGCTTATGACTTCTATGTTGATAATTTCAAAGATGAAAAGCACTGGTTAATTGCTTATTCAGAAATCAATGAAAGAAGTCATAAATGGTTCTTTGAAGGTATGCAAGGTAATGATACTGATTCAGTATTAACTACATATCAAACAGATAAATTTAACAAAGCTTTACAAAAAGCCTTAGCCAATATGGATAACACTGTCTATCAAGCCTTTGATAAGACATTTAATGATTTCAGTAGTGAAGTTATGAAACCATACTTTTATATGGAGAAAGGTATGATTGTCTTTACCGTTATATGGGTTGGCATATTTGGTTTTTTAATTGCGTTGCAAATCCACTCTGTCATTACACTTAAGCACATCAGTGAAAGTGTCGCTGTTATGAACGGGGAACCAAGATTAGAAAAGTGCCCATATTGTGATACACCATATTATGCTTATTCAATAGAAACATGTCCTAAATGTGGTGGTGTTGTAGATTATCCAAAAAGCGCGAAAGTAAATCCAGAATCTAAGGACCCTGAATTCTAGACTAATTACATAAAGTACATTATTATAAGAACAGATATGAACAAAGTAACAAAAACACTTGCCACTATCTGTTTTTATTTAATATTAGCCGCTTTAGTAAGTGCGATTATTTCCGACATCATCATTCTTAATCAACAGCTATTAGGTTTTATATTCGCTATTATTGCCTCAGTAGTGGTATTCTTCCTCGCTATATTCTTAATGATAGTTAGTATCATATTGATATTTGGCATATATGTATTAGGTAGTAATGGCCTTTGGCCGTTATCATGGGCTAATAGTACATTTAGTAGCATTATGAATGATTATCAAGTAACACAAGGTCAACTAGATGACTTGTTTGTTATTAGAATCATACTACTAGTGGTTTGCATAACCGCGTTTATTATCGCTGTTATCGCAAAAATAAGAATCAAAAAAGAAAAGAAAAAAGATCCTACGATAAAAGTAGGGCATTATAAGGGCTTTGCCACTGCTGGTATGGTATTATCAATATTGGGAACATTAGCCTCTATTGGAATAGCGGCTATATTAACTTCATTGGGGTAGATTATGGACTTTCAAATCTTAGTGGATTACATAACAGGTAAAAGTGTTATTAAGAGTGAAGAAGAACGCGCTGCGGTGATGATACTCACTAATGGTGTTTGCTATGACTTTAGTGATGAACAAGTTAGAGAGCTCTATGATAGGTATCACAATAAAGAGTTAACAGATGTTCAAATGACATACCATATTGCTCTTTTATATAGCCTTCTTGCCAATGGCGCTCAAAATGGTATAACACCATCAAGTAAAGGAAAGATACTATTACTTCAGTTTTATAAAGACCATGATTACTACTATCTAGATGAGCCTTTATTAAAAGAAGATATCGAACTTATAGGTACATACTTTGAAGAAC
>CAMJEC010000003.1 GCA_946404585.1 uncultured Caryophanales bacterium
TTAGACATCTTAACAAAGATTTGTGATGGTAAAGGTGAACCTCAAGACTTAGAAGATCTTAAGGAATTAAGTAATGTTATTAGAAATAACTCCTTATGTGCTTTAGGTCAAACTGCCACAAACCCAATTCTCTCCACACTGAAAGCTTTCCCAGAAGAATACGAAGCTCACGTCAAAGATCACAAATGTCCAGCTCACGTTTGTAAGAACATGATGGAATACTACATTCTTCCAAATAAATGTATCGGTTGTGGTCTCTGTATGAGAAACTGCCCAGTCGGCGCTATCGCTCCTGGTACAGAACCTGCTCACTTACCAAATGGTAACGTTAACCCAGGTAAATTCGCCCACGTCATTGATCCTAAAAAGTGTGTCAAGTGTGGTTCATGTTTAAGTGGTTGCCGTATTGGTGCAATCACCAAGAGATAGGAGGAAATAGCCATGTCATTAGTTAATATCAAAATTAATGGTCAACCTTACCAAGTTGAATCCGGTCTTACAGTTTTAGAAGCTGCAAGAAAATGTGGTTACGTCGTTCCTTCTCTCTGTGCCTTCAACCATGGCAAATGCTCTTTGGCCTCCTGCCGTGTTTGCTTAGTTGAAGTCGTGGGTGCTCGTGGCTTAGTGGCCTCTTGTGTCTACCCAGTTAACGAAGGTATGGAAATCATTACCAATTCCCAAAAAGCCGTCGAAGCCAGACGTGCCTCCGTGGAATTAATCCTTTCCAACCACCAAAAGAACTGTTTACAATGCCCAAAACAAGGCAAATGTGAATTATTAGAAGTCGCTAACATCGTTGGTGCTCGTGATCAAAAATTCATGGGTGAACAATCACCAGCTACTGTTGACGAATTAGCCCCAGGCTTAATGAGAAATACCGCTAAATGTATCTTATGTGGTCGTTGTATCGAAAGATGTAAAGAAGCTCATGGTATTTCCATCCTCGGTTTTGAAAACCGTGGTTTCAAAGCCATCGTTGCTCCTGCACAAAATAGAAGTTTCGCTGAAAGCCCTTGCTTACAATGTGGTCAATGCGTGAACGTCTGTCCAACAGGTGCCTTATACGAAAACGAAGAAATCGCTAAAGTTGACGCAGCCTTCAAAGCGGGTAAGAAAGTTATCGTTCAAACCGCTCCAGCTGTTAGAGCCGCCATCGCTGAAGAATTCGGTGAACCAATTGGTACAACCGGTACAGGCAAAATGGTCGCTGCCTTAAGAAGATTAGGTTTCTACCGTGTCTTTGATACCAACTTTGGTGCTGACTTAACAATCATGGAAGAAGCGCATGAATTAATGGATAGAATTACCAAAAAGACCGCGCCACTTCCACAAATCACATCCTGTTCCCCAGGTTGGATTAACTACTTAGAATACTTCTATCCAGAAGTCATTCCAAACGTCTCTTCATGTAAGTCCCCACATATGATGGTGGGTGCTATCGTGAAATCCTACTTTGCCAAAAAGCATGAATTAGATCCAAAGGATATCTTTGTGGTCTCCGTCATGCCATGTACCGCTAAGAAGTACGAAAGACAAAGAAAAGAAATGCCAAATGATGTCGATGCTGTTTTAACAACACGTGAATTAGCAAAGATGATCAAACGTGCTGGTATCGTTTGGAACAAATTACCAGATGAAGAATTTGATAACGACTTACTCGGCGAATATAGTGGTGCTGGTGTCATCTTCGGTGTCACCGGTGGCGTTATGGAAGCCGCTTTAAGAACAGCTTATTTCTGGTTAACTGGTAAAGAATATAAGGAAATTAACTTCACCGCTGTCCGTGGCTTAGAAGGTGTTAAAGAAGCCGCTTTAAATATCAATGGTACTGAAATCAAAGTCGCCGTTACATCCGGCATGGCTAACGCTAAGAAGCTTTTAGACCAAATTAAAGATGGTACTTCTCCATACGCTTTCATCGAAGTCATGTGTTGTCCAGGTGGATGTATCAACGGTGGTGGTCAACCATTCGTTAAACCAATCTTCTTACCAAACGAAGATGATGACATCTTAGAAACATACCGCGCTAAACGTGCCAGCGTGTTATATAGTGAAGATGAACGCTTAGTCATTCGTCAATCACACAATAACAAAGACATCCAAAAACTCTATGCTGATTTCTTGGGTGAACCTGGTAGCGAACTCGCTGAAGAATTACTCCACACTTCCTATAATGCGAAGAGAGAAAAATTTCCAGTAAAGTAAATTAATATTTGGGGCGGGTACTTAAATACTCGCCCCTTATTGTCTCTAAAAGAGGAAACAACTTATGAACATCAAATTTTACAATTCCCTTTCTAATTCACTAGAAGATTTCAAAACTATCCAAGACAAAAAGGTTAGTATGTATGTCTGTGGACCAACAGTCTATAACTATCCACATATTGGCAATATGAGACCAGTCGTTGTCTTTGATACTTTGAGACGCTTTTTGACTTATGTTGGCTATGACGTCACTTATGTTAGTAACTACACTGATGTCGATGACAAGATCATCAAAGCTGCGAAGCAAGAAGGTAAATCAGAAAAGGAATTAACCGATTTCTACATCGGTGAATTTGAAAAGACTGTGAAAGGTATTGGTTCTCAAATTCCTACAATTACCCCAAGAGTTACCGAATATATGCCAAAGATTATTGCCTATATTGATAACCTTGTTAAAACCGGTGCCGCTTATGAAAGAGATGGGGATGTTTATTTCCGCGTTGAAAACATCAAAGATTATGGTGTTTTAAGTGGCATAAATGTAGAAGATTTACGCGTAGGCGCCCGTGTAGAAGAGAATTCACAAAAAGAAAGCCCATTAGACTTCGCCTTATGGAAAAAGACTGACGAAGGCATCAAATGGGATTCACCATGGGGCAAAGGTAGACCAGGCTGGCACACTGAATGCTGTGTGATGATTGATTCCATCTTCCCAGGTGACCATATTGATATCCATGGTGGTGGTTATGACTTAAAATTCCCACACCATGAAAACGAAATTGCTCAAAGTGAAGCGACACATCATAGTAAGATTGCTCACTTCTGGATGCATAACGCCTTCATTAACTTTGGCAACGAAAAGATGTCCAAGTCTTTAGGCAATGTCGTCTTAGCTAAAGATATGATTGCCACTTATGGTGGTTTAGTCACACGTTTAGTTATTTTAAACGCTCATTATAGACAAGCAGTTAACTTCACTGATGAAACAGTAAAAGAAGCCCAACAAGAAGTTTCTAGAATGCAAATGGCTTATAAACAAGCTGCACTTAAATTACAGGCTAACAAAGTTAATTTAGATGAAGGTAAGCCAGAATACATTGCTAAGTTCTTAGAAGCCTTAGCCAATGACTTAAATACCGCGAACGCTTTAGCGGAACTTTATAACGTCCTTAAGGATGTCAATCAGCTGATTAGAAGTAGAGATGCTGATTTAAATCAACTAAATAACTTATTTAAAACACTTACTGATATGTTCTGTGTTTTAGGACTAGACATTAAGTACGTAAAGTTTGATAATGATATCTCGCAGTTATACGAGGAATATTTAAAAAGCAAAGAAAACAAAGACTTTGCTAAATCTGATGAGATCAGAAATCTTTTAATTACAAAAGGAGTCATGTAAGTTGACAAATACAGAAAGCGTTAACACATCATTAATCGAAAAATTACTTGATGCACTTAATATTACTGGTGGAGTTAAAACCGCTAGTAGTGTCATCATTGCTTTAGGCGCGATTTTAATATGTGGCTTTTTGATGACAAGACTCACTAAATTACTTAAATTACCAAACGTTACTGCTTATATCATTACTGGTGTTTTAATTGGTCCATCAGTGATTAACCTTATTCCTCAAGAATTTATAACAAGAACTGACTTTGTTAGTGATATCGCTTTAGCCTTTATCGCTTTTACCGCTGGACAGTTCTTTAAAATAAGCGAACTTAAAAAAGCAGGCTGGAAGGTATTGATTATCACCGTTTTTGAAGCCCTTGCCGCTTTTGTTATTGTCTTCTGTTTATGCTTCTTTGTTTTCCGCTTAAGCGTTGCTTTCTCATTAGTTTTAGGCGCCCTCAGTAGTGCGACCGCGCCAGCATCAACATTGATGACAATTAAACAAACTAAAGCTAAAGGCCATTATGTTAATACATTATTAGAAGTTGTCGCTTTAGATGATGTTGTGACTTTATTGCTCTATAGTGTCGCTATTGCTATTTGCATTGGCATTTCTAAAGGCTCGGTGGGCTTTATGGAAGTTGGCTGGCCAATTATTGAAAATATCATTTGCTTAGCAATTGGCTTTGTTTTTGGTTTTATTTTAAGATTCCTAATTTCTTCAAAGAGAACAACAGATAATCGACTAATTATCGTTTTAGCTGTTTTATTATTATTCTGTGGCATATGTTCATTGTTTGGGCAAAGTCCATTACTAGGTTGTATGGCTATTGGAATGGTCTACACTAATACCGCCAAGCAAGAAGAAAAATTATTTGCACAAGTTAATTATTTCATTCCACCTATTATGCTTGTTTTCTTTGTAAGAAGTGGCATGAATTTCTCATTTAGCGCTTTTACAAGCACAAGTTCAATTGCGGTTGTGCCACTTATCGTCGTAGCAATAGTTTATTTCTTTGCTCGTATTGCTGGTAAATACGGCGGAGCATATCTTGGTTGCTTGATTACTAGAACCCCTGCGAAAACTAGACATTTCTTAGGCCTTGCTCTTATTCCTCAAGCCGGTGTTGCTATCGGTTTAGCGGCAATGGGTGCGAGAACTTTCTCTTCTTTTGGCTTAGAAGCCGAAGCAACCGCTTTAACTACAATCATCTTAGCATCATCCATCCTTTATGAATTAATTGGTCCAGGATGCGCTAAACTTGGCTTATATCTATCTGGTTCATATGGTAAAGAAAATATTGATGAACTAGCACCAGAAAGCGTGGTGCAACACAGAGTGGTTAATGATGAAGGCTCATCTAGAGAAATTGACTTATTAGCCGCCCAAATCAAACACATCTCAGAGGAAATTCCACCAATTGGTGTTGAAGAAGCAAATGAACAAGCCTTTACTGAGGCTGCAGAAGAATATGAAAATGAAACCTTTAATCGTAATCATAGAGGTTTCCTTAACCGTAAGTAGGAGGATTATCTTATGGAAGACTTTATCGCATTAGATCCAATTAGCCAATTAACAAATGGATGGCTAGCGGAATTCAACATTTGGACAATCATTATTAGATTAGCGTTAGCCTTTATTATCGGTGCTTCATTCGGTTTTGAAAGAAGTAGAAAGAGACATACCGCTGGCTTTAGAACATTTACCTTTGTGGCATTATTCTCCACAATCGCGGCCTTACTTGATGTTTATTTCATGGCCAACTTCAAAGTGGTCTTCCCAGCCGTCACAGCCGCTGTTGTATTAGGTGGTGCTATTATTTCTGGTAACACCCTTCTTTATTCCTCTAAAAACCAAATTAAAGGTTTAACAACTGCTGTCGCTTTATGGCTTACCGCTATTATCGGTGCTTCATTCGGTGCGGGCTTATATACCATCGGTTTAATCGGTGTTGTTCTTGCCTTCATTACATTAAGCGCAATGCCAAGAATTGAAGTTTATATGAAGAATAAGAGCAATCACTTTGAAATTCATTTAGAGCTCAAGAATAGAAACGATTTAGTGAACTTCACTGGTGTTGTTCGTAAACTTGGCTTAAAGATTGTTGATATCGAAGCTAACCCAGCCTATAACAATACAGGCCTTGGAGTTTATACCATTTCCATCACAATTAACTCTAAAGAGTTGAAAAAATACAAAACTCATACAGAAATTATTGAAGCCTTATCGACTTTGGAATACATTAATTGTATTGAAGAAATCGACTAATTATGAATAAGGACATCAATCTAATCTACGGAAAGAATCCAGTATACGAAGCTCTCAATGCGAAAAAGGCGTTGAAAGTTTTTGTTGTTCCTAGTTTCTCAGATCCAAGAATCACTAATCTCGTTAGAGAATATAAGATTCCTGTGGTTACTGTTTCCCCTAATGAAATGGATAAGATGTCTAATAACGGTGTCCATCAAGGAGTCGCCGCTGAACTTAAACCATATCAGACGGTTTCTTTAGACGAAATCATTCTTAGAGCAAAAAAGAAAGAAAAGAAGATTATCGTCATGCTTGATAATATTGAGGATCCACATAACTTAGGCGCTATTTTAAGAAGTGCGGATGTCTTTGAAGCATCTGGAGTTATCTTACCTAAGCATAATTCCGTTTCTTTAAATGCCACTGTGGCAAAGACAAGTGCGGGCGCTATTAACTATGTGCCAGTCGCAGTTGTAAATAACCTCAATCAAGCAATTAAACAGTTAAAAGAAGAAGGCTACTGGGTTGTTTCTACAGATGGTAGTGCAACGATTTCCTATTCTTCTATCAAATATGATTTTCCAGTTGTTGTGGTCATAGGCAGTGAAGGTAAAGGTGTTTCATCTCTTGTTCTAAAGAATTCTGATTATGTTGTGAAGATTCCTCAATTCGGACATGTCAATTCTTTAAATGCTTCCGTGGCGGCCGGCATATTATTAGCGGAGGTGCATAAAACAAATATCTAATCGAAAGGAGATTTGTTATGGCACCCAAAACCTATAACCGCATTCTGGATGAGCACCTACATATCCTAATTACACAAGGCAATCATGAAGCCTATCTGTATTTAGTAAAACGCTATCGCAAATATTTCAAAGGTTTGACTTGCGAAATGTTAGAGAAATACCCAAATAGTGGTGTTTCTTTTAAAGAACTCATGGCAATTTGCTCACAATTATTTCCCCACATCATAAGGAAATATGATCCCCAGCGATTGTCTTCTTTCTTTATCTTTTGGAGAGAAAGTAGCGAGAAAGCAATTGTGGATTATTTATTAGAGAATTCTTATCTAGCGAATGCGGCAATGTTTCGTGGATTTGTTTCTTTTGATGAAGAAGCTGATGAAAGAAGATTCGCAGGCGAAAGAATCGCAGAGTTCAATGAACATCACTATAATGAAAAACGCATTGAAGAATTAAAAAGAATAATCTACGATCATAGAAAAGAATTTAAGCATCAAGAATTTGCGATGTTAGCACTGATGTTAGAAGGCTATGATCTTAATGATTTAGAGCATACAGGAATGATGAGTAGGTCCTCATTATATTTAACCTTCAATAACGCTTGTGACAAAATCAGAAAATACATCCAAACAGCGAAAAAATAGCGGTTATATGCCTTTCATCACAAAGTGAAAATGGCAATATCGTTATTCATTTTTGCTCTCGCGTGATATAATCACAACCATGAGCAAACTAGAAATCAAAAATTTGAGCTTCTCATATGACGGCAGTAACAAAGTTATTGACGATATATCTTTCAGTGTTGAAAAGGGTACATTTGTCTCCGTCCTAGGGCATAATGGTTCTGGTAAATCCACATTGGCGAAGTTAATCGTGGGCTTACTTGATAAAGCCGGGGGACAAATCTTTTTTAATGACGTCGAAATCACCGAAAAGAATCTTAAAGACTTACAAACTAAGACCTCTTTAATTTTCCAAAATCCTGATAACCAATTCATTGGTTCAACAGTGGAAGATGATATTGCCTTTGGTTTAGAAAATAGATGTTTTCCACACGATCAAATGCAAGCGGAAGTCGAACGCTTCGCTGATAGTGTGAATATGTTGGACCATTTAAAGAAAGAGCCTATTAATCTTTCTGGTGGTCAAAAACAAAGAATCGCTTTAGCGGGTGCTTTAATTTTAAGACCAGAAATCTTAATCCTTGATGAAGCCACATCAATGCTTGATCCTAAAGGTAAATCCACAGTGAGAAAGGTCATTGACCGTATCCACAAGGAAAACAAAGAACTCACAATTATTTCTATTACTCACGATATCGATGAAGCACTTTTAAGCGACAAGGTATTGATTTTGAGCAAAGGTAAACTCGTTAAAGAAGGCAAACCACAAGACATATTGAGAGATGAATCCGCTTTATTAGAAGTGAAACTCGATATGCCTTTTGTTTACAAAATCGAAAAAGAACTAGAAGAAATTGGCATTAATTCCAATGCGGAAACTATTGACCAATTAGTGGAGGATATATGGGCATCCAAGTAAAAAATATCTTCTACACTTACCAAAAGAAAGCCACTAATGCAACCCAAGCTTTAATGGATGTTTCTCTTGAAATCAAAGACAATGATTTCTTAGCAATTGTTGGTGAAACTGGTTCTGGTAAATCAACATTAGCCCAAATGTTTAATGCCCTTTTAATCCCTGATAAAGGCGATGTTTTAGTCAATGACTATGTCATTAACTATAAGAATAGAAAGAGCCGTAAATTACGTGGCTTAAGAAAACAAGTTGGTTTAGTTTTCCAATTCCCTGAATATCAATTATTTGAAGAAACAGTGGAAAAGGATGTGGCTTTTGGTGTTAAAAACTTCGGTGTTAAAGGCGAAGAAGCGCTTAATAGAGCCCATGAAGCTTTAAAACAAGTTGGCTTAGATGAATCCTACTTCAAAAGAGCGCCTTTTGATTTATCCGGTGGTGAAAAAAGAAAAGTCGCTATCGCGGGTATCTTAGCAATCGACCCAGATATCTTAATCTTTGATGAACCAACCGCAGGATTTGATCCACAAAGTAGCAAAGACTTAATGAATCTCATTACTGAGTTCCATAAAAATGGTAAAACCATTATTATCATTACCCATGATATGGACTTAGTTAATACATACACTAAACGAGTGGTGATGTTAGAAAGAGGACAAGTGACTTTTGATGGCACTCCTAATGAATTATTTGGCTATATCAAAGGCTACGACCGTTTAGATACTCCTTCCGTTATTAAAGTGGCAGAAAAACTAAAAGAGAAGGGCATGGATATCGATATCAACGAAATTCACACTAATGAAGACTTAGTTGAAGCGATTAAAAAATGGAGGAATAAAGCATGAGTAGCATGACTTTTGGCCGTTATTCCTTCCGCAATACTTTCATCCATAACTTGGATGCGAGAAATAAGATTTTCCTCATGCTTTTATTCATGGTGGGAATCTTCTTCCAATTCAATATGTGGTCAACAGCTTTAATTATGAGTGGTGTTTATATCATCATCCTTTTAGCATTGATGCTCATCTCTAGAGTGAGTTTATGGTCACTAATTAAATCACTAGGCGGCTTATGGATGTTAGTCATCTTCCTGATGATTATTTATATTTTCGTACCGACGAATAATCCAAAATTACCAGTGGCGTTTACTATTGGTTCGTTAGAAGTTCACTGGGACGCATTCTGCCAAGCTGGTTATATTGTGATGAGATTAATTTTAATGATTTCATTAACAATGATATTAACTAGCACCACAAAACCAATGGATATGACATATGCTTTTGAATGGTATATGACGCCATTAAAACCAATTCGTTTCCCAGTTCATGAAATAGCCATGACTTTATCAATCGCTTTAAGATTCATTCCAACGCTATTGGATGAAACTGAAAGAATTATGAAAGCCCAAGCCAGTCGTGGTGTTGATTTTAACCATGGTGGTATCTTTAAACGTTTCGGTGCAATTATTGCCTTAATCATTCCTTTATTTGTTTCCGCTTTAGAAAGAAGTGAAGAACTCGCTAATGCAATGATTGTTAGAGGATATGATCCAAGAGCAAAACGTACTAGATATCGTTTATTAAGGTTCTCTTGGAGAGATATTATTGCTTTCTTATTTATCGGTGGTTTTTTTGCCGGTATTATTGTGATGTTCGTATTTGATAGAAAAAATCCAATCGATCTCATTCAGCTTATTTTTAATAAGCCAGGATTCTAATTATGAAAGTATTAGGTATTTGTTCATATAAAGGCACTAATTATTATGGCTGGCAAAAGCAAGTCGGTTTTGTTAGCGTGCAAAGTAAAATTGAAGAATGCTTAAGTAAAGTCTATGACACCACAATTAACATCCAAGGTAGTGGACGTACAGATGCAGGTGTCCACGCTTTAAAACAATATTTTCATTATGTTAGTGATAAGGAAAAAGACTTAAAACAATTAACATACGCCTTAAATAAAATGCTTCCAGATGATATTAAGATTCTTTCACTTAACCAAGTAGATGATGATTTCCACGCTAGGTATAACGCTACTAAGAAGATTTATGAATACCGTATCCTTCTTACAAATAAAGATCCTATGTCTTATGACTTAGCCTATATCTATCCAATGGAATTAGATATCGAACTATTTAAAAACGCTCTTCAAAAGTTTGAAGGCACACACAATTATCAAGATTTCACCTCTAAAGAAGAAGATGAAGGTGGATTTATTAGAACAATATACAATATTGAAGTCATTAAAGAAGGTGACTTATTAAGAGTCATATTTACCGGTAATGGCTTTATGAGATATCAAATTAGAAATATGATTGGTTCAGCGATTAATGTCGCTAATAAAAAGGAACCATTAGAGTTCATTGATAAGCATTTACAAGATAACAAAAATAGAGAAATCATCGCTTATAAAGCTCCAGCATCCGGGCTATATTTAGTGGATGTTATCTATAATAATTAGGAGGGTTTTCTTTTATGAAAAAACAATTGTTTGCAATCTTAGGAATCATGTTTGCTATTGGCGTTTCTGCTTGTAATAATAGTGAACCAGTTGCTTCTAATAGCGATTCCAAACAACAGTCTACTAGTAGTTCTATAGAAAGTAGTGAATCAACTTCTTCATCTATTTCATCACAATCTACTAGTGAATCTTCAATAAGCTCATCGGTTAGTTCTAACTCTTCAAGCAGCTCATCCAGTAGTGCTTCAAGCAGCTCCTTATCAAGTAGTTCTTCTTCAAGCTCAAGCAACAGTTCTTCAGTGCATGTCCATAATTATGGAACATTAAACGAAGGAACTCTTCCATCATACTATTATGATGGCATGAAGCCTCATTATTACTGCATTGAATGTGGACAGTATTTTGACGTTGATAAGAACCCTACAACTAAAGACGCTTTAAAACTTGAAAAAGCAGGAGATAGAATCGCTCTTTTAATCAACGGTATTGAAAAGGATATTTTTGAAAATCCTGATAAAAACGAACAACGAGTTATTTGGAGATTAGATAATCGTGGTCCAGGAAATACTGCTGTTGTCGCTTTAGCTAAGCCAGGTGATACAACTTATAAATATGGCTTCTTCGCTGGAGAAAACATTAATGAAAATAATACAATCACAATTGATGGCAGAGTTGATTTTGTTTTAGTGGCAACTCCTAATGGTCTTGTATTAAACGCTCTTGAACATAATGGCTTAGTGGTCAAAGTTAATTCCGAAGAATATCCACTAAACCCTGTTACCTATCTTGATGGTGTAACTAAGACATATATTTATGGCTATCATTACTTTGAAGTCGGTGACAAAATGACTGTTGTTGATAAGGACAACAATATCACTTATGGATATAGCGATATCGCGAGTGATTCCGCTTGGAATAAATATGATTTCCATAAAGGTACCAACAACGAGTTTGTCTTTGACAAAGCTGCTAGATTTGGTATTGAATTTGGCCGTGATGGAGTAAATGATATTTCTGTAACTAAAACATTTGGTCCTTCTACAGGCACTGAATTCGTTGTTACTTTCAACTCAGAAAGAACTAACGAACAATTAACAAAACATTCATATGCCACTAACACTGAAGCCTATACAGAAGCAACTTGGTACGTGTTGCATGAAGTGGTTATAAACGCTGATGATATTAAAGCCGCTTTAGTGAATGGCTATGATATGTATACAGCTACTGTTTCTTTCTCAAGTGGTGAAGAATTCAACCTTAAAGACATTACTAATAACGCAGCTATTACTGGTGATCATTTAGCCTCTTACTATGGTGAAGATGATTGTTTCACAATCTCAGGCGATTACATCAAAATCTTAAAAAACGGCAGCTACGGTATTTATTATGTTCCAGCCGCTAATGTTATTGCTTTGACCACTATGTCAGCGCCAGGTAATGCAAATATCATGGTCGATGGTGCATTTGTTCCGTTAACCAAAGACGCTAATGATAATGTCACTTATACTGGCCATTTTGATAAGAATACATACGTTGTATTTGCAGATGATAGCTATAACATGATTACACCAACATTAGCGAGTGGTGTTGATCAAACTGCTGTCCATTTGTCTTCATTCTTAATTTATTTTGACAAAGCCGGTACATTCAAACTTGATTTGAATTTAAACACTAATGTGTTAAATGTTACCGTCATAGAACTAGATGATCCTGGTCAACAACAAGGACCTATTACTGGTGCTTATTTAATTGGTTCTGGCGGTATGTCCGCTAGAATGGAAAACAATCCAGATAATCCTGACGAATTAATGAAGAAAAATGTCCAAATGGTAGCCAGTAGTGGAATGGTTTATGTTTCCATTTATAATTCCACACTAAGCGGCAATATTGAAGGCGTTACTTTATCAGAAGATAGCGCTAGTGTCGCAACAGCAATGAGCACTTTGTTTTATATCACCGCTGGTGAAGGAACATACGATTTCTATCTCAATAAAAACACTTTGGTATTGAGAATAGTTAAGGTTTCATAAACATTTATGTTCAATTCTATATGAACATGTGGTAATATTTTTTCGCAAAAAAGCAAAAAAGGAGTTTTAAATCATGGGTAGAGCACATGAAGTAAGAGCAAAAGCGATGGCCGCAACCGCTGCAAAAAGAAGCGCACTCTTTATGAGAGCCAGTAAGGAAATCTATATGGCGGCAAAGAATGGTGTTCCTGACCCTGAAATGAACTTAGCACTCCGTTCTGCAATTGAAAAATGGAGAGGCCAAAACGTTACTAAAGACGTTATTGATAGAGCGATCCAAAAAGCTAAAGGCGGCGAAGCCGAAAGCTATTCTGAAGGCCGTTATGAAGCCTTTGGTCCAGGTAACTCCCTCTTTATCATTGATACATTAACTGATAACTCAAACCGTGCGTTTATCGAAGTTAGAACCGCTATCACCAAAAAGGGTGGCCACTTAGGTTCCACAATCTTCAATTTCACACAAACTGGTTTATTCGTTTTCAACGGCACCAATAGAGATGAAGTTGAAGAAAACTTAATTCTCTCTGACGTTGATGTCCGTGAAGTCACAGCAGAAGATGGAAAGATCGAAGTCCTTGTTGAACCAGCAGCCTTCGCTCAAGCTAGAGAAGTTTTAGGTGGTATGGGCATCTCCGAATTCGATGTTGCGGAAATAACCTTCTTAGCCAATGATCCAATTGAGATCACTGATCCAGAAGAAAGACGCAAATTTGACGAATTATGCGATATGCTTGATGACTTACAAGACGTCCAAAACGTCTACCACAACGTCAAGTAATTATTAACCTATAATTATGCAAATACCAATCACGAAATGTGGTTGGTTTTTTGTTTGAAAAACAACTTTTTTCTAGTCACCAGGAATTATTTTTATAAATAATCAATTGACATCACACACGTAAACACGTATGATTTTTATCGGCACAAAAGCTAAATTAGCGAAGTCCCCGGTAAGGTCAAAGTTAGTTTGGTAAAGGAGGATTACAGTTATGCAACGTCAAACTACTATTGCAAAAAATAACGAAATCCAAAGAAAATGGTATGTCGTCGATGCCACTGACAAACCATTAGGAAGATTAGCATCACAAGTCGCTCAAGTTTTAACTGGCAAGAATAAGCCAATTTGGACTCCAAATGTTGACTGTGGTGACTATGTTATTATCATCAACGCTGAAAAGGTTGCTCTTTCTGGCGATAAAGTTAATAACAAAAAATACTACAATGTGTCTGGTTACGCTGGCGGTCTCCGTACTCGTACAGCCGGTACTATGAAAGAAAAGTATCCAGTAGAAATGCTTGAAAGATGCCTTCACGGTATGCTTCCAAAGGGTCGCTTAGGTCGTCAAATGATCAAGAAACTCTTCGTCTATGCTGGTCCAGAACACAAACAAGAAGCTCAAAAACCAGAAGTTCTTGAGCTCAAATACTAGGAGGTCTTAACATGGCAAAGAAAGCTGATCTTCAATATTACGGCACAGGCAAAAGAAAATCTTCTATCGCTCGTGTTTACATCACTGCTGGTACAGGCAAAGTTGTTGTCAATGGCCACCCAGTGGAAGAATATATGCCTTATGCGACATTAATTCTCGACTTAAAGCAACCATTAACATTAACAGGCACAGATGGCAAATACGATGTGCGTGCAGAAGTTAAAGGTGGTGGCTTCACAGGCCAAGCTGGCGCTATCCGCTTAGGTATCGCTAGAGCCTTATTAGAAGCCGGTTGCGATCGTGCAGTCTTAAAATCTAACGGTATGGTCAAACGTGACTCCCGTAAGAAAGAACGTAAGAAATACGGTCTCAAAGCTGCTCGTAAAGCTCCACAATTCAGCAAACGTTAATCGTTTACTACAAAACAAGAAAAACAGGAAGTCATTTGGCTTCCTTTTTTCGTGCGCGTAAAATCTTATATAAAAAGCATTGATTTTGATAAATCATTGTTGTATATTATTACCGCTGTCTTTAAGACGCATGGGCCCATAGCTCAGTTGGTTAGAGCGCGCCCCTGATAAGGGCGAGGTCGGAAGTTCAAGTCTTCTTGGGCCCACCAAATTGATTGTTAAGAAGGATGTCAAAGTCCTTCTTTTAATTTTTATCATCTCGAAGAGATTTAAATAACTCTTTGCGAAACTATCTAAAAGAAGAACAAAAAAGCGCTTTAAAAGTATTAAAATACTTGTAAGAGAATAATATAACCGCTATTCTATATATTGCGTTCACAATTTTATTGCTAAATAAAACGTAGTTTGTTATATTATTTAGGCGCTGGAGACTTAGTTCAGCGGGAGAACGCTTCCTTCACACGGAAGAGGTCGTAGGTTCGATCCCTACAGTGTCCACCAAATTTGCCGTCTTAGCTCAATTGGCAGAGCAACTGATTTGTAATCAGTAGGTTGTTGGTTCGATTCCGATAGACGGCACCAACTAAGTATTATCGGAGGGACACAATCCCTCCTTTAATTTATATGCGGCTATGGCGGAACTGGCAGACGCGCTAGACTTAGGATCTAGTGGGGCAACCCGTACAGGTTCGATTCCTGCTAGCCGCACCAAGTATCAATTTTGTAACTACTCAATGCAGTAGTTTTTCTATTATTCCTTATATATAAATAATAGGATATGTCTTGATAAATGCTTAAAATATCGTTTTATACAACGATGTAAGAACGATTTTAACGAATATTATTGAATATCTATGTATAAAAATGTATATTATTGTAGAAGGAGGAAATAACATGGACCTTATTACAACAAATGAGCTCTGCAAATCATACAACAAAAAGCTCGTTATAGATCATGTTAATATGCATATTCCAGAAAGTAGCATTTATGGCTTTGTCGGTGAAAATGGCAGTGGCAAAACAACCATTATGCGTCTATTAACCGGTTTAGCGGAACCAACATCTGGAACATATGAATTATTCGGTCTAAAAAACAATGACCCACGTATTTACGAAAAAAGAAAGAATATATCCGCTATTGTGGAAAAAACATCTTTGGTACCAACATTTACCGCAAAACAAAACATCCGTTATTTTGAACTTTATACAGGTATCGAATTAACAGAAAAAGAAAGAGATGAATTATTAGCAAAAGTTCATCTTCATGATGTTGAGAATAAAAAAGTTAAAAACTTTTCTCTCGGTATGCGTCAAAGATTAGGTATCGCTTTAGCGTTAGTTAGTAAGCCAAAACTAATGTTCTTAGATGAACCAATGAATGGTTTAGACCCAGAAGGTATTGCCGAATTAAGAGATTTATTGGTTGAATTAAATCAAAAAGATGGCATTACTGTTCTAATCTCTTCACACATTCTTTCAGAACTTGAAAAGATTGCTACCTGCTATGGCTTTATCTCTCACGGCAAGATTCTTGAAGAAGTTACCGCACAAGAATTAAAAGGAAGATGCCGTAAATCATTAATGGTGAAAGTTGATAAGCTACAAGAAGCAGAAAAAGCTTTGAAACAACTTAACATTCTTGATTACAAAGTCTCACCTAATGGTGAAATTCAAATCTATGATAACGTCAAAATCCAAGACGTTATGGCGTGTTTAGTCAGCGCTGGTGTTAATATTTCGGCTATTAATTCTGCTGAGGAATCAGTTGAAGATTACTATTTAAATCTTATTAAGGAGGGCAAATAATATGTCTCGTTTATTAAAAGCCTTCTTCTATAGGATGTCTAAAGACCTCGCATTTAGAATTACTCTCATTATTGGCTGTGGTATTGCCTTAATACTCTCCGTCATCCTTTTAGTGGCAGATTTAATGATGGATATGGAAGGCATCAAGCTATTGACTGGACATGGCATGCTAACAATGTCACTAAATCCAGCACAAAACTATGGCATTGCCATTCCAATTAACGTTGCTATATTCGTAGCTTTAGAATTCACACAAGGCACAATTAGAAACAAAATTATTGCAGGCCATTCAAAGTTTAAAATCTATGCCTCACTTTATATTTCTGGCCTTATTTTAGGCGCAGCACTCTTATTTGCCTATGTTGGATTCTTAACAATATTCGGCACAATCTTTGGTGGCTTTGATGTCAATGTCGTAACTATATTAGGCACTGGATTTGGCGCTGCGACTGTAGAATACATTGTTAAGTTTGTCATTCTATCTTTGCTAGCTTATACCACACTCATTAGTTACGCTGTATTTATCGCTACAGTATTTAGATCATTAGGCCCTTCCATTCCATTAGTGTTCGCTGCTGTCTATGGTCTCTTCTTTATTGCAATGATTGTGAATATCATCGTTGGTATTAATAAAGAATTCATGGATGGATACGAAGCAGCGTTAGTTATAGCTCAAGAACACGGAGATGCTGATGCGATTGCCGAAGCTGCAAAAGAAGTAGCGGATTTCAAACCAACAAACGATACTGTGCAAGCCATTGGTAATGTCTTTAAGTGCCTCAATCCTCTATATGGCCTTTCAGTCACAGATAGTGTTATAGTTGGTGAAGGCGAAGATGTGAAAGCGATTGCAAAGATGGATGACTTCACTTTCTATAGTGGAATTGCTAGCAATTTAGCATATTCTGCAGCATTCTTTTTCGGAGGTGCTTGCTTATTTAAGAAAAGAGATGTTAAATAATATAGGAAAAAAATTTTTCTTAGCAAAAATTGTCGGCTTAAACGTCTTATATATGAGAGGCGAACAAAAAGCCTCTTCCCTCAGCGCATTACAAAGATTAACATTTGTTATCTATGCCGACAGATAAAAATGCGCTAAACTAAAATTGTCTATTGTCTCTTTAGCAATAGAGTCTCCCTTTTTAAAGGTTACTGGTCCCCCGATCGGTAATCTTTTTCTTTTAGCAGGTTTTCGTTTTATAATCGTCTTAATAGGTGAGAGGTGAAAAAAAGTATGAAAAAAATAATGATGGCGATTGCCCCTTTACTCATCTTGACATCATGCGCTAATCAAGCAAGTTTAGCCAAACTAAATGAATTTGCGTTAAATAAACCAAATAAAGCTTTTAATACCGTTCAAACTAAAGAACTAAATAAAGGCTATATTGATTCTTTAAAAGAGTTCTCTCTTGATTTCTTCCAACAAGCTAATAGTGGTACGGATAAAAATCCAGTATTCTCACCTATGTCTATTGCTACATGTTTCTCTATGGCCTATGACGCCGCAGAAGGAGAAACTAAAAAAGAATTAGGAGAATTACTCCATTACGATGAAAAAGCATTCAATCATCTTGATGAAATCAAAAATGCTTTATTAAGATCGGCGATTAATGACGCTAAAAAGAATACTTATCTAAATATTTCTCAATCATTTTGGGCTGATAATAATTCAACGATACATGAGGATTATTTAAAAACGCTTCAAGACTATTATTTCGCTGAAGCTTATCAAGGCGATTTACCTAACATGTATAACGAAGTGGCAGATTGGATTAACGATAAAACTAAACATTATCTCAACGTCAAAGGTGAAGATTTCCAAGAAATGCTCGCTAGTGCTATTTATGCACTTTTGAATACTGTTTATCTTAAATCTTCTTGGGTTAATGAATTCAAAGAAGAACTTAACTACAAAGGTGATTTCGCTAATCTTGATGCAACTTCCACTAAAGTCACATATATGGAAACAAAATTAGAAGATTCATATTATTTTACTGGAGACGGGTATATGATTTCTTCTCTTCCTTTTGAACATGACTTAGAGTTTAGAATGCTTTTGCCAAATGTTGATACTGATTACGCTGAAGTATTTAATGATAGAACCGCTTTGGATAATCTCTTATCTCTTTCAACACATGAATTTGGCGTACCCGCTAATAATAGTGGCCTTGCCCAATCAGGCACAGTTGAATATACAATTCCACAGTTAAAAGTAAGAAGTAAATTCGATTTAGTTGAGATGTTTAGAGATAGAGGCATTGAAACACCATTTAAGCCAGGATATGCTAATTTCCCAAAATTTGATGGTGGATATATCTCAAAAGCTCAACATGAAGCAGGATTTGAAACAAATAATAAAGGCGCTGAAGGTGCGGCATATACAATCATTGTTGTATCAAAGGCTGGTATTCCAGAAGAACCAGTTAGATTTAAATTAGACCGTCCATTCGCTTATGCGGTAACCACTAAAGAAGGAATTCCTGTCTTTATGGGTAAGGCAACAAGCCTTCCTAACGCGTAAAAACGCATATAATTTCAAGACTATTGAATAAATCTCTCAATAGTCTTTTTTTGTGGTATAATTTGTTAGATATGCCAAACAAAGAATTAGAGAAAAAAGTTCAAGAACATGAAGAGATGGTGAACTCTGGCAAGCCTAGAGATAAGAAAGCAACTCTTAAGTACATACTAAATATTTCCATTGTTCTAATTGCCACCGCTTTAGCAATATTCTTTGCTATTAAAGATGACGCTCATGAAATCTGGGATTATTTATCAACCGCTGATGTTAACTATTTATTAATCATTCTTGCCGTTATGGCGGGCTGTGTTTTAGTTAGAAGCTTTATTCTCTTCTGTTTTGCTCACTTATTTACTAAAAAATACTATTTCCATCAAGCGATCGCTGTTGACCAAATCGGTCAATTCTATAACGCGATTACTCCTGGCGCTAGTGGTGGTCAAATCATGCAAGCTTACACCTTTAAGAAACAAGGCGTGCAAGTTTCTAGTGCAGTTTCTATGCTTGCTATGTATTCCATTGTTTATCAAGTAGTGTTAATCGTCTTTGGCACGGTCTCATTTATCGTTAAATATGACTTTATCAATTCCCTTGGTTATTTTGAAACTGGTATTAAGATTCAAGAGATGCCTCTTAGATTACCAATCTGGCCTTTAACAATTATCGGTTTTATTTTAAACCTCGGTGTTATCGCTATTGTCTTCTTGATGGGCTATTGGCACGGTTTTCATAATTTTGTTATGGGTCCTGTTGTCACTTTACTGAGTAAAATCAAAATTGTTAAGAATCCTGATCAAACAAGAGAGAACCTCCGTATTCAAGTGGAAAACTTCAAAATTGAATTCAGACGTTTAAGCACAAACATTCCATTCTTACTTTTAATCATTGCTTGCTTTACGGCTTATATGATTTTGAAATTCTCTGTTCCATTTTTTGTTGGTAAGGCTTTAGGCAATCAGTCTTTACAGCCTGATTACAAGCAATTCTGGGACTGCATCTTCTTAAGCAATTATCACCAAATGATTACTGGTTTAGTTCCTGTTCCAGGTAGTGCGGGTGTTTCTGAAGCTGTTTTCCATAGTTTATTTATGAATCCAAACAATCTGGAGAGTGGCTTCTTCATGGCTTGCGTTGATGGTATACCAGATAAAGCTAAAACAATTGCGCTTTGCCGTTCATCGTTATTAGTGTGGCGAAGTTCAACATTCGTTATTCCAATTCTCATTGGTGGCTTTGTCGCTGCTTTCTATCGTTCTTCACCAAAAAACGAAGCACATATGGGCGATATTCCAAACAGACAAACATTCTACTCCTTACAAAAGGAAACTTATGTTGAAAGATATGAAGAGGTTGCCTCTTTAGTGGAAACTTCTAAGCTGTCTCGTGAAGCGATATTAGCAAAACTAAAACCAAACAATCGTAAAAAGAAGCCTAAGAAAAAGAGTAAAGGCAATGTTCCTGCGGATATTTCACAAAATGAATACGACGATGTGGAATTAGATGATATGGGAGATAATTAATGCGCATAGCCATTTTTACTGATACATATCCTCCATTTGTTAATGGTGTTTCGACATCCACTTTCAACTTGGCTAATACCCTTGTAGCACACGGTCATGAAGTGCTCGTTGTAGCGCCTAGATCAACGGATGGTAAACTAGAACAAATTGGTAATGTCTTATATGTCCCAGGCATTTATTTAAAGAAATTATATGGTTATAGATTTACAAATATCTTCGCTAATAAGCCAGTGAAGATTATTAAAAATTTCAAGCCAGATGTTATTCATAATCAAACTGACTTTACCATTGGTGTATTAGCAAGACGTATCGCTAAGATACTTAGAATACCAATTGTTTATACATATCACACATCTTACGAAGACTATACATATTATGCCGTGCGTGGCTTAATGGAACGTTTCGCTAAACGTGTAGTGAGAGTGTATTCCAAAGAACTCGCTAATCGTATGACAGAATTTATCACTCCAAGTGATAAAACCAAAGAATATATGCGTTCAGTCGGTAGTGATGCCTATATTAACGTCATTCCTACTGGTATTGATTTTTCTATCTTCAAAAGCGATAAGATTGATGTCGAGAGAATGAAGAAGTTCAAAGAAGAACACGGCATTAAAGAAACCACAAAAGTGTTTTTGCTTTTAGGACGCATCGCTAAAGAAAAGAGTATGGATGTCTCCGTTAGAGACTTTGCCCATTATCATCAAAAGCATCCAGAAGTGGATAAGAAGCTTTTAGTTGTCGGCGATGGTCCATATCGCGAAGAATTAGAACTATTATGTGAAGAATTAGGTATTAGCCATCTTGTCGATTTCATCGGCTTCGTCCCTGCTACTGAAGTGCCATTCTATTATCATCTTGCTGATATTTATACATCCGCTTCAATTACTGAGACTCAAGGCTTAACATTTATGGAAGCTATGGCGGCGGGTAAAATCGTTTTAGCGAGATTTGATAGTAACTTAACAGGCACTATCATCAACGGTAAGACTGGTTTCTTCTTTACAGATGATGCTTCCTTCGTTTCACAAGTGGAAAAGATATTATCTTTAAGCAAAGAACAAAAACAAGCCATTATTGATGAAGCTTATCGTATTGTCGATGTCTATTCTATCGATAAATTTTATAACAACGTAGTGAGGGTTTATAAACGTGCCATCCGCAAATACTGGTAGTCGTAAAATTAAAGGTATTAAACTCTATAAGGATCATGTGACCTTATCCTTTTTTAAAGGTGAGCCATTAAAGATCTCTAAAGAAGCCTTTGTGTCCTCTTATTTATATGCGGGTAAGAATTTATCTAGTAAAGAGATTGCTTCTTTAGAAGAAATCACAGCGATGAGCACTCTTCTTAACTACGCTTTACAAATTGTGAGTAAAAAACATCTCAGTGAAAAAGAGATGCTAGAAAAACTCATGAAAAAGGAAGATAACTATGTCGCTGCTAAAAAAGTTATCACTAAATTAAAAGAAAACGATTTGTTAGATGATAAAGCCTTTATGCAAGATTTAATCGCTTGGGATAATGAAAGAAACTTCGGACAAAATAAAATCGTTAAGCACCTAAAGGATAAAGGCATTCCTGATACCTTAATTAATAAAGTTAATTTCCCTCAAAGTGTTGAGAGAAAGAAAGCTAAAGCCTTACTTGATAAGTTAGATAGAAAATACGCTAAATACGCTTATGAAAGTAAGAAGAAACATGTTTATCAAGCGTTAGTGAGTCAAGGCTATAATCACGATATCGCTAGAGAAGTCACTAATGATTTAAAAAGAAAAAATGATAAAGTTGAACAAAGCCTATTAACTAGAGACTATGAAAAGATCAAAAGCCGCTACGAAAAGAAATATGAAGGCTATCAATTAAAACAAAAGATTTATGCCGCTTTAGTTAATAAAGGTTATAAGTATCAAGAGATTAAAAAAGTATTGGAGGATTTTACATATGAAGATGATAGTGGATTTTAATGATCACGAACACATTGAAGGACAATTCTTATTAGGAAATGTCTCAAAAGGTGTGAACACTAATGGTGGAGCATATCTCTCTGTTGAACTTAGAGACGCTAGTGGTCAAATCGTTGCTAAAAAGTGGGATGCCACATTAGCGGATGAACAAATATTTATTGTTGGTAACGTTTTAGCGATTACTGGTGAAACAAATAAATATAAAGAACAATTGCAATTAAAGATTCTCACCGCCGAATTAGTGCCTCTAGATGAAATAGATGTCGAGAAGTTTGTTAAAGCTCCTCCAGTCGCTAAAGAGGAATTAATTGAAAGATTTAATAAACATGTCGCTTCTGTGAAGAATGAGGACTGCCGAAAAATCTTACAATATATGATTAAGAAGTTTGGCGATAAGATCTTCTCCTATCCAGCGGCGGTATCTATTCATCATGAATATAGCAGTGGTCTTCTCATGCATAGTGTCACTATGGCGGACCATGCCGCTTATCTCGCCCCAATCTATGGCGCGGACCATGATTTAATGATTACAGGCTGTTTGTTACACGATTTCGGTAAGATTATCGAACTCGAAGGACCAATCGTTTATAAATATTCTTTAGAAGGTAAATTATTAGGTCATATTAGTATCATGTGCGCGGAAATAAGAAAAGCCGCGGATGAACTTAAACTCACTGGTGAAATTCCATTATTACTTGAACATATGGTCTTATCTCATCACGGGCAACAAGAATTTGGCTCCCCTGTCATGCCATACACTAAAGAAGCCTTATTATTATCCTTAATAGATAATTTAGATAGTAAAATGGTTATCGTAGATAAGGCCCTTCAGGACGTCGAACCAGGGAACTTCTCTAATAAAGTATTCCCGTTAGATAATAGAGCCTTCTATAAGCCTATTGAGTAAAAGAAAAAAGGATTGATGATAAATAAGTCGTCAATCCTTTTAATTTGCCTCCTAGAGGTTGTTTTTAATCGTTTCAGCGATGACTGGAAGGTTTAAACCTTCAACATTAGACTTCATTTCTAATTCAAAGCCATCATGACCTTCATATCGTGGAATCACATGCACATGGAAGTGCTTGACTGTTTGTCCTGCGGCTTCATAGCAGTTAGTTAAGATATTCACACCTTTAGCCCCTAAAAATTGAATACTGATTTGACCAATACGTTGGGCCACATCCATGACTTTATGCATAAGCTTATCTGGTGTGGATAAGAAGGTGTCGTAGTGTTTCTTTGGAATCACAAGAGCGTGGCCCTTAGTGACTTGAGAAATATCAAGAAACGCTAAAACGTCTTCATCTTCAAATAACTTATAGCAAGGTATTTCACCATCAACGATTTTACAAAAAACATCTTTTTCCATATATGTTTATCCTCTTAAAACTATGATAGCACAAAAAAGGAGGTCTAAGCCTCCTTAATTGTTATTTTGATTAATCGAATAATTCTGGGAATGTTGATTTGAAGTAATCGTAGACTTTTGTGTCATGATACTTGATATCCATCTTTTCGACCCAATGTTTCTTGGACAATGTTTGATATGTATCATTGCTTGCAACTAATTGGACGATTTCGTTAATGTAGTTTTCAAGTTTGTTCATGGCATCGGTTAATTCATTACCTTCTAAATCAGCATATGTTGCTTTATTGAGAACTTTACTCTTAATCGCATCTTCCACTAAGACGAGATAGTAGGTGTTATCGCTCTTGAAGAGAATGTCGTTTTGGACTTTTTCATCAGCGATTCTGCTTGTCTTTCTGAGGAAGTATTGGTTGTTGATCTTACCAACGACGTTGACGAGGTTTTTGCTACCAGCAACTTCGTTTGTCTTCCATTCGTTAGCGGTTGTGTCGTATGAGTATTCAACACAATCTTCACCGAGTAAGGCGTTAGCAACGTTGATATCGAATAATTGATTCTTGATGTTATCTGGTAAATCACTGACACCGACGGATTTCACATACCAACCTGTGGATGTGTAGTCTTTTAATTGAAGCTCACGTGTCTTGATTTCTTGACCAACTTTAACTGTGTAAGCACCGCTATTGGTGTATGTGCTTTCGTTTTCAGATAATTTTGGGTTGTTATCAATCTTCTTGAATTCTTCCATCATGTTGCCATAGTTGGTGCCTTCGAAGTATTTGTAATCAACACCTTGAACAGTGGTTTGTGCTGGGGTGCCAAATGCTTCAACGGATAACTTATAGGCAGGATATGTGTCGACTTGGTTGGCTGTATCTCTCATGAACGCACCAATCCAAGCTTCGGAGACAGTCTTGAAGGAATCGAGTGTGATAGCGTCTGCACGATCTTTATTGAAGATGTAGTTGTTAACGAATTTCTTCATTAAGTCTTCGGCTTTACCGATGTACTTGCTATCTTCAGTGATGGATAAGACACTGATGTGTCTAGCAGATGTACGGCCTAATGTGTCGTAGGATTCATCGAGAATGTATTGTTCAACGAGAAGTTGACGATAGATATCTGGGATGAGTTTGTCTTCGACATAGGTCGCATCTTGTGTCTTTTCTTCCGCTTGGTCTAACGCCGCATTGCTTTGGTAGTTAGCACGGTGGAGGATGAAGTCAGGATTGCCTTCGATGTTTTCAGCTTGATCTTTGAAGACTTCGTAATCTTCGACGTCAGCTGTTAAGACACCTTCGAAGAGTTCAGCACCTGTTAATGCGCGAACATTGTTTTCAATGTCAGCAGCAAGAGAACGTAAGTACTTTTCTTCTTTGAAAACGTTTCTTTCGCTGTAGGAACCACCAGAGATGGCGGAATATAATTTTTCAGCGATACGTTTTTCAATGGTTTCCCATTTTTGATTTAAACGTGCATATTCGGATTCGCTTGGAGTGGCATCATCAGCGACTTCTTTGTTAGCGTCGTCGACACGATGACCAGCTTTGTTCTTGGTCCAATAAGCACTGTGAGCTTTAATGAAGTCATCAGCTTTCTTTTTGTCGCCGTTTTTATAAGAATTAACAGCTTCTTTTAAGGTGATTTCTTCACTACCTTCTTTAGCGGTGACTTTGTTGTAGTTACCAAAGACGCTAATGGAGTATTGATATAACAATTCATTTAAGACATCTTGGGCAAGGTTGCCATCACGATATGCATCGTAGATATCTTTGAAATTGTTGTTGTAGATTGTGCCATCATAACCAGTGACTGTGACGACTGGAGAGTTTTTATCATCATAAGCCTTTGGCTTGGCAATAATGTCATCACTACATGAGGCGAGAGCGAATGTGCTGAGTAACGCGATTGCGGATACTTTTAAGATATTTTTACGCATAGTAGTAATAATCTCCTTCCTCAGTGAATTTTAAGTATGTTGGGTCGGTTGTGGCTGTTGGTTCATCAAATAATTTGAAGAAGTCATCAGCGACCTTTTCAGGAACAAGACGTGTTAATGTTGGGGACATTGCACCAGTAATAGCGTTCTTTGTGGTGTATTCAGCATCACGGTTATATTCTTGGAGTTCTAACATTTCTGTATATGTTCTCCAGTCTTCCGCTAAACCTTGTTCTTGCTTATAAGCATTGTTTTCTTGTTGAGCTTTGATATAAGCGTCAATTCGATCACCTAAACCTTCAGCAGCATCTTTGAATTCGATGGAGACTTGGGTCTTGAGGTAGTTGTATAAACGATAGTCATATGTTTTGTCGAAGGACTTAACATTATTTAAGATATCGTCTGCACGTGTTTTGTAATCAGAAATTTCAGAGCTTTGGATGTAGTTGACATAGGATCTGGCGTTTGGATTGTAGCCTTCTTCACCTGGTAATTTTGTATCGTAGTATGTGGCGAATTCAGCGTAATCATACATGGATTCTTCAATGACCATGAAGTGAATACCGAATTGGCTACGAACACCAACGATAACGTTACCTTTTTCATCAACTAAGTAACCTTGAGCGTTGAATCTTGGTAAGTTTGCATCGTAAACAGTGTTACTAGCGAGATTATCAAATTCATCACTTGGGTTAGCTAATGTGCTGTAGTCAGCTCTCTTAGCATTCTTGATAACGAAAACGTTATGTAAGTTGAAGTACTTATTCCAAACAATGTTTCTTGGATATAAAGCAGTGGAACCACCGGCTAATTTATTCTTATTAGCATCGGTTGTAACTTCAGCGTATTCACCAAGTTTAACGAAAGCTTCGTATGGAACTTCAACGACGTTCGCTGGTAAAGCGTTTTTGACATCATCAGTGATACCTAAACCGGCTTTGATTGTTGCAGCAGCAGCATCAGCAGCGTTAGCGGCATCATAAAGGTTGTCATAAGCATATAAACCTAAGCGGAATTCGTTGACCATTGTTTGACCGATGGAAGAAGCAACGTTTGTAACGATACCAACATCGCCACCTTTATCAGCGGATGTATCTTCACTCTTTAAAGCGGTTTCAGTGAATGTCTTTTCACCTTTGGCCAAAGTTTGAACGACATCGTAAAGTTTCTTAGATTGTTCTTCGGAAATTGTACCTTTATAGAACTTTTCATCGGCGTTGCCAGCTTCATCAACCTTCACTAAGATATGACGGATGTGATATGGCATAGCTGGTTTGACATCTTTTTCAGCGGATGTACCATCAGCTTTGATACCTAAGAATTCTTCTTTTAAACCTTCAGCTGTGTATTCGTCAGCGAACCAGGTTTGCATGACAGATTTTTCTTCTTCGTAGATGAAATATTCTTTTAAGCCTTTTTCATCTTCGACATTTTTACTTTCGAGGATTGCTTTCCACTCAGTGTCGTAACTGGTACCATTGTTCTTGGCGTTTTTATCAGCTTGTGCTTTTTGTTCTTTGACTTGGTTTGTAGCCCATTTTTCAATTTCGTCGTAATTCTTTTCGCCTTTAAAGCCTTTTTCTTTAAATTCATAACGAATTAAGACTTCTAAGATTTTGTCATAGAACTTGCTGATACCATTTGTTGTACCGTTGTAGGCATTGTAAACATCGTCAGTTAAAAGAGCGATCTTTTCTTTACTACCGTAAGGAGTAAATGTAGCGATTGCTTTTTTATCTGAAGTGACGTTGCCACAAGCGGACAAAGCCATAGCAGCAATGAAGCCAGTAACTAGTGTTATTGATAGTTTACTTTTCTTCATTTTTAACTCTCCTTTTTCAAATAACAGCGCGAATATTATAAATATTCTAATTTTTTTATGCAACAAGTTTGTTAACAAACCGCTTCTTATCGTATGAAAAGCATGCTCTTAAAAACAAAAATTATCGTATCGTTTGCTTATATAGTTTCTTATAAGTAGAATATTTCACGGAATTTGAGGTAAGAGGTATGTCTACTTTAAAAATAATCAACTTACACGCTAGTGTTGACGGAAAAGAAATACTTAAAGGCGTAAACCTTGAAGTCTCTGAAGGCGAGACAGTAGCGTTACTTGGTCCTAACGGACACGGCAAATCGACACTTTTAAGTGTCATCATGGGTCATCCAAGATACGAAGTCACAGAAGGCAGCATTTATTTTGATGATAAAAATGTCTTAGAGTTATCTGTTGACGAACGTTCTAAACTTGGATTGTTCTTAGGCATGCAATCACCTAGTGAGATTCCAGGTGTCATTAACTCTGACTTTCTAAAGGCCGCAGTTAATGCCCGCAGAGAAAAACCAATTTCTACATATAATTTTTATAAAGTATTAGACCAAGCCACAAAAGAATTAAAAATGCCATTCGATTTAGCGACTAGATCATTAAACGAAGGTTTCTCCGGTGGTGAAAAGAAAAGAAATGAAATCCTTCAAATGGAATTATTAAAACCAAAACTCGCGATGCTTGATGAAATCGACTCTGGTTTAGACGTTGATGCTATGCAAGTTGTTGCTGATGTCATTAATAAAGAAAAAGCTGAAGGTCATGGTTTCCTTGTGATTTCTCACTATGCTCGTTTGTTTGACATGATCCACCCAACAAGAGCGGTCGTTATGATTAATGGTCGTATCGTTTTAGATGGTGGTCCAGAAATCTTCAAACGTATTGACCAAACTGGCTATGAATTCATCAAGACAGAATATGGTGTCAATATTGAAAAAGACGATGTTGAAATGAATAAAGTTTCCATCGGTACATGCGCTGTGAAGGAAAGCATTAAGTAATATGGAAAGAACTATTATTTCCAACGTCAAAAATACTATCTCCAGTGGTGATTATTTCATCGATGGTGCTTTTCTATCTGGTGAGAAAGTCGAAATCGAAATAGAGGTTAATTCAATTTGCGATATTCTTTTAGATAATTTAAAAGATATTAAAGATTTAAATATTGTTATTAATCAAGATAGTAATGTTAGATTATCATTCATCGCTGAAGATGAAATGAAATCATCAAATATCAATATTACAGTGAAGAATAACGCAACACTTAATGGCTATTTCGCTGATTTTGCAGAGAAAACACTAGAACATCACTGTAAGGTCAACTTAGTGGAAGAAGGTGCTACATGCACATATAAAGTAGCTTCTTTAGTCGCTGGTGAAGATAAAAAACTAGTGGATGTTTCTATCGATCATGTTTCACCAAGAACGTATGGTAAATTTGATTGCTATGGAATCTGCAAAGATAAAGGTAAAATTGTCGTCGCTGGTACATCTCACGTCTTTAAAGGCGCGGTGAAAAGTAAAGCGCAACAAAATTCTAAAATTATGGTCTTTGATGAAAGCAGTGATGCTTCCACAAAACCAGTTTTAAAAATTGATGAAAACGATCTTGAAGCCAGCCATGGCTCAGTCGTCGGTAAGATAAATGATGATCACTTATTCTACTTAACTTCACGTGGATTAAGTGAAGAAACTGCTAAAGAATTAATTACTTGGGGTTACTTAAACCCAATTCTTGAAGGCTTCAAAGAAGAAGACGTCAAAAATCATATTTCTTCTTTAATTGAAAGGAGAATGTAATATGTACGACGTTTATAAGATTAGAAAAGAGTTCCCAATGTTAACAGGTGATATCAAGATGCAAAATAAGCCTCTTGTTTTCCTTGATAACTGCTCAACCACATTCAAACCACAATGTGTCATCGATGCAATCACTGAATATTATACAAAGTATAATAGTAATTCTCATCGTGGGGATTATGACTTATCTTATAAAGTTGACGTCATGATTGAAGATGCACGTAAGGAAGTTGCTACTTTAGTGAACGCTGAACAAAACGAAGTTGTTTTCACTGATGGGGCAACTGGTGCATTAAATTTAGTGGCCTATGGCTATGGCTTAAAGTTCCTTAAAAAAGGTGATGAAATCGTCATCAGTGTTGCAGAACATGCTTCTAATGTTCTTCCTTGGTTTAGAATCGCCGAATTAACAGGCGCGGTTATTAAATACGTTGACATCGTTGATGGCAAGATCCTTCCAGAGAACTTAAGAAAAGTCATGAGCAAGAACACTAAGATTGTTTCTTTAGCCCAAGTCGGTAATGTCTTAGGCTATGTCGCAGATGTGAAAGAATTTGCCAAGATTGCCCATGAATTTGGTGCAATTATGGTCGTCGATGGCGCTCAATCTGTACCACACTTAAAAGTCGATTTTAAGGACCTTGGTATCGATTTTCTCGCTTTTTCAGCGCATAAAATGTGTGGTCCAACCGGTGTTGGTGCTCTCGTTGGTAGATATGAACTATTAAACGCTATGGATCCATTTGTTTCTGGTGGTGGTATGAATTCAATCTTTAAAAAAGATGGTACTGTTGATTACCGTCTACCTCCATACAAATTTGAAGCGGGTACACTTAATATCGCTGGTATTTTAGGCTTTGGTCGCGCGGTTAAATTTATTAAAGAAATCGGTATTGAAAATATTCATAAACACGACGAAGAATTAATCGATTACGCTATCGAAAAGCTTAAAGATTATGAAAATATCATTATCTACAATAAGGATGCAAGAAACGGTATCTTAACATTCAATATTAAAGGCGTTTTCCCACAAGATGAATCCACATTACTTAACTATAAAGGTATTGCCATTCGTTCTGGTGAACACTGCGCTAAATTATTAGATAACTATTTAGATACAAAAGCGACATGTAGAATGTCGATTTACTTATATACGTCAAAAGAAGACATCGATACATTCGTCGATGCAATTATTAATGGAGGTGACATTTTAGATGCCTACTTTAACTAACGATATGATGAGATCCATCATCATGGACCATTATTCTGATCCACAAAATAAACACCAACCTCCTAAGGAAGGCTATGAAAAAGTCCATATGCACTCTGATAACTGCATTGATGATTTAGATATCTTTTTACTCGTAGAAGGTAACATTATCACTGATGCTTGCTTTGATGGAACAGCTTGCACAATCTCAACATCAAGTACAGATATTATGTGTGATTTATTAAAAGGAAAAGAAATCACTGAAGGCAGAAAGATTATCGATGCCTTCCATCATATGATGCACGAAGAAGAATTCGATGCAGAATTACTAGATGAAGCAATCGTGTTTATTAACACAAGTAAACAAGCAGCACGAATCAGATGCGCAACCATCGGTTGGAATGCCGCAGAAGAGATTCTAAAGGATAAGTAATATGTCAAAAGACGAAGTTAAATTCCAAGAAGATTATAAATACGGTTTCAAAGACAAAGATACTTCTATTGTTAACACAGGCATTGGTCTTACCGAAGAAGTTGTTAGACAAATATCCAAGTTAAAAGGCGAACCAGAATGGATGCTTGAGTTCAGGCTCAAAGCTTTTAAAGCATTCCAGGAAATGCCTATGCCAAGTTTTGGTCCAGATTTATCAATGCTCAATTTTGATTCCTATACATACTTTACTCGTATGGCTAATGGTGAAGCAAAATCATGGGACGATGTTCCTGAAACTGTTAAAAACACTTTCCAAAAATTAGGTATCCCAGAAGCAGAACAAAAATATCTTGCTGGTGTATCCACTCAATATGAATCCGAAGTTGTTTACCATAACATGCTTAAAGAAGTGGAAGAAAAAGGTGTTATTTTCCTTTCCACAGATATGGGTTTAAAACTTTATCCTGAAATCTTTAAGAAATATTTTGGTACAGTAGTGCCAATTAGAGATAACAAATTCTCCGCTTTAAATGGTGCTTGCTGGTCAGGTGGCTCTTTCGTTTATGTACCAAAAGGTGTGCATTTAGAAAAGCCACTACAATCCTATTTCAGAATTAACAATGAAAAGACTGGCCAATTTGAAAGAACATTAATCATCGTTGATGAAGGCGCAGATGTCCACTACGTGGAAGGTTGTACTGCTCCAGCATATTCTAAAGAATCATTACACTCAGGTGTGGTGGAAATTATTGTTTTAAAGAACGCTAAATGCCGTTATTCCACAGTGCAAAACTGGAGCACAAATATCGTTAACTTAGTTACTCAAAGAGCCATTTGCTATGAAGGTGCTTCTATGGACTGGATTGATGGTAACGTTGGTTCAGGCACCAATATGAAATATCCAGCGGTTATCTTAGCTGGGGAAGGCGCTAAAGGTACATGTATCTCTATCGCTGTCGCTGGTAAGGGTCAATATCAAGATGCTGGTTCAAGAATGATTCACTTAGCAAGTAATACCTCATCCACAATTATTTCTAAATCAATTGTTAAGGGTGGTGGTGTTGCTAACTATCGTGGCACCGTTAGACACATGAAAAACGCTAAAAACTGCAGAAGCCATGTTGAATGCGATACTTTAATTCTTGATGAACAATCTTATAGTGATACCATTCCAAATAACGAAGTTAAAAATAATACTTCCTATATTGAACATGAAGCCACAGTGAGTAAAATATCTGAGGATCAATTATTCTATTTGATGTCACGTGGTATTTCTGAAAAAGATGCCACTCAAATGATTATCATGGGATTCATTGAACCATTCAGTAAAGAACTCCCAATGGAGTATGCAGTTGAATTAAATCAACTTATTAAAATGGATATGGAAGGTAGTGTCGGTTAATGTTTGATTACGATGTAATTGTTGTTGGTGGTGGACATGCAGGCCTAGAGGCCGCTTTTGCTTGTGCCCACATGAACAAGAAGACATTACTTTTAACCTTAAATAAAGAAATGATTGGCAATATGCCATGCAATCCTTCTATCGGTGGTTCCGCAAAAGGTATTGTCGTTAGAGAAATCGATGCGTTAGGTGGCATGATGGGTATTGCGGCCGATCATCATTACTTACAATTGAAAATGCTTAATACTGGTAAAGGCCCTGGCGTTCAATGTCTAAGAGCCCAACAAGATAAGCTTGAATATCCTAAATATTGGCAAGAATTAGTGGCCAAAGAAGATAACCTTACTTTAGAAGAAGGCATGGTTACCGCTTTAATCTGTGAAAACAATGCAATTCACGGTGTAATTCTCGAAAACGGCGCAAAAGTCCGCTCAAAATGTGTAATTTTAACAACTGGTACCTATATGGAAAGTCAGATTTTCCGTGGTCACGATGTTAAAGATGAAGGCCCAGATGGACAAAAGCCATCCTTAGGTCTTTCTCCATTCTTAAGAAGTATTGGTATTGAAACATTTAGACTTAAAACCGGTACTCCTCCAAGAATCAAAAGAGACTCAATCGACTTTAGTAAAGCTACCCCTCAACCAGGGACAAATAAGCACTTAGCCTTCTCTTATGAAACAAAGGAATTCATTCCAATTGAAGAGCAAGAACTCTGCTATTTGGTTTACACTACACCAAGAACACATGAAATCATTAAAGAACACTTAAAAGATTCTGCTTTATTTAGTGGTTTAGTGACTGGTGTAGGTCCAAGATATTGCCCATCTATTGAATCAAAAATTGTTACTTTTGCGGATAAAGAAAGGCACCAATTATTCTTAGAACCAGAATCTAGATATACCGATTCTATTTACTTACAAGGCTTCTCAACATCTATGCCTGTTGAAGTCCAAGAAGAAATGGTGCGTTCTTTACCAGGTTTTGAAAATGCTGTTTTCCTTAAATACGCATACGCGATTGAATATGACGCTATTAGAACAGAAGAATATGGTTCAAATCTTGAAATCAAGAAATGGCCAGGTTTATTCATCGGTGGCCAAATCTGTGGCACATCTGGTTATGAAGAAGCCGCTGCTCTTGGTTTAATGGCGGGTATTAACGCTTGCCTTAAAATCGATGGTAAGGAACCATTAGTGCTCCGCCGTGATCAAGCCTATATCGGTGTCATGATTGATGACTTAGTTACTAAAGGTACAGAAGAACCATACCGTTTAATGTCATCACGCGCGGAATTCCGCTTAATCTTAAGACACGATAACGCTGATATGAGATTAACCGAAATCGGTCATGATATTGGCTTAATTAAAGAAGAGAGATATTCTCACTACATTAACAAAGTTAATAACATTAATAAAGTTATCGAAATTCTTAAATCTATTTATTTAGGTTCTAGAAAAGATATCAATGAATGGTTAGAAAGCATTAATTCAAATCCACTTCAAGGTGGCATCCAAGCTTTTGAACTATTAAAAAGACCAGAAGTATCTTATGTTGATTTAGTGAAGTTTGTTCCTGAAATCCAAGATATCGAATTAGATGAATTCGCAATTGAAGAAGTGGAAATCATCGCTAAATATGAAGGCTATATTGTTAAGCAAATTAGAGAAGCTAAAAATATGGCGAAATTAGAAGAAATGAAAATCCCTAGTGATATGGATTTCTTAAATATGGATGGTTTAGCCTTGGAGGCTAGACAAAAACTAAATAAAGTGAGACCAATTACCATCGGTCAAGCCTCTCGCATATCTGGTGTTAATCCAAGTGATATCAGTGTTTTAATCTTTAATGTGAGGAAGATCCATGAATAAAGAAACATTTGTTAAAGAATTGAATAATCGTGGTATTAACTGCAACGAACAACAATTAGAACTCTTATGGGATTTCATGAGACATGTTTTAAAAACAAATGAAAGTTTTAATCTTACTGCGATTAAAGATGAAGAATCATTCGTGGAAAAGATGCTCTTTGATAGTGCGCTTCTTTTAAGCAATCAAAACTTTGAAGGATTAGATATTTTAGATATCGGTGCTGGGGCTGGTTTCCCAAGTGTTGTCTTATCAATTCTTTCTCCAAAAGCCCATGTTTTTGCCCTCGATAGCACCGCTAAAAAAGTGAAGTTCATTGAAGACTACGCTAAGGAAAAGAGCTTAGACGTCACTGGAATAGCGGCTCGTGCAGAAGAATTTGCTAGGGAAAATAGAGATAGATTTATGGTGGTTACTGCTAGAGCGGTTGCCTCTTTAAGAATCCTTATTGAATTAGCGGTTCCTCTCCTTAAAGTTGGTGGTGTATTTATCGCCATGAAAGGCCCGGGTTTTGAACAAGAAATCGCAGAAGCTCAAGGCGCTTTGAAGAAGCTTAACTGTGAAATTGATTATATCTATGAAGATCAATTACCAGAATCAAAAGAAAATAGATCATTTATTTATATTAAAAAGATAAAAGAAACACCCAAAAAATACCCACGTTTATATGGGGAAATAAAAAATAAAGCATTATAGTATTTTATTTGTTAAATAAGGGTATATAATAGTAATCACTTCAGGGCAGCGAAAAGCGACCGGCGGTAAACCCCGCGAGCCTCAAGAGGAGGCAGGAACTTGTGAAATTCAAGTGGCGACAGTAAAGTCTGGATGAAAGAAGTACGTTTTTTAGGCCTTGGGAAAGGTCTATTTTTTATGAAAAGAAAATTCAGAAATCCTGTTGAGATGGTCACCAGGATTGCCACTCTAGCAATTCTTTCAGCGCTAGGGTTCGTATTAATGGCGTTTCTGCAATTTCCATATCCATTTGCACCTTGGCTCAAGATCGAAGTCAGTGAGATTGTCACTGTTTTAGCCTATGCGCTATATGGGTTACCTGGTGGAATAACAGTAGCCATTATCAAAACACTATTGAATCTTGCGGTTCACGGACCAGTGGGATTAGGCATTGGTGATTTAACAGCCTTCATTACATCATGCATGTATATCTTAGGCTTGTTTGTCACCAGCAGACTGAGACTATTTAAAAAGGGTGTTGGTTTCCGTTTTATTGCTTATGGCATCATCAGCATCTTCGTTAGCACGATTATGACAGTGCTTAACGCCGTTGTCATTACTCCTTCTTATTTGACGGTCTTTGGATCTGATCCTCATTTCTCAACATGTTTTGAGGATGGAGTTATTCAAAACACAGCTGCTTACTTGACAGGCAATAAAGATATTACAGTTAATGGCTGGGGATATGTTGGTATTATTAGCGCTATTTATTTACCATTTAATTTTATTAAAGCTACACTTTGTCTTTTAGGTTACGAAGCGTTATTCAACCAAATTATCTTCTTGTTAATGAAAAGATCCCCATTTTTCCAGAAGTGGTTTGTGGGTGATATTTTCACTAAAAAAGAAGAGGAAGTTAATCCTGATCTTACTGTAGAAGAAGAAAAACCACAAAAATAGTGGTTTCAAAGGCACAAAAAAACTAGGTCAATCAAGGCCTAGTTTTTTGTTGTATTTTACTCTTCA
>CAMJEC010000004.1 GCA_946404585.1 uncultured Caryophanales bacterium
AGCCTTATTAAAGATTGGAAAGACTGAGGTTGTCCTTTAATGTTTAATAATATTTTTAAAGTTACCTCTCCTGGTGTCATTGAAAAGTTCATCGACACTGTGGAAGACATGGATAATAAGGTCTTAGTTAGAATAGACACTATGGCCATCTGTAAAGCGGATATCCGTTACTTTTTAGGTAACCGTGATATCAACGTTTTAAATCATAAATATCCACTAGCCCCAATTCATGAAGCGGTTGGTGAAGTGGTTAAAGATCCAACAGGCACATATAAGAAAGGTGATAAAGTTATCTTAGTGCCTAACTCATTTGATGATAAATTCTATAGTGATAACTCCAACCGTAGATGTCATAGAAAAGACTTAGGTGATAACTATTATCCTAAAGCTGTTTTTAGAAGTTCTACAGCGGATGGTTTTTTAAGAAACTACTACACGTGTAGCCCGGATTTACTAGTTAAGTATGATGAATCCATTGCTCCAAGTATTGCGGTTTTCTCCGAATTATTAAGCGTCGCGACTGCGGCATTACGTAGAATAGACTTTAATGAAGTCGAGAAATTAGCGTTATTCGGTGATGGCATTATGGCCTATATCGTTTATATCATGCTTAGATATGATCATCCTGATTTAGATTTAACAGTCTTTGGTATTGATGACCATAAATTAGAATCTTTTAAGAACGCGAAAACTGCGAAGTTTGAAGAGTATAAGGGTGAGAAGTTTGACACTCTTATCGAAGCGGTTGGTGGCAAGTTCTCCGCGGATGCGATTAACAATATGATTGATTTATCAATCCCAGGCGCTGATTTAATCTTAATGGGTGTCAACGAAGAGAAATCCCCTATTAATACTAGATTAGTGTTAGAAAAAGGCTTATCGCTTAAAGGTGTTACAAGAAGTACAAAGCAAGACTTTGAACATGTCGCTAAGGCATTGAACGATAAGAAAGTACAAGAAGCTTTATCCATTATGGTCTTATCAGAGAATAAGATTAATAATGTTGGTGATATTTATAGATGTTTTGAAGCAGATATTAATAACAAAAAAGAAATCGGTAAAAACTTAATGCATTGGTGAATTCACGGTCATTTTACTTTTTAAGCTTTTACATATTTTCAAATTACGTTGAAAAAAACAATTGTAGCAGAATACATTTTTGAAAGGAAAACAATATGAGCATCTTTAAAAACAAGATTTTAATGATTACCGGCGGAACAGGATCGTTCGGTTCTACTGTGTTAAATCGTTTTTTGACTACTGATATCAAAGAGATTAGAGTGTTTTCTCGTGATGAAAAAAAGCAAGATGATTTACGTCACGAATTGCAAATTAAATACCCTATAGAATCTGAAAAAGTAAAATTTTATATAGGCGATGTTCGTTCTTTAGAATCTGTAAGAAGCGCTATGCATGATGTAGATTACATTTTCCATGCTGCAGCTTTGAAGCAAGTTCCTTCTTGTGAATTTTTCCCAATGGAAGCTGTGAGAACTAACATTATTGGTACTGATAATGTTTTAACTGCCGCTATTGAAGCTGGAGTTAAAGCGGTTATTTGTTTATCAACGGATAAAGCGGCATATCCAATTAACGCTATGGGCAAATCAAAAGCCCTTGAAGAATCTGTGGCTATTGCAAAATCAAGAGAATCTAAAAAAACTAAAATATGTTGCACTAGATACGGCAATGTTATGTGCTCACGAGGTTCTGTTATTCCTCTTTGGATTGACCAAATTAAATCAGGCAACCCAATAACTATTACATCTGGTGAAATGACTAGATTCATTATGTCTTTAGAGGAAGCTGTTGATTTAGTTATGTTTGCCATGGAATATGGTGAGAATGGGGACTTATTAATCCAAAAAGCACCAGCATGTACAATTCAAACACAAGCTGAAGCAGTGTGTGACCTTTTTGGCGGCAAAAAAGAAGATATCAAAGTCATTGGCATTAGACATGGCGAAAAGATGTTTGAAACATTATTAACCAACGAAGAATGTGCTAGAGCCATTGATATGGGCAATTATTATAGAGTCCCTTGTGATAATAGAGGACTCAACTATGATAAGTACTTTACAAAAGGTGATTCTGCTAGAAACACTCTTACAGAGTTTAATTCAAACAATACAGAATTGCTAAACGTTGAACAAGTCAAAGAAAAATTGTTATCTTTAAAATACATTCAAGAAAGATTGGCAGAAGGCAAATAATATGAAGTTTTTGATTTGTGGTTGTAATGGTATGGCGGGGCACACAATAGCCCTATATTTAAAGGAACAAGGTCATGAAGTCTTCGGCTTTGATATTAGAAAATCAGAATTAATCGACTCTGTAGCAGGTAACGCTATGGACAAGGACTTTGTTGCTAATCTTATTAAAGAAGGTAACTATGATGCAGTTATCAATTGTATAGGCATTCTCAATAAAGCCGCTGAAGATCATAAAGCGTTAGCAACATATCTAAATTCCTATTTTCCACATTTACTAGCAGAATTAACCGATGGAACAAATACCCAAGTAATCCATATGTCAACAGACTGCGTTTTTTCTGGAAAAAAAGGTGAGTATAAAGAATTAGATTTCCAAGATGGTGAAACTTTCTATGATAGAAGTAAGGCTCTTGGCGAACTAAATGATAATAAAAATATCACATTGCGTAATTCCATTGTAGGACCAGATATTAATCCTAAAGGCATTGGTTTATTAAACTGGTTTATGCAACAAAATGGTGAAGTCAATGGTTACACAAAAGCAATGTGGACTGGCCAAACAACATTGCAGTTAGCAAAAACAATGGAATATGCCGCTAAAACTAGAGCACATGGTTTGGTTAATGCTGTTCCAGATAGATCTATTTCAAAATACGAATTACTGAAGTTATTTAATAAATATATGAGAAATGATGAATTAGTAATTAATCCTATTGAAGGAATAAATGCTGATAAGAGTTTGAAAAGAACTAATTTTGAAATGGACTATATTATTCCTGACTATGAAACAATGGTTAAGGAATTAGCGATTTGGATGAAAAAGCACAAAGAGTTATATCCACACTATAAACTTTAATAGAGGGGGCTTTAATTATGGCAAAACTTAAACTAATGACGATTGTTGGCACAAGACCAGAAATCATTAAAATGTCAGCAATAATTAAAAAATGCGATAAGTATTTTGATCATGTTTTAGTTCATACTGGTCAAAATTATGATTACCAACTAAATCAAGTTTTCTTTAATGATTTAGGATTAAGAGAACCAGATTACTATCTGGGTGTTGTTGGCGATAATCTTGGGCAAACAATGGGCAACGTTATTGCTAAATCCTACGAATTGATGAGTAAAGTCAAACCAGATGCTATTATCGTTTTAGGTGATACAAATTCTTGCTTATGCGTTATTGCTGCAAAACGTTTACATATTCCCGTATTCCATATGGAAGCTGGCAACAGATGCAAAGATGAAAATCTTCCAGAAGAAGTCATTAGAAGAATTGTTGACGTTACTTCCGATGTTAATCTATGTTATTCAGAACATGCTAGAAGATATATTCTCGATAGTGGCGTTAGACCAGAGTACACATTTGTGGTTGGCTCACCAATGAGAGAAGTTCTAGATGGATGTAAAAAAGAAATCGAGAACAGTAAGATTCTTGAAGAACTCAAACTAAAGAAAAACGGATACATCTTATTATCTGCTCATAGAGAAGAAAACATTGATAATGAAGGCAACTTCATGAGTTTAATGAATGCTGTTAATTCTATGGCGGAGAAATATGATATGCCAATTCTCTACTCTTGCCATCCACGCTCTAAAAAGTATATTGAAGCAAGAGGCTTTAAATTTGACAAGAGAGTCATACAACATCAACCATTAGGATTCTTTGATTACAATAAATTGCAGCAAAACGCTTTTTGTGTAGTCAGTGATAGTGGAACAATTCCAGAAGAGGGATCATATTTCAAATTCCCTGCTGTTAGTGTTAGAACATCAACGGAACGTCCAGAAGCTATGGATAAAGGCGTGTTTGTTATTGGTTCCATTACATCTGAGCAAGTTTTACAAGCTGTCGACCTAGCTGTCGAAATGCATAAAAATGGCGATGATGGATTAACTGTTCCTTCTTATGATGATGAGAACGTATCCACAAAAGTTGTCAAGATAATACAAAGTTATACTGGCATCATTAATAAGATGGTGTGGAGAAAATAACGAAACAGTAGGTGGCTCGCATTGCTACTGTGTGCGCAACACTCGCCGAAAAGAAAACCAAAGGCGTTAAAGTTATTATCTATGAACCAACATTAGAAAATGGTTCAGAATTCTTTGGCAGTAAAGTAGTTAATAACTTAGAAGAGTTTAAGAAATTATCTAATGCAATTATTGCTAATAGATATGATAGTTGTTTAGATGATGTTCAAAATAAAGTATATACAAGAGATTTATTTAGAAGAGACTAACTGTTAACTAAATCAATTGTAAAATAGCGCTGCCGAGAGGTGGCGCTTTTAAATTGCTTACAAACCATCACATATTTATTGTTGCTTGATTCTATTCAAGATATTATAGTTATAACGCAATTATCGTTTATGAATAACTTTGAGTCATTTTTACAAGAAACGAAAAATAATAGATCCGTTGAAATCAAATCCGTTCAAAATAAGGGCTATTCATCAAATAGTAAAGAATATAAGTTTTTTGACTACTTTTCCGTCAAATATTTAGAACGAGAATATAAGTTTTCGTTGTTTTTAAATAATAATGAGGCAAATTTTCTTATTGTTGAAGAATACTGTGATGAGCATAACAGTGTTATAAAAAAACGCTCGAAATACTATTCGATGATAGCACTATTTGAAGAGGTAATATCTCTAGATAAAGATAAAATGTTTCTTGATGCTATTTCTAATGGGGAACGTGAGACAATAAAGATGGAGTATCGTGGATATTTGTACGCTTTAGAAATCCCGATGATTAGTAAAAAGAATCGCCGAAAGCTAATCAAGGCCAACTCAAATCTTGTTGGGTTATTTTTACTGTTTTCGCTAATACAGAATAAAAGCAATTGTATATTAAAGCGGCAACCTGAATACCAAGATGGTATTTATAGATTTTTTCAAGTTTATTGTGATTATAGATATGACAACGAACCAATGAAAAAAAGAGGTTGGACGATAGAAAAACAAACATTTATATATAAAACTTATTTCCCTATTAAAATGATTAGAATTGAGTTTAGTGGAAAAGAAGAAATGAAAGAGGAAAGGATCTTTTTTGAGAAACTGAAAACAGTTAACAGCGAAGAAGACTCTATAAATGTGTTCCTCGATGAGTTCAACAAGAAGAATGGAACAACTATTCTTAAAGAAAATATTGATTCCTTTCCAATGCTATCAACAAAAGAACTAGAACAAAAGGAAATTCAAAGATGTACAAACATGACGTCTTTTATGGCGGATTCAAAAAAAGATAGATTTTATACAAAGAAACCAATTGCGCTAGGTATTAATAGAAGGTCATACATTTTTATTATCGAAAAATTCAACAAAAAATACTATTTGACCGAAGAAGAATTAAATGAAATAATTAAAATTGACCCTAGAAAGTCTTCCGCTGATGGCGGGAGCTAAGGAAGCGCTTTCCTTAATAACAATTAATAAATTCGTTTTGTTTCCAACTTGCTCGGCCGCATAGGCCTCGCTGGCGCAGGAAGCAAATCGAAAGTATGAATTCTTATGTGGGGTCTTTTTTTGAACAATAATTATGAGTAAATATATAATCAAAAAAACAGTTGAGATTTCAAAACCATTGGTATTTTTGTGTGGCTCTTATTACAACTCAGACAATAAAGAGGACAAGAGAGGAATAACCTGTGACTATTTGAAATACCGTTCCAGCGGAAAATTATACCCATTGATAGTTGATAACTTTTTAGATCTTGATGCTATCGAGAGTGTAGATTTTTCAATTGAAAAATATGAAGAATTAATATCAAATATCTCGGTACTAAATATTATTTATTTAGAATCATTTTCAAGTGCTTCTGAATTGGGACTGTTTACCAGCAATACATCCACAACTAAAAACCTGGTATTTTATCCAGATAGTTCTAACCTTATTCTAAATAAAATCGGCTATTTTATCAGAAATGGTGTCTTTGATGGAAAAAGCGAAATGATTGTTCATCACCCATATTTGGCGCTTGTAGAGCGATACGCTCACGGAACAGATTATGTTGACGAATACTATTACTTTCTGAAAAACGAAATTCCTGATGAACTAAAGCCTATTCTTAATGAAGAAATTGATGCTGTCGCTAGTAAAGAATACTCTCCGGAGTTTTTGCTTGATGAAACTATTCCGAAAACACTCGGCATGATGTCTTTCTTAATTAATGTTTCGCTCGAAAAGGTGTTTTTTTCAGCTCAAACTGCCTTTTATATGCTTTATGCAATAATTGTTAGAAATAACATGTTGGACAGCATTCTCACTCTTGACCCGGATACTGAATGCTTAAAGTGTTTAAAATCATTAGAAGACAGCATATTTAATACTATTGAATTCGGTAAAATCTTAGAAGAGTGTGAAAATTATTCATTAGAAATACTAACCTTCAAGGAACCGCTCGAGTTTATCAAATATGCGCTATTCTTTATTAAATATCTCACAAGAGAGATGTTTAGCAAAAACAAAAAAATGGTTTCCAAAGCTTTAATTACAAAATCAGATGATATCTTCTATTGTTGTGATGATTATAAACTTTTAGAAAGCAAGCTGATGCCTTTTCATGAAAATATTAGTGGAATTGCAAAAACAAAAGGCATTAAACGCTTTACCCTTTATAAAAATCATAGAAGTAGGAGCATTATTGCCTATTCAGATGATGAAAGCGGTGAAGAATTAAGGAAGGCACATCAAGTTATAAGTGATGGTCTTGCTAAAATATCGAAAGATTTTTCTTTATTTTCTTCGTACTCTTATGCATACAAAGATGGGAAAAACACTCTCTTGTGCATCAAAAAACACATCAATTCCTCTTACTTTTTGAAAATGGATATTCACAAATTTTTTGAAACTATGAAACCAACGATATTTTTGAAGAAATTGATGGATGCTTTTGAAAAGACAACAGAATATAAGACGATGGATGATAAACAAAGGAAAAGATTTGAATCAAAACTCAATTCTTATATCAACTTGATAACTATTTCTGGTTCTTTTCCGGTCGGCTTTGTTTCATCTCCGATTGTCTCCGAAATATATTTGAACAAATTTGATAAAAAAATAACTACACTTCTTGAGGGAGGAGGAATCTTTTACACAAGATATGCAGATGACATGCTCTTTTCTTCTAGCGAGAAATTCGATCATAATAAAATAATTGAATTGGTTAAAAATATGCTTAATGACGAAGAACTTAGCGTTAATGACGAAAAAACGATGTATAAAGAATTGAAAAACGTTGGTGATTCAATAAGGTTTGTTGGATTGAATATTGTAAAAACGCAAGAGTCTAATTCGATTACTATTGGCAATACTTACATAAGACGCTTGGCAAGAATGAAAGCTTTCTCTTCTGGTGGAGAATATGATTCAAAAAAAATCACTGGTTTAGAAAACTATTTAAAATATAACGACCCTGCTGGATATAAAAAGTATCTTAATGTAGTAGATGTTTACTTAAAAACTAACAATTTAAAAAAACAATAGCCTATTCCTCTATCTATTTTTAAAATGCACTTTATGAAAAAGCTTAATTGTTTTATTGCTACGCTAGTAGGTGCTTTTATTATTAGGCGTCGTTTCATAACGGTGCTTTTTATAATATGAATCTTTTGTTTGCTTTTTAATCTTTTTATGGCGAAGCATTTAGATGATTTATAAAATAAAACTATGAGCAAAACAAAAGTCACAAATACTGCTATTGATATTATTAAAAACTTTGATACAACCGATCTTCTTGCAACGCTGGGCGGTATTAATCTTTCTTTTGATAATCAAAACAAGAACTACGCCACCTCCTATTATTCTACATTTATACTTTTTAATCAGAACAATGGAAAACCAAAACCGAGTAGAAAAACTTTGATTCAACTGGTAGAAGAATTAAATAAGAGTGGGATTATCTATACGATGCAAGATCCACCAGAAGCTCCTTTCTTTCAAAAGATTATGTTTGATAGGGATTATGCTGTTTTTAATGGCGTTGATCATCATGCGGCATTTTTCGTTTCGCGTTTATGTGAGTTGTTATTATTTGGTGATGAAGAATTACTACCTAAAGAGTTCTTGCTTCTTCTAACGAGAATCATTAAAGCGGTTTTGAGCATCTTGGATAAAATCTATGGGTCACTCAAACCAAAATACGATGATGTGATGGAGTATTCTGGGGATCGACCAATATTTCTTCCATCAAATATCGAATATTTAAAAACATTATTATTTTTCGATAAGAGTGATTTTTATCAATTGGGTCTGTCCGAAGAAGAAATACAAAGATATTTGGTCTTTCATAAGTTTTCTTCTTTGAACGTTAATGAATACTTGGGAAAGGGAATCCCTTACTATTGCAAGCGACCTTTTCTTGACTGTGGAGAAAGACTGCTATTGATTGATCCAACTTCTATTAACACTTACATAAGAATCATTTCTATAGAACTATCTGAGTTGTATAAATGTAAAGAGCAATTTATCGATATGATTAACTATACCTTTGCAGATTGGGGCATGTGGTGTATTAGAAAAAATATTATGAATTATGCTAACGAGGATAAGGTTTTTTCTAATTTCAAATATGCAGACACTCCTAATTACAAAGAAGCAATTATTCAGTTTTCAAAAAGCAAACTAATCGTTTATTCTGCTTGTTTTGATAACAATTTAGAAGGAAAGCATACAAAGATAGATGTCGACAAGCATCTTTCTTTGATTAAAAAGCAACTGGATGAATTGCCATATAATTACAGTGTGATACATGTTGCTCTTTGCTTTTCATATGGAGCGGGCCTTGATGTCCGTGAATCATCGGTTTTTAAAAATAGCAGTATAGTGCTAGCTTTTGATGAATTCGAAAGTTTTACCATAAACGAAAAATATAAGCCGTGCGCTTTGTTTGATGCTGTAAACTACATTCAAACCACGAAACATATCTTTCCACCTACAATGGGTGCTATTAATCGAATTGCCTTCCTACATTCGAAAGACTATGACTTTTATTTAGACAAGAGAGCAGATGCCTATAATACAAATCTTTTCGTTGGGTTTGAATTCACTTACTCTTATCGCACTTTAGCTGCAACAGAGGAATGGTTGTTTATTGCACCATTTTACAACCAATTTGTTTTGTTGGAAAAAGATTCTGACAATCTTTATTACTCGAGCAATAGATTCTTTGACAATAGTAAAGTAATAACGTGCAATAGGTATCCTAGTGGAGCAGTTTGGGTTTATTCAAGGCAATTTGATTACAATTTGGTAACGTTTATAGGCATGGTTAACTATTGGCTCACCAAACTAAAAAACTTATTAGCCAAGACAATAGATAGATATTTTTACATTGAATTGGAGCTTAATTCTAAAAGCGATACGGTAGTTAAGCTTATAAATAAGACGTGTTTACTCAATATAGTTCCAATATTGAAGTCTGTCAGCAACGGAGCTTCATTTGATGAGATATCATTAATTAAAGATATTCTCAGTAGAATAGGTCTTTTGTTGCCATCGGTTAATAGCTATTTAAGCGAAGCATCTTTGGACCCTAACAAAAGGTACAATACGCCATTAAGTACAGACCAAATAATGTTAATTCCTTTTCAACGGCAGCTACGACCTGTTTTTGTTAACAAATATCATTCTTCTTTGTTTGATGACGCAATTGGAAGAGATTATGCAATTGATAAATGCAAACTTACACCTGGAAGTATTATCCCTAATGCTGATGCGTTTTTGAAGGGAGCGGTGGAAAAACTCTTTAATGATTTGGATAAATGTGCAAAGAAATTCGATTGGCTTTTAGCGGTTAAATTTATCTATGAATACCAGGAAGACTATTTGCAAAAACTGCTAATAAATAAAAGGAATTTCAAAATAAAATACTCACTTTATGACAACCACATCAGAGAGATTAACCAGATTTATTATGATTTGAATAACGCTTCACCTTGTATTAGGTTCTTACTTCAATATTTCTCGACGATGCAATATGGAGGCAAACAAATTATGGATGAGTGTGATTTAGAGATTCTAGTCACCCTTACAAACAAGATTATCCATTTTGCAAACATTGATGATGGAATTGTTTTCAAAATATTGCCAGACAAGATGGTTTTCTTAGATTCCAAAAGAATCGATATCGAATTAACGAATTTAGAAAAATTCAATAGATTTATTGCCGGAGAAATGATAAACGATTTAATCGGAGAAGATATATCTCTGAGCAATAATAAGTGGCCATTCAATAAAGAACTCAATGAAGCATATTTAGATGAATATGGGTTCACTTTTGAACAAATGTCTCAAGTGATAGCTTTAATTCTTGCGATTGGGCAAGAGCAAGAAGATGAAATTAAAGAAGCTTCTATCAGTGATATTTTAAATCGTTTTCATGAAGTTAACAGTCCAGAAATAAAGATTGATGAAAAAACCATTTTGCTTGTCGTTAACCACCTTTCATTAATGAAAAGAAGCGTGTTTTTCGATTCAACTATCGGAAATTTTAGAGAACTATATCCTTGGCGATTTAATCGAAAGGAATCTATCACTAGAAAGCCTTTGATTAAATTTAATGATAAGTTGTTGTGGGGCAACAGAACGCTGTATCAATGTTTTGTTTTTACTTTAGATCATATTTATGATGGTAGCGCCCCTACAAAGAATCATAGTAGTGGCAAGATTAAAAATCTTAATGGGAAAGTATTGAGACTTAAAGGGGAATGCTTTAATGATGTTGCCCTAGACCATTTATCTAAAATAATGCCTGATTTGCATTTCTTCAAAGGTATTAAATCTTTTAATAACAGAAGAATAAGCAATGATAAAGGAGAATTTTTAGGCGACATCGATATATTAGGTATAGACGAGGAAAAACAAAGAATATATTTGATTGAGGCGAAAAATTATCAATACTCGAAAAATATGGCGGAGTTTGGATTTGAGCTAGGCGAGTTTTTTGGCACCAAGAAAAACAAAGGATTCATTCAAAAAGAGATGAATCGGGTTAATTGGGTCAAAAACCACATAGACGATGTGAAGAAAGAATATAAATTAAAAGGTGATAGCTGGAACGTTCTATATACCTTTTTATCAGATAAACCTTTGCTTTGCTCTATATTTGGTGAAGCGACATTTAATAATGTTTCAATTGCGAAAATAAACAAAAAATATTTGAACTCATTAAAATAAACAGCACTCTTAGTGTATATTCAGTAAAGTTCTAAACTCTTCTTTCATGTACTCGCTGTTTTGGATGGCAATTAAAGTTTATCACACACGAGATGGAACTGTAGGTATCATATCGTGTTCATTCCCAAATATCGTAGGAAAGATATATGGGTAGTTACGTTCTGTTATAGGACAAATATAAGGCTAAATATTTAGTGCTATCTTCAGTAGAATTGTTATTATATTACTGGTGGTATCTATTATGAAAATCAAAGCCAAACAATATCGTGAATTCTATTTGGGCTGTTTAAGACTCTATGGTCTAATTGATTCCAACAATGCTTTTATTGTTTTTAAACATTATTATCCTGACGCTAAGAAGATGGATTTTATTAATGATTTAAAAAGTAGATTATTAACTTTTTCTCAAGATTATTGTATATGGAAGACCGCTAAAAGGAATGTATATCTCATTACTTCCGCTATTACTGACGAAGAAGAAATAGAAAACTTAATAAGTTTGCAAGGAGATAAGCCATTTTATATTCCTGATAATTATGATGATTTTTTAAATTGTGCTTCGTATCAAAGTTTTAAAAAGGAAAATGAAAAAGATGTAAACGTATTACTTAACGTTTTAAAGAAGTGTCATAAAGATAAAAGCTTATTACAAGCTGAAATATCGTTAAGTATTCTTTATGAAGATATTAGAGATGCCGATATTGTTCCTGATATAGATCCAATAACAATGGCGTTAAAAAGGCTTCTTGTTTGGGGCTATGAGATTAACAGACAACAAATAGAACAGATTGCAAGTTATCTTATGAAATTATTCAATAATATGAGGCATTACGCTAATCGTGGCTATACTCCAAATGAAATGAAAAAGTTGTCTAAGCCTTTTAAGAAAGACAACGTAATAATGACCATTGGACCAAATATGCGAAAGATGTTTGAAAGTGGTGAAATGAACGCTAAAGAATATCTTGATGAAATTATTAATAGTGATTTGCCACCAGTAACTAAGAAATCATTAATTAGTGAACTGAAAAAGATAATTGATGATATTGATAGTATTCCTAAAGCATAACGAGAGCGCATCAAATAATCGCAATAATTAGAGAGCCTATAACATAAAAAGTGGATTTAAGTAGTGATACCCAACTAAACCCACTTAGGCTACAACATTAAAAGTGGAGACCCTTTCACGCGTTGTGTGAGAGGGTCTTTTCTTTTACCTAAAACTAATAGAACTCTCTTCCTAAATCTTTCGAAATTTCGATATCCATTTGCGTCCTTGATAAGTGTTTTAATTGCATTATTTAATCCTTCAGCAGAGCCGTTTGAATAACGTTTTCCATTCTCATTTCTTACTGCAATAGCGTTTGCAATTTCTATTTTCCATTTATTGTACGTATTAGCGACTCTAACAAGCCCTTCATCTTCAGTCCTTTTTAACTGGTTGATAATCTTTTCGAAGAATTTTTACTATTTCGTTTGTATATGCTTGTGCTTCATAAAATGTTTTTTTGGAGTTAAGGCCATATAAATACAAGAAAAAGATACATTTTTAATGAATATAAACAGAAAAAGTGTCTATAAACTTGAAAATGATTAAAATTATGCTATTATATCTTTGCTGTTATTTGAAAAAGGAGAGTATACGCCATGAAGCTTTTGAAATTAAAAGTTCCAAGAGGATACAAAATGTTGTGTAAAAACTTTGAGATTAATTTTCTTACAAAAACAAGAGTTAACAAGTCTGCTAATAACGATGATTTAATCGAATTGGAGAATGATTTTTATTATCCAAAAGAAACCGCGTTTATTGGCAAGAATTCATCTGGAAAGTCAACAACGCTAGAATTAATACATATCTGCTTATATTTATTACAATTCGGTAGAATACCTGCAGCTTTTTTTGACGAAGATGATAGTTTTTCCCTTGAAGTTATTTTCTTTGAAAAAGGCAAAATCTACAAATATTGTGGCGACTATATTTGCAATAAATTAATTGCGGGTGAATATTTGGCAATCGTAAGTGAAGATTTGAATCGTGGTGACTATAATTCAAATACAAGGAAAGACCTTTCAAATATTAATTTTACTAGAGTCAAAGATTTTATTGAAAAAGCAAGTCCTGACACTTCTTGTATCCATAAGTACGTAAACGATGGACTTACGCATCTTTTTGTTAATTATTTCGAGGATAACGTTGATATGTTCGTGCCATTCTATTCAATTATCGATGAAAATTATGGCAAAGGCTCTTTCATGAAACTTGTTTATCTTTTTGATGATAGCATAGAAAAATTGGCTCCAAATTTTGATAAAAAAGGCAAAAACGATGGCTTTATTTTCAAAAGAGTTAATTGGAAGGAAAAGATTGTTTCTGATGGGTACTTAAAAAACAATCTTTCTTCTGGAACCATTCGAGGCATTAATCTATATGGCGCGGCTATCGTGTCTTTTGTTCATGGTTCACATCTTCTTGTTGATGAATTAGAAAAGAATTTTAACAAGAACCTTATTGGCAACCTTATACAAATGATTAATGATCCAACCTTAAATAAAAATAACGCTACTTTGATTTATACAACACACTATTCTGAATTATTAGATGAAACAAAGCGTTGCGATAATGTTAATGTTTTACATAGAGAGCAAGACATTATTACTTTAAAGAATATGTGCTTAGACTATACACAACGCACTGACATGCTCAAGAGTAGTAGTTTTGATCAAAATGCTTTTGATACGACCCTTAATTACAATCGTTTAATGGACCTTAAAAGGATGCTAAGAAGATTATGAAAGTAGCAGCATGTGAAGGAAAAAGTGAATTAAGATTAATACTTCAACTTCTTGAAAGAGGCATCTTTTTTGCAAAGGCAGAAGAATTAATTGATGATCGCCCTATTCATATGCGCCAATTAAAAGAAATAGCTACTTTGATTAATACCTTGGATATTGATGAAACAATAGATGTTTATCGAATTGGTGATACACAAAAAGACAACTATGATTTATCCGGATTTGAAGCCAGAAAAAGCAAGATAACTATTTATAAAGTGTGTACAAAGCCAGAAATTGAGATACTTGTAATTATCAGCGAAGGATTGTATAAGGATTTTTGTAAAAAACATCGTGAGCATAATATTTCACCAAAAGAGTATTTAAAAATTTATGTTAAAGGGTATTCATCTGTTGAGAAATATATTGAATCTCATGATATTGTTCCGGCAATCAAAGAGTATAAAAGAATCAAAAAGCACAAAGATGATGAACTCTATCTTGCTGATTTAATTAACGATGAATAAATTGCATCAATCGATAACAAGGTCTTCCAAGAACTGAACCACATATTAAATTAGCCGCCTCAATTGGTGGCTTTTTCTTTATTTATGCATATTCTTCTATCTATTTTCTAAATACATGCTATTATTAGGCTATAACCATCATATACGTATAATTTGAATCAAATAATAAATATTGGTTCCAGGGAGTTTTTTAAAAATACACTTTATGAAAAAGATTAGTTGTTTTATTGCTACGCTAGTAGGTGCTTTTACTATAGGATTAATTGGTTGTGCTCCTAAATTACCAACCACTAATTATGAGAAGGTGAAGTTTGCCTTTAATGGTGTGGAAAAATCATTCAAGAATAAGAAGGCCTCAAATAAGGCTCTAATGGTGCTTCCTAAATCTAAGATAGGGGGATCTAATCCTTCAGGAGCGTTAGATACTATCTTTAATCTATATACTGAAGAAGATAAAAGAGATGATTTCTTAGATGATATTTCCTATAACGAACCACCGATGATTCAGTTCCAATATGTTAAGAAAGTATTAGAAAAGATTGGTAATGGGTATGAGTTTAATAAGAAATACTATGACACCATCACTGGTGAGATGTATCTAGATATTGAAACAGGACTTAAACAAGATAATAAAGATGAATATAAATATGACTATACCTTTATTTTAGGTATGAGTATTAATATCGATGATACTGATTTAATTACCGCGGATGTATCATTCGATATTAATCTATCTAAGGGTAATAATACTTATAAAACAAAATGGTATGTAGGAATAGAACTAGATTATGATATGACTAACAATTCTCCTAACTATACAATGACTATGGTCACGGAGAACGATGAAAGAGAATTACCATATTATAATCGATATACATATGAATATGATTATGTAGAAGTAAAGGACTCCTCTATTAATGAATGGAGAAAGTTCTGTATGGATAATGATCATAGATTATATAAAGATGATAACCATCAAGACTTTAATAGTTATATTAATGAAGGATGTAAATATAAAGTAGATGCTTGTTCTTGGTTTAAAAATGGCACTTACTATAAGAGTAAGAAAACAAGACAAGAAGGTCAGTACGCTGATACAGTAGCAAATGCCTTATTTAAAGATTTGGGAATGAACGCTAATGAGATTGATGCTGATACATTCTTTGATAAAAGTGGTACACAAAATAGTGTTATTAAAACTTGTTATAATGACTTCACTAAAATAAGAAAAGAAGACATCATCTATGACTTAGTGTGTAAAGATGAAAATCATGATGAAGATAAAGTAGCAACATCTATTAGAGCCTTAAATAGTGATTTAACCGGAGGAGCGGGTGGTTATCAAGTTCCTGGTAATACATCTATAAGACAGTTATTAAGTAACTTTAAAGATAACTTTAATGAGAATGTTATCATCCATCTATATTATCTTGATCAACATGAAGGTAGATTATCTGAAATCACTGATTTAAGTTCATTAAGATATTTTCTAAAAGAACAAAATAAAGAAGAAAGTATAGAAGTCAATCTAGATGAATCACTATATGATGCAGTAGTAAGAGGCAACTTCCAACAAAGAGAACTATCTTTAGCATTCTTAGATAATAACTTTATCGGTGGTTATATGGATTTCTACTACGCTGGTGAATTCCCATCACCAAGCTATGTTAAACCAGAATTCCCTAAAGTACTTAAAGATTTAGGTGTTCCTGAATATGAAGGTGAAAAATATACATATGGTGATAATAGTGTTCTAGATAAAGCACCATATAAATTAGAGATAAGAAACACCAATGGTAATGAAGAAGCTAACTATAGAACAAAACTATTAAAAAATGGTTTTGAAGTAACTGAACTATTTGGTTATAAAGAATATAAGAAACAAGTTAATGCAAAGATGATTAGTATTAGTATTAACAATGCTCAAATAGATAATGGATATCTAACAATCACTATTGGTGTTGAAGATGCTCCAACTGTATTAGAAGTTACTTCCATCTCCCTAGTGGGTTCATTTAACGATTGGAATGTAACCACTAACTGTATTGAATTTACAAAAATTAATGAAGATAATTGGAGATTAAATGAACAACGCCTAGATGCAGGCGCTAAATTCAAAATAGTTATTAACCATACATGGGAAATCCATGGTGGTTATGGTTATAACGATATATTTGGTATAGAACAATTTGGAAAACTATTAACATCCGCAGACGCTGAGAATAATATCAAAGTAAATGTGGCGTGTGTCATTAGCATTGTTGCACAAGTAGACGAGAATAACGTTAGCTTCTTTGTTGAAAATGCAATACAGGAATAGGAACAAACAATATCGTGAGAAAAAATCTCACGGACTATTTACATAAAGTTTTATAAGTGTCATAATATCTATGAGAAAAAATCTCACGGAGTTGTTTTATGCTAAAAGAATTCAGGGTCTCTAACTTCAAATCAATTCAAGAAGAGCAAACTTTTACCATGGAAGCTTGCCCAAAGACTGTTGTGTCTGAATATCCAGAACACGTTACTAACATTGGTGGAGAAAGATTATTAAAAGTTTCATCCATCTATGGTCCTAATGGCGGTGGTAAATCTAATTTATTTAAAGCGCTTAATACTTTTGGATTAATTGTTTTGCAAATGCAAGTATTAAACGATTCAATTAAAAACGAGAACTATTTTCCTAACTTATACACAAATGAAAAAAATACCAGTTTCACAATGTTTATCGTCAGAGATGGATTTGAAATTGGTTATTCTTTGATTGCTAATTTGAATAACGTACAACAAGTTGTTGCTTCTGTTTTCTCACTCCAATATGTTTGGGCGATTGATGTTTCAATTGTCGAGGAAGAATTAACTTGTCGTAAAATAGGTGAAAGCACTTTTAAAACGGTCTTTAAAAGAAATAAAGATGGAAGTGTAGTTTCTGATGCTTTAGATGACATCGATTTAATTAAAAATCAGAGATTATTATCTAAAAACCAAACTTTTATTAAGTACTTCAAAGATTCTTTTGTTAGAGGGAATACTGAATCTGAAGTTACTCCATTATTCTTGTTTTATGATGAAATCGCTTCATATGTTTGGGCAAGAAGAGAATTAAGAACATTTAATTATTTACAAGACGCTGTTAGTTTATTAACTCCTTGCTTAAATAAAGCTAGAGAGATGCTTAATGCATTAGATATGAGAATCACAAAGCTCTATTTCAAGGAAAAAGACCCAGGTGTGTATTACTTATATATTGAAAGAAAGACTGAAGATGGCAAAACCATTTCTATTCCATTAGCCAATGAATCTAGTGGCACCATTAAAGCGGTCAATATTATCTTTGATATTCTTGTTTCTAAAGAAGAAAGCGTCTGCATCGCAGATGACTTTGATGCGCATTTACATCCAAAGCTTATTAAAGCAATCGTGGAATTCTTTGCCTGTGAAAATAACAAAAAGAGACAACTTATTTATAACTCTCATGACATTACTAATATGAGCAATAAACTTTTTAGAAGAGATGAGATTTGGTTTGCTTATAGAGATGATAATTACGCTACTCAATATGTCCCATTATCAAATATTGTTAACTATAAAGGTGAGATGGTTAGAAAAGACGCCGTGTATGGTAAACAGTATCTTGAAGGTAGATATGGTGCAGATCCATTCATTAAGAAAGGCTTAGGGTGGTGCAATGATTAAACTACGTGGTAGAAAGAACATACCCCTAACACTTATGGCTTTTGGTAGGCACTTAGTCTACGCCGAAGGAACAAAAACAGAGCCGCTATATGTGGAAGATTTAAAACTATTTGTTTCTGAGCAATTAAATGTTTCAAAAGAAGACATTGAAATAGTGCCAGTTAAAACCAATAAAAGTCAGCATACTGTTGAACTAGTTCAATATGCAATTAAAGATGTTGAAAAGCGCTTAAATAATCAAGAAACAATTAATTACGTATGGATTTTCTATGATAAAGATGACTATCAGGATTTTGATAAAGCATATAAATTAATCAAAAAGCAAAATAAGGTAGGCTCTGATATTGAATGGAAAGCGTGTTGGTCAAATGAATGCTTTGAAGTATGGGCTTATCATTATTTTGAAAATTTAGAATCACAAATTGATAGAAAACTATATATTGAGAAGATTAATGATTTCTTAAAGAAAAATGGCTGTAAAGAGAAATACAACAAAACAAGAAAAGATATACATCACTTTCTAACAAACAATGGTGGCGATATAAGATTGGCCACTAAATATATGAAAGCAAAAGACACTAATTCTGATAGCAAACCAAATCCATCAAGTGGAATATATCAATTCGCGGAATATCTATTGGTCTATATTGATAACGAAAAAGCAAAAACCAAAAGAATGAATTAAATAGGAATTAATCCATCAAGAATTCTATATATGCGCCTCTTTAAACGGAGGCGCTTTTAAAAGAATAATCTTTGAATAATAAAAAAGAGTTTGTATACTCTTCTTATGAAACCAATATCTAAGCTCATTACTAATATGAAGCCTTCTGGCATCAGAGAGTTCTTTAACTATGCTTCTGAAAGGCCAGAGATTACATCGTTGGGTGTGGGGGAACCAGATTTCACAACACCCCAACCAATTATTGATGCTGCTGAAGAGAGTTTGGATAAAGGCAAAACATTCTATACCTCTAACCAAGGCTTACCATCTTTAAGAAAGAGAATTAGTAAATACTTACAAGATAGATTTGGAGTAGACTATAACTCCGATGCAATGATATTAACTGCTGGATCGTCACAAGGCATCTTAGCGGCTTTAATGGCAATTATTAATCCAGGTGATGAAGTCATCGTTACTGAACCAACATATATCTGCTATATCCCAGATATTGAAATGTGTGGTGGTAAAGCAGTAGTGATTCCTTTAAAAGCGGAGAATAACTTCAAACTCACAAAAGAAGAACTTGCTTCACACATCACTCCAAAGACTAAAGCAGTCTTCTTATCTTTCCCTAATAACCCAACTGGGGCAATTATGACCAGAGAAGATTTAAAAGAAATAGCGCCTTTAATCTTGGATAATGACCTATACGTTATTAGTGATGAAATATATGCTGAATTAACATATGGTAGAAAGCATTGCTCAATCGCGGCCTTGCCAGGCTTTAAGGAAAGAACCATCTTAATAAATGGCTTCTCTAAAGCTTTCGCTATGACTGGTTGGAGATTAGGCTATGTATGCGCTCCTAAAGAAATACTTGATCAAATATTAAAGATTCAACAATATATCATGCTCAGTGCTCCTACAATGGCGCAGTATGGTGCGAAAGCCGCATTAGATTACTGTATACCTGATATGGAAAACATGGTCGCGGAGTACAATCGTAGAAGAGAATACCTATTAAAGTCATTTAAAGAACTCGGTATAGATTGTTTTAACGCTGAAGGTGCATTCTATTTATTCCCGTCTATTAAGAAGTTTGGAATGTCTTCTAGAGAATTCTGCTTAAAACTATTAAATGAATATGATGTCTTAGTTGTTCCAGGAACAGCATTTGGTGATAGTGGTGAAGGCTATATCAGAATTAGCTATGCTGCGAGTATGGAAAAAATAGCATCTTTTATTGATGCGTTGAAACAACTGTGTGATAAAGAATAGAGTATTTAGACATTTAGTTACAATTACTTATGACAAACCAAAACGATAATCCTTCCTTAATTAATCGCGATGTTCTTGCTGAAGTTCTTTCTAATTTTATTGATGCATTAAAAAAAGCAGAAGATGACTTCTCAACTTCTTTGTTTAATACATTCAACAACCTAGTTGAAATCTATAAAGACTCACAAATATCGCAGGAAGAAAAAGAACGAATTTTAGATTTATCCAGAAAACTTGCGGATGAGCAAATGATTGCTACTTTAGATGAAGATGTTGCTTTTTTTGAAAATTTTAAATGCACATCAAAGAACATAAAAACTTTCTATAATCGTTATTCTAAAGGAGAAGAATTCTCTTATTTGATTAGCGAATTAAAAGAATCCGAGAAGATAGATAAACGATATTTACTGGAGGCTATCAAAAACTATAAGCACAAAAGCTACATGTCATGTGCAATGCTTCTGCTATCTATCATTGATGCCCGTTTTCTTTTGACGAGTGAAGACGAGAATGGTTTAAAAAGAAAACTAACAAGCACGTTAGCGTTAGAAAAGTTAGAAGAAATAAAAGAAGAAAAAACATTAGATTTCGTTTTTTTAATAGAAACAAATACGTTGTTTATTCTATGCAATATGTTTAAGCACGCTCATAATTTCAAAAAAGAACCTGATTACATAAACAGGAATTTCCTTTTTCATGGGCTTTCCAAAAGAAGAATTGATAAATATGACTGTATAAAACTTTTTATCATATGCTCATATGTGAATTATCTATTTTAAATATTTGTAAGATATGTGCTTCTAATATTTGTTTGACGATAACTAATTTTTTTATTACCATATTGTTGTTTAGTATTCGGCTATTTTAGATGGGCACAATTAAAGAATTCTACAAGAGCAGACCACATTTTTTTAAGATGATTGATGATTCGACGTTTCTTTTTTGTGTGCTGAAGAATATTGATTATAAAAAAGAAGAAGTTGAAGTAGAAAAATACTACGTCGCTCAAAGAGAATATAACATCTTTAAAAATAAAGTATTTAATGGATGTGTCGATGGTAAAATCGACATTCCTAAAATAGGTCATTGTGCGAATACCTTATCGTTCAGTTCTTTTTTTGATATTTTTAATATCAGCATTAAAGAAGCGTCTTTGAACAATAAAACAAGTGTTATAAATGAAATAAATGCTCAATTATCATCAATTGCCCTTACGGTGAGAAAAAGTAAATATGTAAGAATAAATGACTTTGGAAAATTAAACGAAGAGCTCGAAAGAGTATTTCGTGAAGGCAGTAACAACATTGAGGAAATAAAATGGCTTCCTGATGACGGAAAAGAAAAGTTCTTAAGACTATTCAATGTCGGACAAGCGAATTGCTCAGCTCTCTATTACGATAAAAAAGTGGTTTCATTTTTTGATTTAGGAAACAAAAACAGAAGAAATGGAGAGCCAGTAGCAGTGTTAAAAAGAAGTCTTAGCAATAATGAGATGCCTGTATCTATTATCATATCTCATTTCCATGATGATCACGTGAATTTGGCTAACTATCTACCTTTCAAAAAGTTTGGACAAGTTCTGTTTATCTTTCCGTTTGTAAAAAACCCAAATAACATATGCTATAAAGCTAGATTTTTAGTTCTTGCTGCTCATGCGTGTCCTTCAAAAATATATTTTGTTAAGGAAAGCGTCCCTGTTCCATTAATTGTTAACAACATCAAATTATATAAGGGCCGCAACATGGGCGATACTCTTGAAAATGACATAGTTAATGCGGAAGGGATTATTTCATCATTCAACCTAAACGGAAAGAAAGTTGTAATTCCCGGTGATTCTTATTATGAAAACTGGCCAACTAAACTTGATGCTGATTATCTTGTTATTCCTCATCATGGAAGCGAATACGTTGGTGATTTAAGCAACATTAAAACGGAAAAAGTTAAGAAAGCATTTATTTTTTCAAAAAGAAATAGTAAATACCACCACCCAAATTTAGTTCACGCTAAAAAATTTACTAGGGTTGAGTTATTTTCGAACAGTATTAAAAATGGCCAAAACGTAATGTTTGATAAAAGTGAAATGATTTACGAAGAAGACTTACCACATGGAATCTTTTTCAAAAATAACTCGCGACATACAGACTGGGAGTAATAGATAATCTCCATTATCTTTATTGTGAGCAACAACATTATGGATACGAATGAATTAAGTAGAACCAAATTATACGAATACGCATCTAAGAATATACGAAAGATTGATATTTCTTTTAACTCTGTTGATGTTGTTTCAAATGTTTTGTCTCAGAGCTCTTTATTTCTTAATAAAATCGAGCCAATGGTTCGTCAAGACAAAACTGCTGAAGATTTTGACAAGATTTTTGAAGAAAGCTTAGCGGCAATTAAGGATGAAACCATGAAGGAGAGACTTAATTCATCATTCCTAGAGCGCAAAAAAGCTATAGAAAAGAAAAAGCCTAAGTCTTTTGAGTCTTGGTTTGCGATTGTTTTGAACGCCCTTATTGATTATCAAAACAAAATAATTGAAGAGCAATACATATTTTCTGAAAAACTAAATAAAACAGTAGGAGATGGCAAGAATAGGAAAAAGACTTTTTTATCCTATGCCTTTGAAGATAAGGGGCTTTCTCTCTCCCTTTATATTTATTTTCATCTACATGGTGGATTTTTATATGTTGACTGGATGTGGAACAAGGCAATTAAAAAATGCTCTCTTCTAAAAAGTATTATCAACAAAGAATTGAAAACTTCTGCTCAGTTATTATTTTTAAGAACAACTACTAGCGAACTCAAAATTCAAGGTAACCACACGATAAGACAATGGTGCTCTTGGGAAATAGGTAACTTCTATACAAAAAGACCTAACGAAAAATTCATTTTAGATTTTTATTCCACGGCAAGTAACAATTTCTTTTTAGAAACATTCAAAGTTATGAAAAATGTTGTGAAAGGAAGAATTGTTGAAAAGAAAAACAATATAGGAGATTAAGTATGGGGCACAAGATATTCATAAGCTATAAATTTCATGACACACATGTCTATCAAGAAGTTAAACATGATTTGTTCGAAGCTAGAAAAGTAGGGGAAAGAACTCCAAGAGAGTATGTTAATGTTTTGGAAACATATATAAAAGAACATTCTGCCCATTATTATAAAGCTGAAGAAGATAACGAACCGTTAGACGGAAAAACTGATGAGCAAATATGGGAATTTCTTAAAGACAAGATGTTCGATTCCACGATGACGATTGTTTTAATTTCGCCATGTATGAAAGAAAACAAAAGAGAGAAAGATCAATGGATACCACGTGAAATACAATATTCTTTAGGTATTCAAACAAGAAATAATGCGAGTGGAAATCCAGTTAGAAGCAACACAAACGCTATGATGGCAATAGTTCTTCCTGACGAAAATGGAAAGTACGATTACTATTTCGAAGATAAGAAGTGCTGTCCAGATGGATGCCGTGTTAATAAAACAAGCACATTGTTCTACATACTTAAGAAAAACGTTTTTAATTTGAAAGACGGTAATAGTTTTCGCATTTGTGAAAAAGAATCAAAAATTTATTCTGGCGGCAACCATTCATTTATTCCATTTTACAAATGGTGTGATGTCAATAATGAACAAAAGCTCGAGAAAGCAATTGAACATTCTTTTGAAATATTAAACAATAGAGAAAAATACGACATTTGTCATGAAATAGAACCAAGGAGTAATTAGATATGAGCATGCGTGATAACTATTTGCTTAAAAGAACAGAAATACTTATTGTTTTTGCCAACAATGAAGAATTTAAAGGTTTTAAGGAATTTATTAGTGGAAAAACATCAATTAAAGTTGGAAATACTTTTTTTGTAGCGGGTCGAGAGATTACCCCAATTATTGCTTACAACTATCATATTTGTTGCTTTTTGACTTCGTCGCCGGTAGGTGGATTAAGTATCAGTGCAGAATTAAATAATGTTGCTAATTATTTTGAGAATCTAGCTTATATAGTCAACATAGGTTGTTGTGCCACAGCAAAGAAAAAAGTCGAAAAAGACGTTATTTTTGCAGAAAAAATATTTGATGCTGATTTAAAAAAAGAAGAAAAACGTGGGACAAAATACTATTGTTCAGAGAATAAACATCTACATTTTGACAATGCAATAAAAGCCTTTGTGGATGGTTTTAAGTGCCAAGATTTTAAAGCCATGTATGAGCCAATTATTTCGAGTTCATCTCTTGTTAGAAATTTTTGGAAGAAAAGGAGCTATTTGAAACAATATCCCACTGGTAAGGGCATTGAGATGGAAGGCAAAGCCGTTTCTGATTATGCTCTTCAAAGAGGAATCGAATGGATGCTTATAAAGGGAACAAGCGATAACGCTATCAAAAAGGATAGTAGTGCATTGCAAAGACCAATGACAAAATATGCAACGCAATTATTTTTTGGATTGCTAAAGAAAGAATTATTGAAAAGAAAAAGGCTCCCTGTGTTTGTAGGAGGCGCTGTTGCCCCAGGCTGTGAATTTAATGATAGAGATAGTTATATCAATGTAGAAAACGATTCTTTTGAATTGGGTAAGACTCTTTACGAAGCAAATTACAAAGTGGTAAATGGTCTAGGCCTCGGAGTTGGCACGAGTCTACTTGCTTCGGCATATGACTATTGTATAAGCAATAGCATTAATGAAATTTCTGAATGTGTGGAAGTGTTTCCATTTCCTAGAATGATTGGACAGAAAGTTAACAATTTAAGTGAGTTTTACAGAAAACATAGAAAAATGATGATTGATAAATCTCTTATAGGCATATTTATTTTTGGCGATAACAGCAAAAAAGGAAAAAGCAATGGACTTCAAGAAGAATACGATGAATGTGGTGCGTCTATGTTGCCAAGGTTTGTCATACCAACCGAAGGATATTATTCTTGCGATTTGTTTGATAGCCACAGTTATAAAGGGATGAGTGATGTAATCGCAAAAAACTGTAAAAAGATTAAGAAGGAAAACAGCTTTTCAAATAACTTGAAAATTATTATGAAATCTATCCAAGACTTGGATGAGTATTTTTACAATTAGTTTGATTATCGAAGATTGTGTAATTAGAGGAGGAATATTTATGGGACACAGAGTTTTCGTATCGTACAAGTATAGTGATGCAGTTAACACAAGAGAAGAGATAAGAAAGAAGTTGGGCGATGAAGGACAATACTACAATGGAGAAAAAGGATTTGTAGCATTAAACAATGCCGATTCTACAATCAAAGAGTATCTTAAAGAGATGATTTTTGGTACCTCTGTGACAGTTGTTATCATTTCTCCGCAAGTTGTTTTTAGTGAGTGGGTGGACTGGGAGATAAGATATTCTCTCAGACAACAATCAAGGTTTGATTCTACCTCTTTTAGAAATGGCATAGTTTGTGTAATACAGAGCCAAAAAGATTGGGCTGGTAATGAGAATTGTCAATGGGCGTTGGATTCAAACGGAAAATATAAGAGAAACATTTTTCCACAAGCGATTTTAGATAATATGCAGACATATTTTAATGAAAATGCTTATTTAAATGCACTATTTGGACTTAAAACAGATTGCGCCAAAGACTATTGCGTCTTAGTTAGCGAAGCATCTTTTAAGAAAGATCCGACAAAATATATTGAAGAAGCATATAGGCGAGCTCATGATGGTAGCTATGAAGTGGTTGTCAACAAGTGAGTACGTTAAATAATTGTGCTGTTTTGTGTGATATACTATGAATATGAAATGCACAGAACTTCAAAATAGCTTCAGTCTTTATAAGATTTCTCACCTAAACATTTCCATGGCCCGTGGTAAACCTTGTCCTGAGCAACTAGATTTATCTATTCCTATGTTAGACATCTTTAACAGTAATTCAAATCTAGTTATAAATGACATTGATTATCGTAACTATGGCATATTAGATGGTATCCCTGAATGTAAAAAAATGTTTTCTTATATTACAGGTTTAAAAGAAGAGAATATTATTGTTTATGGCAATTCATCGCTTAGTATCATGGCGTCCCTCCTAGATAAGAGCATGATCCATGGTGTTAATGGAGGTATTCCATTCTCTAAACAATCTCATATTAAATGGTTATGTCCTGTCCCAGGATATGATAGACACTTTACTATATGTGAAGCATTAGGCATTGAAATGATTAATATACCTATGCATGAAGATGGACCAGATATGGACTTAATAGAAGAATATATTAAGGATCCAGAAGTTAAAGGCATATGGTGCGTACCAAAGTACTCAAACCCAACAGGTAATACATATAGTGATGAAGTTATTAGAAGATTCGCTAGATTAAAACCAGCAGCATCTGACTTTAGAATCTACTGGGATCTAGCGTACCTCCCTCAATCAACATTTGATGGTAACTATGAACCATTGCTTAATATCTACGATGAATGTGTAAAGAATAACAACGAGGATATTGTGTATATATTCACATCTACATCTAAGATGACTTTCCCAGGCAGTGGTGTTGCCATGTTAGGGGCATCACCAACTAACTTGAAAGACATCAAAAATACACTTAAATATCAAACCATTGGTTATGATAAGTTAAATCAATATAGACATGCTTTATTTTTAAAAGATGAAAAGACTATTAGAGAACATATGAATAAACATGCTGCCATATTAAAACCAAAGTTTGATTTAGTTTTAGACATATTTGAAAAAGAAATAAAAGACATCGCTAGATGGAGTAAACCTAAAGGAGGATACTTTATATCCCTTTATGTTAAAAACGCCTCAGAAGTCGTAAAAACATGTAAAGAATTAGGAGTAACACTTACTGATGTCGGTAGTGCATATCCTTATCATAAAGATCCTGATAATGAACATATTAGAATATGTCCAAGTTATCCATCATTAGGAGAGTTGAAGACCGCTAGTGAAGTTATCTGCTTAGCGGTCAAGATGGCTTATAACAAATAAAAAGAAATCGTTCCATTTCCGGAACGATTTTTCGTGTACCGACCAGAGCAGTTAACATTCTGGAACACCGTACCCACTCATCTCTAAGCGCGTCGTGGTCGTGCACTGATTCTCCACCTTCGGCACATATTTATTATAAATTATTTTTATATTTTTCAATGAGTGATATTATTTTTTCATAAAGAAGGTCTCATATATGTATAAGAGTGAGTATTTAAACCGTATTTTAGACGAAGTTAGAGCTAAATACGCTGAACAAAAAGAATTTATCCAAGCGGTAGAAGAATTCCTTGATTCTATGGATTTCATTGTTGATAAGGATCCTAGAATTGAAGAAAACGCTATTTTGGAAAGATTAGTGGTTCCAGAAAGAATTATTCAATTTAGAGTGCCATGGGTTGACGATAATGGCAAAATTAGAGTCAATACTGGCTATCGTGTCCAATTTAATTCCGCGATTGGTCCATATAAAGGCGGTATGAGATTTGATAAGTCTGTTAATTTATCAATTCTTAAATTCTTAGGTTTTGAACAAACATTTAAGAACTCCTTAACTGGTTTACCAATGGGTGGTGGTAAAGGTGGTTCTGATTTTGATCCACGCGGTAAGAGTGACGCTGAAGTCATGAGATTCTGCCAATCCTTTATGGCGGAGCTCTTCCGCCATATTGGTCCAGATACCGATGTCCCTGCTGGTGACTTAGGCTTTGGTGCTAGAGAAATTGGTTTTATGTTTGGCTATTATAAGAAACTTAGAAATGAATGGAGTGGTGTCTTTACAGGTAAGAACATCTCCTATGGTGGTTCCTTATATAGACCAGAAGCCACAGGCTATGGTTTATTATACTTTACTGAAGAAATGTTAAAGGCCTACTTTAATGATTCTATTAAAGGTAAAAGAGTTATCGTCTCTGGTAGTGGTAAAGTCGGTTCAATGGCCGCGCTTAAGGCTAAAGAATTAGGCGCTACTATCGTTGGTATGTCTGATATCAATGGTTGTGTATCTGATCCTAAAGGCTTAGATGTTGATTTAATCTTAGAACTCGCTAAAGCTAAAGGTGAATTTGTTAACGACTATGTTAAGAAATATCCACAAGTTAAATATAGTAAAGTATCTAGAGATTTATGGAAAACACCATGTGATATTGCCTTACCATGCGCAACACAAGGTGAAATCAATTTAGAAAACGCTAAAGAGTTAAAAGCTAATGGCTGTTACATGTTAGTGGAAGGCGCTAATATGCCATGTGACTTAGAAGCTATTAGATTCTTTAATGAAAATGATGTCATCTTCTCACCAGGTAAAGCCAGTAATGCTGGTGGTGTTGCGGTCTCTGGTTTAGAAATGAGCCAAAACGCTATGCACTTATCTTGGACAGCGGAAGAAGTTGATGAAAAACTTAAAGGCATTATGAAGAACATCTTCAAACAATGCTATGAAACCGCGAAGAAGTATGGTGAACCTAAGAACTTAGCGTTAGGCGCTAATATCGCAGGCTTCTTAAAAGTCTACGACGCTATGCTTGCTGAAGGTATTGTGTAATATCTTATTAACAATTAATAAAAGAACCGCTTAAAAGCGGTTTTTTTCTATTTGTCTTCCTTCTTATCTTCAGTAGGTGCTTGATAAGGAGTGCCTATCTTTGAAGCAAAGTATTGATTATTTATATTAGGGGGTATCTCTGTACTAAATGGTATCTTCCCATTTATAATGCACTGATAAAAGAATAGGCTAACTGCTTGGGACATATCCATACCCATGTTCTCAAATAACTTAGCGGCCTCTTCTTGAAGCTTAGAATCAATCATGAAATATATAGGTGTAATCATATCTACATAATAAAACAAAATAATAAGAATTTAATAATAAATCTATTTAAAGTTCATTTTAGTTTTACCTTCTAATATGCCGTTGTAAACTTTTCTTACAATCTTGGTAAACATATTTATATGGCAAATCTTTGGAATGCATTATAACAAAGTTATAAGTACTATAGTAATAATAGTAAGTAAAGCAAAGTTGACACAAAATAGTTTGCTTTTATTATAAAAAATACATTATGATAAGACAGCAACAACAAAAGGGAGGTCTCTTTATGACCATTGGTGAAAAAATCGTTCACTTGAGGATAGTGAACAATATTTCTCAAGAAGAATTAGCGAAGATCTTAAAAGTCTCTAGACAGTCTATGTCTAAATGGGAAAATGGTGAAAACCTTCCTCCATTAACAGCGATTAAAGATCTATGCGCTATCTTCAAAGTAACTGCTGATGAATTAATTGATGATAACATCGTTATTCATAAAGGTTACAAATTAGAATTACCAAATGAACACATTAAAACCAAATACTTTGGTACAGATGGTTTCAGAGGTGAGGCTAATGAATTATTAAACTCAGATAGAGCGTATAAGATTGGTAGATTCCTTGGTTGGTTCTACTCTAATCCTAAATACAATATGCAAAAGCCAGGCTATAGAGCCAAGATCGTTATTGGTAAAGATACAAGACGTTCTTCTTATATGCTTGAATATGCTGTTGCAGCAGGTGCAGCATCATCTGGTGCGGACGTTGAACTTCTCCACGTTACAACCACTCCATCTGTCTCTTATATCGTGAGACAAGACTGCTTCGACTGTGGTGTGATGATTACTGCTTCTCATAACCCATTCTATGATAATGGTATTAAAGTCATTAACGGTAATGGTGAAAAGTTAGAAGACGCAGTGGCGTATCTCGCTGAAGCTTATTTAGATGGTGATTTCAAAACCTTAGGTTTAGAAGAAGGTGAAACTGATTTACCATTCGCGAAACGTAGTGATATCGGCACAATTAATGACTACTCCAGTGGTAGAAATAGATATATTGGCTATCTCATCTCTTTAGCCAAACACTCCATGAAGAAATTAAAAGTGGGCTTAGATGCCGCGAACGGTGCTTCTTGGATGATTGCTAGAAGTGTATTCGAAGCACTAGGGGCTCAAGTCTTTATCATTAATAACCATCCAGATGGTTTAAATATTAACTTCAACGCTGGTAGTACACACATTGAAAACTTCTGTAAATACGTTAAAGACAATAAGTTAGATGTTGGCTTTGCCTTCGATGGTGACGCTGATAGATGTATCGCTGTTGACGAAAACGGTAAAGAAGTTGATGGTGATAAGATCATGTACTTATTAGCCTGTAAGTTACAAAACGAAGGCTCTTTAGATAAGAACACCGTCGTGGCCACAATTATGTCTAACAGTGGTCTTGCTAAAGCCTTAAAACAAATTGGTGTTAATTTAGAAAGAACCCAAGTTGGTGATAGGTTCGTCTTTGAAAGAATGGTCAATGAAGGCTATGTCTTAGGCGGTGAACAATCTGGTCATATCATCATTAAGAAATACGCTACTACTGGTGATGGTGTTTTAACCGCTATCATGGTCGCAGAAGAAATGCTTGAAAGAAAAGAAGCATTATCTAAACTCGTGGCCCCAGTTAAAGTGTTACCACAAAAACTTAAAAACGTTAGAGTCACTGATAAAGCTGCAACTGTGGAAGATGAAGTCGTTAAAGCGAAATTTGACGAAGTTAATAAAGAAATCGGTGATAACGGTAGAGCCTTATTAAGACAATCTGGTACCGAACCAGTTGTTCGTATCATGGTGGAACTTGGTTCTCTTGCGGAATGTGATAAATATATCGACGCGATTTATAACGTCATTAAGAAGAGAGGTTATGTCATCGATGAATAAGAAAGCTGTCTTAACTAAAGATCTCTTCGATTGTAGTAGTGATTTCCTTAGAGAATATTTTGATAACTCAACCTATCCTTGGGAATTACTTCCTCAAATTAAAGAAATTATTAAAAAAGTCTTAGAACAAGGCTTACCAGGTTATACCTTACTTAAAGAAGGTGTCCTCGTAGGGGAAAATGTTAGCATTGCACCTACCGCGACAATCATTCCTCCAGCGATTATTGGTAATAATACAGAAATTAGACCAGGCGCTTATTTAAGAGGTAATGTCATTGTTGGTGATAACTGTGTTCTAGGTAATTCTTGTGAATTTAAAAACTGTATCCTCTTATATCACGTCCAAGTCCCACATTATAGCTATGTTGGTGATAGTGTGCTTGGTAACTACGCTCATATGGGTGCGGGTAGTATCTGCTCTAACTTAAAGAGTGATGGTAAGAATGTCGTTATACACGGTGATAAGGATTATGAAACAGGATTAAGAAAAATAGGCGCTATCTTAGGTGATTATGCTGATATTGGCTGCCAATCTGTTCTTAACCCAGGTACAGTCATTGGTCAACACTCTCAAATCTATCCATTATCTATGGTCAGAGGTGTTGTCCCAGAAAATAGTATTTATAAAGCAAAAGACAATATTGTCGTAAAGGAGAAAAGATAATTATGAAAGTCGTCGTTGGCACAAACGAAGAAATCAGCAAATTAATCGCTGAAGAATTTATCAAACAAGTTCAAGCTAAACCAAATAGTGTTCTCGGTTTAGCAACAGGTACATCCCCAATTGAAGTGTACGCTAATATGATTAAGGCTAATAAAGAAGGTCGTGTATCATTTAAAGATGTCGCGACATTCAACCTTGATGAATACATCGGTTTAGAAGGAACACATGATCAATCATATCGTTACTTCATGAACAAATACTTATTCGATGGTTTAGATATCGATAAAGCGCGTACACACGTGCTTAAAGGTGTCGGTGATTATTTATCCTATGCTAATCAATACGACGCTCTAATCGCCTCTTTTGGTGGCATCGACCTTCAAATCTTAGGTATTGGTAGTGATGGTCATATCGCTTTCAATGAACCAGGTACTCCATTTGATTCCTTAACCCATGTCGCTGAATTAACAGAACAAACAATCAAAGATAACTCAAGATTATTCAATGATATCTCTGAAGTTCCTACAAAAGCGGTCACCATGGGCTTAAAGAGCATTATGAATGCAAGAAAGATTGTTTTAATCGCTACTGGTAAAAACAAAGCACAAGCTATCTATAACTTATTAAAAGGCCCAATGACTGAAGAAGTTCCATGCTCCATCCTTCAAAAACACCCAGATTGCACAATCTATGTTGATGAAGATGCATATAGCTTAGTAAAGTAATTAGATTTTAATTAACTTATTACACTTAGAACATTTTAAGCCATTAGGCACAATAGAGAGTATGCCCCCACAGTCGGGGCATATTTTCTTTTCTATCGCTATTCTTAACTTCTTTTGATATTCTCTTCTATCTTTAGTGATCTTCTTAATACTTTCTAAATGCATCTCATCATTCACGTAAGCTTCTTTATCTAGAAGTGTTTGATAGATTGATTCAATGACTTCTTTAGATAATGGTTTATCACTAGTGATTAAATTAATTCTTTTCAAGATATCGTTAGGGCCACAGACATTAAATAAATCTAATTCATCTACGTTACTACGTACAAACACCACAAAGCAGTAGATAGGGTAGTCCTTACCTAGTGTTCTTTTGATAATTCTTATATGTGATTGATTTTGTTTAAGGGGATTATGGAATGTTTCAGTTTTCACTCTTCCTTTATATGGATATGTCTTTTTCCAATATGAATCATCTTCCAAACCAGTGATACGACCAAAGTGATTCTTTGTCTCAATAACAAAAATACCATTTTCTCTAACGAGAATATGGTCTATTTGATGAGAGACATTATTGTCCCCTAATAACACTAGATTATTGATTAAACGATGAAAGGAGGAATCCTTATCCAAAGTAAGGGATACCAGTTGTTCTCCTTCTTCTCCGCGTTTCAGTTTTCTAGATGTTTTCTGCATTAAGAATTGGTGTTAATAATTTAAGAGTGTCTTCGTTTAATAAGTCGTTCATTAAGTAGGCAAATGTATTCATGACCTCTTGTTCGTCTTTTAAACAAATCGCTGTATAGTGGAGTTCTAAATAATCTTTATCTTTGATGTTAGTGATATACGCTCTAAACCAAGGATTGTTATCATTAAAATGATTGATGAGATACAAAGTATCATATGTTCTTTCAGAGACATCAAATGTTAAGAATAAATGAATTGTGCCCGCTTTATAGACCACAAATCTTAGATAGACAGAATTAGTAAAATATTTCTTCGCGGTAATTTGACTATGAACAGTTAAAGATTCCGCTGTTTCTTCATCGACTTGTAAGCCAATTTTTTCACCGTATTGTAATAGTTGTTCTTTTAATTTTAAAAGATCCATAGAGTATATCTCCTTAATTAGAGTGTAGTTATTATAACATAATTATTTGAATAATTAGTGTATGTGTGTAAAATAAGTGGGTATGAAATTAAGTATCGTTGTTCCTTGCTATAACGAAAGTAAGGATATCGCTAAAAATAGCGAGATTATCAAAAACTATTTAGAGTCTATTAAACAAGACTATGAATTAATCTTAGTCAATGATGGTAGTAAAGATAACACTAAAGAAGTGATAGAAGCTATCCCAGGTGTTAAGGCTTTATCATATGAACCAAACCGTGGTAAAGGTGGAGCGGTTAAATATGGTATTGAAAATGCCACTGGTGACTATGTCTTATTTATGGACGCTGATTTATCTACAGACTTAGAGGCTATTGATAAATTTATTAAATTAGCCCCTAACTATGATATGGTCATTGGCAGTAGGCACGCTAAAGATAGTGTCATTAAAAAGAAACAACCAGCCTTAAGAGTGTTTATTGGTTGGTGCTGCCGTAAACTTGTTAATATGAAGTTCCACTTCAAATATAAAGACACACAATGTGGCTTTAAAGCGATGAGAACAGATATCGCTAAAAAGATTGTCTCTAAACAAGTCGTTAATAACTTCGCCTTTGATGTTGAATATCTATATATCGCTAAATTAAACAATTTATCCATTTATGAAATGGGTGTCATCTGGGCGGATGATCGTGGTAGTACTGTTTCACCATTAAAATCATCCATTAAGTTCTTTAGGGATTTATCATTTATTAAAAAGCATAAAAAGACTTATCTATTTGATGAAGAAAAGTAAGAGCTTTTGCTCTTTTATTTTTAAAATAAATAATACTATAAACTTGCAAATGCACTCTAAATATAGTAAAAAAAGGTGCAAATGAAAGAAAATACTAACTATTCAAAGATTCAAAAAATATTTAAAAACAATGGTGGCTTTATCACCAGAGCAGATATTGATGCCGCTGATATACCATCATGGTTTCTTTCTGACTTTGTAAAAAGAAATAACCTGATAAAAGTAGCGCCTGGTTTTTATGCCTCTAACGATTTCCTAGTTGATGATCTGTTTGTTCTTCAAAAGAGATTTTCAAAATACATCTTTTCAGGAATAAGCGCTCTATATCTACATGGTCTTACAGATAAGATTCCTATTGAAATAGAAGTTACTGCACCTCAAAACTACAACCCATCTAGAAAGATAATTAGCAACCTCTCTATCCACAAAATATCTAGTGACGATAGATATTGTCTTGGAATAGAAGAAGTAAAAACAATGTTTGGTAACATCGTTAAAGTATATGATGCAGAGCGAACAATATGTGATGTTATAAAATATCGTGATAGATATGATTCCGAAACCTTTGTTAAAGCGGTTAAGTCATATATTAAAAAAACAAATAATCAAATCAAACTCTTTAGGTATGCTAGAGAACTTGGAATAGAAAAGAAAGTTTATGAAGTAATGGAAGTCTTTACTGACGCTTTTAACTTATAATCAAATCAATAAGCGAACTATCACTTAATAAATCAAACAAATCATCCTCGTTATTAATGACGAGGTTTTTTGTTCTATCATAATAATGA
>CAMJEC010000005.1 GCA_946404585.1 uncultured Caryophanales bacterium
TATGAACATTAATTTAATACCTTTATATAGTTTCCTTTCTAAAAAGGAAGATAAGATCCAAAAAGAAGACCTTTTGTTTGTTGATGAAATCAATAATTATTTGATGAATGACGATTTAATCGTGCTAGAGAACGCTAAGGAGCCGATTTTTAACATTATCCTTATCGGTTCAGGCGGAACAGAAAATCTCTTCTTAAAACGCCTAAAAGACTTACCTGAACCATTAGTCATTTTATCAACATCAAGAAACAATTCTTTACCAGCTTCTTTAGAGATTAAAACATATTTAGAAAATCACAATAAACTCTGCTTCTTATTAGTGGGTGACGAAAATCACATTGCTAATATGATTAAACATATCGCCACGATTATTAATGCTTATAACAACGTTAAAGATAATCGCTTAGGTTTAATTGGAAATCCTAGCAGTTGGCTTATTGCTTCTCCAGTGGAACCAAAGATGATTTATCAAAACTTTAAGCAAAATATTGTGAAGATCAAGATGAAGGAACTTGAAGAATTAATCGAACAAGAAGAAAAAGAAATGCTCGATATTAATGTTGTTCCTCACGCAAAAGAATTCATTAAAAAAGCGGAATCTCGTGATGATTTACAGTTCTCTCTTGTGATCTATAACGCTCTTAAAAAGTTAATAGCGAAATATCAATTAAATGGGTTAACAATCCGTTGTTTTGATCTTGTTAAAAAATATAAACAAACAGCATGCCTTGCCTTAGCGATGCTTAATGAAGAAGGCATTACATCTGGCTGTGAAGGTGATGTACCTAGCTTAATTACCATGCATATTGTTAATTCATTAACAAATCGCAGTTCTTTCATGGCAAATCCATCAAAATTCAATTATGAAGATAATTCCATCATGCTCGCACATTGCACCGTTCCACTTAATATGGTCACTTCATATAAGTTAATGACTCATTTTGAAAGTGGGTTAGGAATTGGTGTGAAAGGTGAATTACCAGAAGGCCGTATTACCTTATGTAAAATCGCCCCTGATTACAGCTTAGAAAATACCCTATGTATCCCTGCGAATTTAAAAGAAAATCTTTCTTTAGAAGGATACTGCAGAACGCAAATATCAGTTGCGTTAGGGGAAGAAGGACTCCTTGAAATTCTTAAGGCTAGCTTTGGGAATCATATCATTGTTTCATACGGTGATGTCTATCAAGACTTCCTTCCTTTACTCTCTTTATTAAGACGATAATGTTTACTTTTTCTCGACAATGTTAGTATTTTTCTTCTTCATTGTTTGACATAACTACGTTTACTATGTAAAATAACACTGCTTTATGGAAAAGAATACGAATACCCAAGTTTATTATCACACACAGGATATCAAAGACGCGACCAGGGTCGCTGCACTTGCATGCTATGGTGTCGTTGATATCTCTCGACGCGAGGATACACTTCGCGCTGATAAACGCATTAAGAAAGGAATTATCGAGGATCAAGCGATTTACGTGAAAAAATACGCAAACCGCACCTTTACCGTCGACGTTTATTTAGTGCTTTCTAACGAAGTTAAAATTACCGAAGCTCTCGTTGAATGCCAAAAAACAATTATGTACCAACTCAATAAAAAATTTAATAAATCCTGCACAGGTGTAAACGTCTTTGGTGAGCAACTATCCTCTCACTAATACATATGAGAACATTAAACGGACAGACTTTAAAACAGCTTCTTATTTCAGGAAGCAATAATTTATATAACCATTATCCAGAAGTGGATGCTTTAAACGTTTTCCCAGTCCCAGATGGTGATACTGGCATGAACATGAACTTAACATTAACTTCTGGTAGTAAAGAAATCCAAAATAGAAGCGATGAAAGCGCTTATGAAATTAGTAAGGTTTTCTCTCGTGGCTTATTAATGGGCGCTAGAGGTAACTCTGGTGTTATTACTAGCCAAATCTTCCGTGGCTTTTCTAAAGGTTTAGATGGTTTAGAAGAAGTTAACGCTTTAGCATTCTCTGCTGCTTTCCAAAAAGGTGTTGAAGTGGCTTATAAAGCCGTTGTTAATCCAGTTGAAGGTACAATCCTTACAGTTATTCGTGAATCAAGTCAATTCCTCGCGGATAACGTTAAAGATAACATGAGCATTGAAAAGTGCTTAGATCTCATGCTTCAAGAAGCAAGAGAATCCTTAAAAAGAACCCCAGAATTATTACCAGTCTTAAAAGAAGCTGGTGTCGTTGACTCTGGTGGTACTGGTCTTATCAGAATTTTAGAAGGTATGAGAATTGCTGCTGGTGGCGACTTCGTTGAAAGAAGCCAAGCTACCGCAACAGAAGCTCAATCCTCCACTGAAGAAGGCGAAGAAGAAGGATATTTATTAGAATTCGTCTTGAAATTATTAAAAGAAAAGAAAGCCTTCAACGAAAATAGATTCTCTAACTTATTATCCACAAACGGTGATGACTTAGTGGTCAATGTTAAAGATGATTGTGTTAAAGTTCACATCCGTGTTCTTAACCCAGGTGATATCTTAAATTACGCTCAACAATTTGGTGAATTCTTAAAGCTCAAATTAGTCAATCTTAAAGTCGGTGAATCCGCTGAAGAATTAGACTTCGAAGAGGAAGAAGAAGCCAAAGAAAAAACCGAATATGCAATGATTAGTGTTTCTGCTGGTCAAGGCATTGAAGATTTCTTAAAAGAAATTGGTGTTTCCGTCGTTGTTAAAGGCGGTCAAACCATGAACCCAAGTAGTGAAGATTTCGTTAGCGCTATTAAGAAAGCCAACGCTCATAACGTCTTCATCTTCCCAAATAACTCCAATATCGTGATGGCGGCTTCTCAAGCTTGCGATATGGTGGAAGATGCTGATACAAATGTCTACGTCATTCCAAGTAAGACAATTCCTCAAGGAATTAGCTCTGCGATTATGTTCAATCCAGAAGCTGATCCAGAAGAAAACTTCCGTTCCATGAAAGCGGCCTTAAAGAACGTCAAATCTGGTGAAGTCACATTTGCTATTAGAGATACCGAAATCGGTGGTGTAAAAGTCAAAAAAGACGATTTCATTGGTATCTTCGAAAAAGACATTGTTGTTGATAACCCAAACAAGTTAGAAACATTAATGACCTTGCTTGAAAAGATGATTGATGAAGATTCAAGCATCATCACAATCCTTGTTGGTCAAGATGTTAACGATGAAGAAATGAACCAAGTCTCTGAATTAATCGCTGAAAAATTCTCCGATTTAGACTTAGATATTAGAAAAGGTGATCAACCAGTTTATTCCTTCTTGATTGGAGTTGAATAAACTAATAAATTATAAAGACAAAGACCACATAAAAAGTGGTCTTTTTTCATATTTTAATAGATTAAAAATAGTGGCATAATATAAGTGAACAAAACCGAAAGGAAAAGATATGAAAACAAAAATTAAACTCTTTTTTGCGCTTTCAGCCACCGCTTTACTTTCTTTAACTTCATGCGGTAACGCTAAGTACGCTGAAGAAACAGATGAAGCGATTATTAATCAGTTAGAAGTCGTCAATCGTGAGGATGGCGTTTATGGTAACATCTACCTTCCAACTGAAATCGAAGGCGCTACTGTGACTTGGAAAAGTAGCAATCAAAAAGTCATCGATGCTAAATGGAATGGCGATATGGCGCCAGGCATTGTCCATAGACAAGGAAAAGACACAACAGTTAAATTAACCGCTGTTATTGATAAGAACGGTACAAAGACTCAATACGAACAAGAAGTCAACGTTAAAGCCGCTGCTCCTGAAATTGCTGATGAAGATTACCAAGCTTATTTATTTGGTCACTTCGTTGGTGAAGGACACGGTAAAACCGAAAATGGTCAAAAGATTGCCACTGGTGAACAAATGTTCTTTGCTCTCGCTGATGTCGGTGAAGGCTTAAAGTTCAAAGATATGAATGGTTCCACAATGAATAACTTAAAACCAGTCTTATCCAGTAAGATTGGTGAAAGAGGTGTTAGAGACCCATATATTTGCCGTTCACCTGAAGGTGATACCTTCTATTTAATCGCTACAGACTTATCAGTCTATACAAGAGGTGGCTGGAACAATAACGCTAATCAAGCCACTAAAACAGGTAGTCACTCCATTATCCTTTGGGAATCTCATGACTTAGTCAATTGGACCGAAGAAAGATTAATTGAAGTCGCTGCTCCTAATGCTGGTATGGCTTGGGCTCCTGAAATGATCTATTGTGAAGAAACTGGTTCATATTACATTTTCTTCTCTTCTACAATCATTGATGATGTGAGCAAAGGTGTTAACGCTAAAATCTTAGAAAGAGACTGTGTCTATTACACAACCACAAGAGACTTCCGTCACTTTAGTGAAACTAAAAAATTCATCTCCAATATTAAATACCAAGACAATATCAAATCAAGAAACGAAAAAGATAACGACGCAATCAATAATGATTATCGTAAAGTTATTGACGGTTCTGTGATGAAGATTGGCGAATATTATTACAGTGCCTGTAAAGATGGTGGCAATAACGAAGAAGGTGGCGGTATCAGAATCCAAAGGACAACATCCCTTCTTCCTCAAGAACAAGAAAGACCAGATGGCCTTTATGAAGAGGCAGTTCAATGGGAATTCGTCCAAAACTTAGCGGATGTTGGTTTCAAAGCTGAAGGTAGAGACGCTACCAATCAATGCTTAGAAGGTCCAGAATGGTTCTACCTTAACCAAGCGGACAGACAAGATCCAAACGTTCCTGAAATCGGCTTAATGGCGGACTTCTATGCCAATACAAGTATTGGTTACATTCCATGGGCCACAACCGATGTTGAAGACATTGGCAACGCTAATGGTTCTTGGAGACAACTTGCTAAGAATACAGAATTCAGTTGGGATGCTCAAACAAAACGTCATGGCACAATCTTAAGAATTACTGAAGAAGAAGCCAATAGACTTAAAGAAGCCTTTCCAATTGCTTAATCCTTAATAATAGCAATCTTAAAAGCGGACGTCACTGTCCGCTTTTTATAACAAAACTTCAACGTTTAATAGTGATTGTTTCTTGGCCTAATTCGCTTGTGATGGAGAAGATTATTTCTTTTGAATCTTCATCGAATTCAAAGATTCCCATTCCTTTAGCGTGATAGGTCTTAATTTTATTTGTTAAATAGCCAACTTTATTATAGGAAGCACTGTTACCTAATCTTAGAAGTTTACCACCTTTAACGTTACTAATTTCAATATTTTTTTCTTGATGAACATTTCTATTGCCTTCTTCATCTTCAAAAGCAAAATGAACATAAGCAAATCTATCAGCTTCAGGATATTCTTCTTTGTAATATCTAAGTTTGATGTCTTTTGAAGCTGTCTTTAAAGATACTTCGCCTAAAACATTGCCTTTCAAGTCTTTAGCGACAGCTTTTAAAGTGCCAGGAATATATTTTCCATTGAATTTAATAAAGCATTTTTTAGGATTAATTTTGCTACGTTTTATCAATTTATCATTTTGATAACATTCCACGATAGGGGAACGGGAATAAATATAGAATGTACATTTTCTATTTTCTTCCCCTGGATATGAATAGCATCTAATCGCGTGATTAAATCTCCACGCTGCTTTATTGCATTTGCATCTTATGTCATAAGGAGAAACAACACCAATATCAATAATCTTTTTATGATAAACAACTTGAGTATAATCACCCTCACTAGTGGTGTCGCCTAAGATGTCTTTTCTTCCTCCATCGTCAGTTAACCATCCTGAGCGGTCTTTTAAATATGGGAATTCTTTTCTATTTAATTCCGCTGCAAAACCAGCTTCACCTAAATAGTCAAGACCTGCCCAAACAAAGTCACCAATAACGCGCGGGATCTGATGTGCTATTTCGTAGAATAAGGCAGTATCAGAGACAAATGTCTCTGTACCGCATATAAATCTATTTGGATATTTCTTAGCGTCTTTCTTATATCTAAGGATGCCATAATTATATCCAGCAACATCCATCTTAGCGAAAGCCCCTCTTGTGTTCTTATCAACAATATGAAGAGTAGCGCCTTTTTTCATAAAGCCTGCGCCCATCATATTACCGATAGTGTTGAAGATATCAGAACTACCTTCCACTTTTGGCTTAGCGTTAAATTCATTTTCCGCTTTTTTACTGCTATAGGTAGATATTGGAGTGTGAGCAATGCCGTTGAAGAAGACATTGATACCACATGTTGTTAACCTTGAAGAATCTAATTTATGTAATAAATCATTCATCTTACCTTGAAGTTCAATGCCTTTAGCTTCACTAGTTTCACTAACTTCGTTACCAGTGCTATAAAAGATGACAGAAGGATGAGAATAATCTTTCTCCACCATATCAAATAAATCATCTTCATAGTTATCTTCCATATAATTGCTATAACCAAATTTGGTTTTATGGATATACCAGCAATCAACATATTCGTCCATGACATATAAGCCGAGTTCATCACAAGCATCTAAAAAGTCTTTGCATATTGGATTATGTGCACTTCTAACAGCGTTATAGCCAAGTTCTTTAAGCTGTCTAGCTTTGCGATATTCAACTTCCTTATAAGATTCCGCACCCAAAAGAGCGTTATCACTGTGGATACAAGCACCATAAAGGATAACTTTTTCTCCGTTTATTAATAAGCCTTGTTGTTTATCAAGTGATATTTGTCTAACACCAAATTTTAATTCTTCTATTTGTTCGTTTATTGTGATCCTGGCTTTATATAAATAAGGATGCTCATCATTCCATAGATAAGGATTATTAATCACGATAACATCATCTATTTCTTTAATGCTTTTATATTCTTTTTTTAATATAGATTTATTATCATTATCAAATATTTCGATTATTAAATCAGATATCGCATTTAACAAACATTTAAAAGATATCTTTCCTTCTTTATAGTCGATTGTATTGATTTTAAATGAACGAGGAATAATATGTATTTTTGGCAAAACATAGAGATGGACATTACGATATATCCCAGCGCCACTATACCAACGAGAGTTAGGTTGATCGCTATTAATGGCGATAACTTTGATAATGTTATTGCCTTGCTTTAAATATTTTGTCGCATTAAATAAGCAAGTGGAATAACCATACTGACGTTCATAGGCTAATTCATCATTAATATAGATTTGAGGATGATGATAAATACCTTCAAATTCGAAATAATATTCTTTATTTAAATCATCGATATTGATGACCTTTTCATAAACATAGTCATCGCCTTTAAAAAATGATACCTTATCTCCACCTCTATAAGAGATGTCTCTAGGTTCTCTTAACATTGCATCAAATGGCAAATTAACTTTCGTTTTGTTATTTGGTTCATTTTGTCGATAAAAAAGCCAGTCTTTATTAATAAGCATCATCAATTTCCTACTTTCGTGTTAACTATGAATATTCTCATTCATATTTTAAATGTTTTTGGCATATTTTTAAAAATATATGGCATATTTTTTATAAACAGTTTTTTTTAGAAGTTTTAAAGTCTACGAGATAAAAAAGTAAAAATAGGTTGCCTAAATTGTCTCTTGCTTTCCTTTTTGTAAAAATGGTAGCGCTAGGAGAATTAATTATGAAAAAAAGGAATTTACTTTTGTTATCGGTGTGTTTCTTTTCTTTGTGCTTAGGGGCTTGTCAACCAAATAGTTCCAATCAACAAGATAAAGATAGTGTACCAGAAACAGGAAAAGCAGACCGCTCATCTTTAAAATATACTTCTTATTTAGATAATTATAAAAAGAGTGATTGGAAAGCACATTGGATTTGGACAAATTACTGCAATGAAGATAGCTATGTCGCTTTTAGAAAAGTCTTTACATTAAAAGAAAAAGTGAACGAAGCAACTGCTTTCATATCCGCTGAATCTAAATACTTTATGTGGGTTAATGAAGAACTTGTGACAATTGATGGTTCTTTAAAGCGTGGGCCAACACCATACGACTCATATTATGACGAAGTAAAAATCAGCAATTTAAAAGAAGGCAATAACATCATTACTATCTTAGTGGCCTTTAATGGTAGAAGTGGAGATAGCTCTATTAATCCACAAATCAAAGATAGTGAAGGTGATATGATTTCTCAAGCTGGTTTATTATTTGAAATGCAAGCGGGCGATACATTAGTAAAATCAGATTCTTCTTTTAGAACAATAAGAATTGATGCTTATCGCAACAAAATAAGCGGTGGTAAAGAATATGATGCTTATGATCAATCATCAATGCTTGCTGAAAGAAATGTTTTCTACGACGCTAGAAAAGAAATAGGCGATTATCGTAAATTAGACTTCGATGATTCATCTTGGGAATCCGCTAAAGCGGTGGCAAAAGCTGGTAACTTACCTTTTGGTGATTTATATAAGGCACCTACAAAGCCAATTAAATTTCACGAAATTACTGATTTCAGCAACGCAAATGAATATGTTGGCAAAACGTTATCAGAAGATACAACTTTAAAGTTAAATTTACCTACAGATATTCAATTCTCTTGGTATATCGATGTTGAAGCGGAAGCAGGAAAGAAACTAGTTTTCTATACTGATTCATATAAATATAATGATGGTCTGCAATCATTTAAAGACACTTATGTCACAAAAGACGGACAACAAAGTTATGAGAATTATCCATGGAGAAGTGGCTACACATTATTTATCGACGCTCCAAAGGGTGTTAAGTTTAATAAACTTGCTTATCGTATGAGCGAATTTAATGGTGAACTTATGGAACCATTTGCCTCTTCTGACGCTAATTTGGATACCTTATGGAAGAAAGCGCAAAACACTGTTAGAGTGTGTATGAGAGACTCTTTTATGGACTGTCCAGATCGAGAAAGAGGGCCATATATGGGGGATGCTTCTAACCAAATTGATGCTGCTTTATATTGCTATGATCAAGGGGCTTTAGATCTCATTAAGAAATCAATATTAGTGTGCCTAGGGTGGGTTAAGACTGATAATGTCATTCCATCCCGTGCGCCAAGTGTCAAACCGCAAGAAATCCCTAATCAATCATTAGCCTTCCTCACCAGCGCTTATCATTATTTCGAACACACTAACGATATTGAAACAATGACCCCCTATGTCAAAGCGGTAATTGAATATTTAAAATTATTTGAGATGCAAAACGGCCTTCCTAAATATCGTGCTGGTTCTTGGACATGGAACGATTGGGGTAGCTATATTGATAATGATTTATTACAAGCTGGATTCTATTATTACGCTTTAAGATTAACTAAAGAATTAGTGGCCCTTCTTAAGATGAATGATGACATCTCTTTCATTAATGAAAGAATGGCTTCAATGGAAGCAAATTATCATGATGCTTATTACACCCAGGATGGCTTTAAATCCTCCTCATCAAATCACATTGATGACCGCGCTAATGCAATGCTCGCGCTTTCTGGTTTAGCTAAAGAAAGTGATTATGAAACAATTATTAATGTTTTAAGTAAAACTAGAGAAGCCAGCCCATTCTGTGAAAAATATGTTTTAGAAGCCTTATGCAAGATGGGCAGAATCGACATTGCTAAAGAAAGAATGCTCCTTAGATATGATGCGATGATTAAAGATAGCAAAGATACATTATATGAAAAATTTGATATTACAGATGGTACTTTCAATCACGCTTGGACAAGTGGACCAATCTATATCATTAATCGTTACATTGCAGGTTTAAAGCCAACTAAGCCAGGATTTGAAGAATATTCATTATCATTAACAAATTTATTAGATTCATTCAAATGTTGTAATTATACAGTTAAAGGTAATATTGATGTTGAACTTGCTAATAAAGACGGCGTTAAGACTTTGACAATCAATAGCATTAACGCAAAAGGTGAAATTATTATTCCTTCTAGCTTAGGAAATACCATTTCTGTTAGTGGCGGCCATTATGAAATAAAAGAAACTAATTCTTCTAAAATAGTAACTATTAATGAGGCCAAAACTTATACGATTACAATTAGATAAAATCCATATTTAGGATTAAAGAAATTAAAGACTATTTATCAATTAGCGCTAGTAAAAATTAAGTTTACGCGACCTAAATTGTCAAAATAGTCTTTTTTATTAAAAATGAAGGCAACTTGAAAAAGGAGATTTTATATGAAAAATTTGAAAGCCATGGCTTTTGCGACCCTTGCGCTTGCTTCCATTACTTTAAGCGCATGTAGTGGTGCATCAAAAGAGGCCAAAATTAAAGGTGTTTATTTATCACCAGCCGAGATGTCATATAGCAATATGCGTCCAACTTATAACTATTACTTAACAACATTCACCCAACAAGAATTAACACTTTTCGAAAACAATACATATTGTTTAATCGTCTCAAGTAGTCAATTCTCCGCTGTTGTTCTTGACGAAAACACAAATAACTTCTCTGGCAATGAAAGAGCTAACTACTTATATAAGTTCTATGGCAGTTGTTCTTCCTCTGTTAACGATATCGATGAAGATTTGCTCGATGTTAAGTTAAAGAGTGTTTCTAGATACGTTGCTTCTTATGATCAACAATACTGGTTAGATACTGATAACTGGACTGAAGAAATGGGCAAACAAGTCATACCACCAAAGGGTTATGACACCTCAACTGGTGCGCCAATCCCAGATACAGAAGCTTCTCCATGGAGCGCTAAGCAATATCTCGATAGCAGACAATTTGCTTCTGAAGTAGAAATCCAAGTTAATGTTAAAACATGCAGCTTTGATTTCACAAAACTTGAATTTGTTGAAGCGAAATAATAAATAATATGGATAAAAAGAGATTATTAGGGGGCTTAGGCGTCACAATAGTCTCTCTTTCTATAATTGCTTCGTTTGGCACAAAGCTTGCCTACGATAGAGAGGGAGATGTCAACCTAGCCTTAAAGATTACCGCCCCAACTATTGAAGGGGATGGAAACACAAAGTATTTTAAAAGCGACTACGAAAGTAAGGAAGCTATGTATGACGCTTTAAAACAATACAACATTAAAGCACAAGTTGAAGGTACAGTTTTACTTAAAAATAAAGATAACGCTTTACCTTTAAAAGCCACTGATAAAGTGACATTATTAGGCAAAGCTTCTACTAATCCAGTTTATCATGGTGGTAGCGGTGGCCCAATTAACTATCAAAGCAAATCCTTAGTGGATGCTATTAAAGAAGGTGGCTATTCACTTAATGAAGAAGTGAGTAACGCTGTTAAAAATGTGAAAGTAGATCACGATAAGTTCGGTAACATCGGTGAAGTCGATGTCACTACCTATAATGGTGTCAGAACTAGCTTTGCTAGCTATGATGATGCAGCCATTGTTGTCCTAAAAAGATTTGGTGGCGAAGAAGGTGATTTAAACCATGGTTTACAAGACTTATGGGAAAAAGGTCCACATATCAGAGAATTAGCTCTTCACGATGAAGAAAAAGACGTTTTAAATCTCGTTAAGAGTTCCTCATTTAAAAAGAGAATTGTCATCGTCAATAGTGGTTATCCAATGGAACTAGAAGAACTCGATGAATACGATATCGACGCTGTTTTATGGATTGGTTATCCTGGTAGCTTCGGCATGTATGGTGTAAGCGATATCTTATTTGGCAAAGCCGATCCTTCTGGCCGTTTAGTGGATACCTATGCCGCTAACTCTTTAAGTAGTGCGGCAATGCAAAATGCTGGCGATTTTAAATTCGCTAACTTAACTGATTTATATAAAAGAGAATACTTAGTTTATGCCGAAGGCATTTATGTCGGATATAAATATTATGAAACTCGTTATAACGATTTAATTTTGAATCAACATAACGCTGATGATGCTGTTGGTATTTATAACTCTAAAGGTGGCAAATGGAACTATGCTGATGAAGTCACCTATTCATTTGGTGATGGCATGTCCTATGCTTCTTTCACACAACAAATTGAATCGTTCGAATGGAACAAAGGCACTCATGAAGTTACCGCTAAAGTTAAAGTAACTAATAATGGTAACGATAATTATTCTGGTAAATCAGAAGATGTTGTCCAACTCTATGCCCAACTTCCTTATGAAGCTGGTCAAGCTGAAAAAAGCGCCATTCAACTTCTTGATTTTGCCAAAACAAAAGAATTAGCCAAAGGCGAATCAGAAGAAATTACGTTAAAGTTCTCTGATTACTATTTTGCAACTTATGATCAAAATGCCACGAATGGTGAAGACGCATCTAAAAAAGGCTGCTATACATTTGATGCTGGTGATTATTATTTTGCTTTAGGTAATGGTGCTCATGATGCCTTGAATAACATTCTTGCAAAGCAAGGCAAAACAGGCATGTATGACGCCGCAAATAATCCTGTTACAGGCGATGCAAGTAAAGTTCAAGTCGTCAATTTAGCGGCTTTAGATAACAAAACTTATGCTAAATCACCATATACAGGAGAAATCGTTTCTAATTTATTTGAAGATCGTGATATCAACTCTTTCTATGAAACTGATGTCGTCACTTATTTAACAAGAAGCGATTGGAAGACATTCCCAAAACCATATAAAGATTTAGAAGCAACATCAGAAATCAAACATTTAATGGAAGATTCATTATATAAAAAGCCTGCTGATGCTCCAGATATCAAATCTTTCAAACAAAAAATTGATAATGGCATTAAATTTGTCGATATGAGAGATGTTGACTTTGATGATCCAAAATGGGAAGACTTCATCGATCAATTATCAGCTGGCGAATTAGCACAAATCATTGGTGATAAAATGGCGATGGACGCCATCAAATCCATTTCTTTCCCAGCCTACAGTGGTGGTGATGGTCCTGATGGTCATCAAACAAGTAATGTTGTTTATGTTAATGAAATCGTCGGTGCTTCTACATTCTCCAAAGAATCTTTAGAGAATCGTGGACGCTTCTTCGGCGAAGAATCATTATATTTAGGCTTTAAACATATTTATGGCCCAGGTGCTAATATTCATAGAACACCATATTCAGGTAGAAACTTTGAATATTATAGTGAAGATGCAATGATGTCATTCTTGTGCGGTCAAGCCCAAGAAAAAGGCATGGTTGAAAAAGGCATTGCCGGTATGATTAAGCATTTCTGTGGCAATGACCAAGAAACTAATAGACATGGTGTAGCGACATTCTTAACTGAACAAGCATATCGTCAAGGACCATTAAAAGGTTTTGAAGGAGCTTTAACAAACGGTTCATTAGGGACAATGACAGCCTATAACAGAATCGGTTGTATTCCTACAGCCGCTGACTATCAAACAATGACCTTGGTCTTAAGAAAAGAATGGGGCTTCAAAGGCATCAATATGACTGATTCTAGTAAAGATGCTTCATCATATATGTCAACAGCCGATTGCTTATACGCTGGCACAAATCAATTTAATAATGATAAGGATAGAGTAAGCGAAGCAAGCTCCTTATTAACAAAGAGTAAAGATGGTTTTATCTGGCAAAAATTACGCGACACTGCTCATTATTACTTATATGCCATGAGCAGAAGCAACCTCATCAATGGCTTAGCCAGTGATACTGTTGTTAAGGATTTCGTTCCTTGGTGGAAACCAACTACAATCGCACTTGATATCTCTTTAGGCGTTATCGGTGTAGGATTACTTGGCGTATTTGTCTTCCTCTCATTAAGAAAGAAGAAAGGAGAGTAAAGATATGAAACTATTTAAGAATTTCTTTAAAGATCGCTCATTAGGTTTCTTTATTGCTTTTGCAGCAAGTGCCTTAGCGATAATCTTATCATTTGTCTATCTTGTCTCTTATCTATCAATATCTGCGGATAAAATGGATCGTGTATTCTCCATATTAACATTCTTATTTACACTCTTTGGTGGCTTAGCCATTCTCATTGGTGAATTATTGAGAATTGAATACGTTTCCATGGTTGGTCCAATTCTTATTGCTGTAGCGCTTGCTAAACATAGTGTGGAAGCAGCCTACCCAATCGCTGATATTGGCACTGGTGTTGTTTTCTTTGGCGGTAACCAATTATTCGCTGTCTTATTCATCGTTTTAATTGGTATTGTATTCCTCATTGCTTTAGTTTCAACATTCCTTTCTCACAATAAGCAAAAATAAATTTGCGCAATAAATAAAAAAGGTTACGCGACATAGTTTGGGACTCATGCGCGTAACCTTTTAATATTCTCTCGAAAACACACGCATGAAAAAAATAAAAATGAAATATATTTTGTGTGTTATTCGTATGGAGGAATTATGAAAAAATTATTTACAACCCTATGCGTCTTTGCAGGCTTAGTTTTAACAGCTTGTGGCGCTAACAATCAAAAATCCACAGATTCTTATCAATTCTGGGGCAAATTAGAGGAAGGTGGCAGCTTTGCTTCATTCACTGATGCCGCATTCTTATTAAACCTTGATGCGGAAGGCAAAACAACATTAGATAAGTATAACTTTGCTTCTTATGATGCTTCTCCAGCTGCTTCAAATAAGAGTTACATTGCTTCTTATATGTCTGGCACATGGAAAGCAGTGAAAAAAGAAGGTGTTGATGCTTTACAAATCAAATTAGCCTTTATCGAAGATGATGGCTCAGAAAAAGATCCTGCCACATATTACGCTTATGAATCTGATGGCGTCTATAGTGTTGATCTCACAGTTGCTTTAGTTAAAGGTCAAGCTTTCAGTAGAACCGTGTCAATGACAGGCCAAAAAGGTCAAAAATACGCTGATGCTGATGCATTCATCCAAGCCTACAAGAAAGATTTTGTTGAACCAGAAAGCGTCGTTAAAGTTAACTCCAAAGCCAATGGTGGTGTCGCTTATTTCCAACAAGATGGTAAAGTCTTAATTTACGTTGGTACAAATAACGTCGCAAATGGTACATATGTGAAAACTGCTACTTCTTTAACTTTAAAGTTTGGCGAAAATGAAATTCCAGTTACTCTTACTGCTGAAAAAGGTTCATTCACCTATACTTACGATTTAGCCGGTTATCAAACAATCGATTTAGTCTTTGAATTCCCAATTGCTGATTTTGCTAAATTACCAGTTATTGAACAAGGCGGTCAAACACCAGTTGATGAAAACGTTGTTCTTACGATGAAAGATACAACAAATAACGCTACATTAACATTCAATAAAGACAAAAAATATACAATTAATATGGATTTTGGTGGAAACGGTGCCTTCGATGTTCAAAAAGGTACATGGTCATTCGCTGGCTATGTTGTCACTTTAACTCCAGAAAGTGGTGAAGCTTATTCTTCCACTACTAATGATGGCAAGTTCATTATCGAAACCCACATTTCATGGGGTGGTGGCGCAGTCAATAGAGATCTTCACTTTGAAGATACTCAAACAGTAATCGGCAAATTCATGGCTGCATAATTGAACTAACTAATGAATTAAGGGAGCTTCTGCTCCCTTTTCTTTGTGCTGTGATATTGCAAGATTACGCTATTTATATTGGTGTAAAAAACAAAGTTTTTAATAATAAGAGCAATCGGAGGTCTATTTATGAAATTAGTAGGCAAAATTATTGGTGCATCAATTTTTGGTGTTTTGACCGTCGCTTTATCAATTGGTAGTGGCATTGCAAAACAATATGAACCACAACTTAATTTGGTATTAAACGCCACAAGTCAAAAAATCATTCCTGATCCAGATGCTAAAATCTATTATTGGACAGATTATAATGATGAAGCAGAACTCGTAAAACATGAAAAAGAATTATGTGAGCAAATCGAAGGCGAAGGCGCTGCTTTATTATTAAATAAGGATAATACCTTACCTTTAAAGAAATCTTCAAAATTTTCTTGCTTCTCACATTCTTCTGTTGACCTTCTCTATGGCGGCACAGGAAGTGGACAAGTTTCAAGCTCTGACGCTGTCTCTTTAAAAGCGGCTTTGGAAGATCAATCTTGCTTTGGCAAAAATAGTGTTAACCAAGAATTATGGACTTGTTACGTCAAAGGTCAAAAATATAAAAGAGTAAACGCTAAAACAACTGGTGGTAGTCAAGATGAATATCGTTTAAATGAAATGCCTTGGAGTGTGATTTCTAACTCCGCTAAAGAAGCGTTTAAAGATTATGGTGATGTTGCTTTAGTAGTCTTAGCCAGAAGTGGCGGTGAAGGCGCTGATTTACCAAGTAGCAATACCAAACTCACCGAATACTTAACTGATGGTGACTATTTAAGATTGTGCAAAGAAGAAGAGGAACTCTTCCAAAATATTAAACAATTAAAACAAGCTGGGACATTTAAGAAGATTGTTGTCTTATTAAATTCCTCTAACGCCTTACAAATCGACTTTGTCGATAAATATGATGTCGACGCTCTTTTATGGATTGGCGATGTTGGCATGACTGGTATTAATGCTGTTGCCGATATTCTATGTGGTAACATCGTTCCTTCTGGTCGCATTGTTGATACATTCTTAAAGGACAATCACAGTGCCCCTGCAATGGCTAATTTTGGTGCTTTCGATTACACCAATCAAAAAGATTATAACTGTGGCACTGCGCAATCTAACTTAGATGCAGGCATTGGTAAATGCAATCAAAACTATGTCGTTTATCAAGAAGGCATTTATGTTGGCTATAGATATTATGAAACTCGATATGAAGACTACGTCTTAAATCAAGGTAATCCTGGAACATTTAAATATGATGATGTCGTTGCTTATCCATTTGGTTATGGTTTAAGTTATACCGAATTTGAATATTCTAATTTTAAAGTAAATGAAGAAGGTGAAAACTTCAAAGTTGATGTCACAGTCAAAAATATTGGTAATGTCGACGCTAAACATACAGTACAAATCTATGCTCAAAGTCCATATACACAATATGACAAAGATAACGGTGTTGAAAAAGCTTCCGTTAATATCTGTGGTTTTGATAAAAAGCTCATTAAAGCGGGTCAATCTGCTGACTACGAAATCACTGTGGAAAAGAAAGACTTAGTTTCTTATGACCCAAATAACGCTAAGACATATATCTTAGAAGATGGTGATTATTATTTTACTGTTGGCAAAAACGCTCATGATGCCACCAATAACATCTTAGCGGCTAAAAAAGGTGAAGGTATTGTTGTAGATGACACACGTATGTCCCAAGTAGGCAATGCTTCTTTAGTTAGCAAATGGCACAATAATACATTTGATAAGACAACTTATAGCAAATCAAGAGTGACAAATAAAGAAATCACTAATTTATTTGATAATGCTGATTTAAATAAATATGAAGGTACAGCCGATCAGAAAATCACTTATTTAACCAGAAATAACTGGAACGATACATTCCCAAAAACAACAGTTTCCTTAAAAATCAATGAAACAATGTGGGCAGATGGCTTAACCCATGAAGAAAGTGGTCGTGCAGCAATTATCGAAAAGATGATTCAAAAATATCATTCTGATATTAAATCAATGCCAACAACTGAAGCAAAAAATGGTTTATCTGTCTCTGATTTAATTGATCTCGATATTACTGATCAAAAATGGCAACAACTCGTTGAGCAATGTTCATATAGCGAAATGATTAAAGTCATCTCTAATGGCTTCCATCAAACTGCACCTGTACCAAGCATCAATTTACCTGGTACATTAGATGAAAATGGCCCACAAGGTTTCACTAAGGGTCTAATTGGTGGTAGCAGTGCGATGTGCTACACCTCAGAAGACGTTATGGCGGCCACTTACAATTTAGAATTATTAAATGAAATGGGCAAATGCATTGGTGAAGACTTCTTCCACGCCACTAAAAATGACGCTGATACTTTCTATACTGGTTTATATGGTCCAGGCGCTAATATTCATAGAACACCATATTCAGGTAGAAACTTTGAATATTATAGTGAAGATGGCTTCGTTTCTGGCAAAATGGCGGCCTCTGAAGTTAAAGGTATTCAATCTAAAGGCGTTTACGTCTTCACAAAACACTTTGCTTTAAACGACCAAGAAGAAGGTAGATATGGTATTTCAACTTGGTCAAACGAACAAGCTATTAGAGAAATCTACTTAAAAGGTTTTGAAGGCTCTATCGTTGAAGGCGAAGGCTTAGGTGTCATGTCTAGCTTTAATAGATTAGGTGTTGTCTGGTCTGGTGCACATCATGGCTTAATGACCGGTATCTTAAGAGATGAATGGGGTATGAAAGGCGCAGCCATTACAGACTGCTCAGTTAGCGCTACTTACATGCATAACGTTATGGGTGTTTTAGCGGGACAAGACTTATGGGATGGGAATGGCACAGCATTATTAGCCCCTTATGACAATAATCCTGCCGTCGTTAATGCTTGCCAACAAGCCACCAAACACATCGCTTATTCCATTGCTAATTCACGCGCGATGAATATTGGTAAAGCGACAATTAAACTTGTTCAACCATGGTATATGATTGTTGTTTATTCCGCTATTGGTGTTTGTGCGGCTGGAACATTAGCCTTTGGTGTATTAATCGTTCTCCACTTTATTAAAAGAAAAAAAGTTCAACAATAGATTATTAAGAACTGACCATCATTATTAAATGGTGGTCTCTTCTTGTTTATCAAGGGAGTTATTATGAGAAAAATAGTTAATATCAATAATAATTGGTCTTTTAGCAAATGCTCTTGTTCCATACAAGATGTCCCTGCTTTAGAAATGGAAAAAATCAATCTTCCTCATACTTGGAACAATATTGATGGCCAAGACGGAGGCATGGATTATTTTAGAAGTGAATGTTGGTATCATAAAGTTATCGATATCGATTCTTTAAAAGAAGATGAATTAGTTTATTTAGAATTTAACGGCGTTAATTCTTCTTGCAAAATCTATATCGATCAAAAAGAAGTAGCCCATCATGATGGTGGATATTCCACTTTTAGAGTCAATGTTACTGACTATATAAAAGATCATAAAATTAATCTCTACGTTTTAGTGGACAATAAGGAAAATGACCATGTTTATCCTCAAACCGCTGATTTCACCTTTTATGGTGGCATATATCGCGATGTTAATCTAATCTACGTCAATAAAAATCATTTCGATTTAGATTATTACGGGGGACCAGGCGCTAAGATTACTGCGATAGTTGATGGAGATAAAGGTGTTTTAAACGTTGTTCCTTATGTCATAGGTCAAGGTCATGTAGTGGTTACTTTATTTGATCATAATCAAAATCAAGTTGGTATCTCATATGGAAATGATGACATCCTCATTAACAATGTTCATTTATGGAACGGATTAGAAGATCCATATTTATATGAAGTCAAAATCTCATTGTTAGATGAAAACGATAATCTTTTGGATGAAATCACTAAAAATGTTGGCTTTAGATATTTTAAAGTCGATCCAAATAAAGGCTTTTTCCTAAACGGTAAATCCTATCCTTTAAGAGGGGTATGCCGTCATCAAGATTTAAAAGATGTAGGCAACGCTGTTAGTAAAAAGCACCATGAAGATGATTTAGCGCTTATTAAAGAAATCGGCGCTAATACGATTAGACTAGCTCATTATCAACACGATGATTACACTTTAGATTTATGCGATAAGTTAGGTTTCATCATTTGGGCGGAAGCGCCATATATTTCTAAGCATCTAGAAAACGGAAACGATAATATTGAACAACAATTAAAAGAATTAATTATTCAACAATACCATCATCCTTCAATTGTTACTTGGGGTATTTCTAATGAAATAACAATGTTCAAAAAAGGTCGTGTTAAGGCTTATTTAGAAGAAAACAAAAAACTAAATGAGATTGCTCATAAACTCGATGAGACAAGATTAACCACAATGGCGTGCTTTAGCATGTGTGGCCCGTTCAATAAAGTCTCAAAGATTACTGATGTTGTTTCATGGAATTTATATTTTGGCTGGTACGTGCCATTTAAATTCTTAAACAAATTATGGTTTGGTTTCTATCGTTTGTTTAATAAGAAATATCCAGTTGGTATGTCTGAATATGGCGCGGAAGCGATGATTAATCTTCATAGTAACAATCCTCATGTTGGTGACTCCACTGAAGAATATCAAGCGGATTATCATGAATACATGTTAAGATTCTACGCTAAAAGGCCATATTTCTGGGCCACCCATATTTGGAATATGTTTGATTTTGGTAGCGATGGCAGAAACCATGGTGGCGACCCAGGTGTTAACCATAAGGGTTTAGTGACTTTTGATCATAAAACTAAAAAAGATTCCTTCTATATTTGTAAAGCCTATTGGAGCAAAGAACCATTTGTTCATATTTGCGGTAAGCGTTTTGAAAAGAGAAACAAAAAGATTATGATTTTAAAAGTCTATTCTAACCAAAGCGAAGTCGAACTTTATGTTAACGACAAATTAGTGGCCAAAAAAGCCGGTCAATATGTCTTTAAATTCAAAGTTAAAGTCGAAGGTGAAATCAAAGTCAGAGCTGTTTCTAATAATGTCAGTGATAGTGCTTCATTTATTAAAGTAAATCAATTCCCAGAAGAATATAAATTACACGCTAAAAGCAATAACTATAGTTGGGAAAAATAAGTATGAAAAAGATAGTTCAGCTCGTATTAACTATGTTTTTAACTAGTTGTGGGAATCAAACTTCAAATATAGAAGTTAATGATCCGACGATAAAAATTAAGCAAGAAGAAGTTAAATATACTTTGTTAGATGATTCTCATCTAGATGAAAAAGACGCTAATGATGCGGCATTTGATCCAATAAATGTGATGGCTAATGATTCTTCGTTAAAAGATAAAACATTTTATTGGTTGGGCTCTTCTGTTACTTATGGGCACGAATCAGAAGGATTTAGCATGTCTGAATATGTCAGTTCTCTAACAGGAGCAAAGTGCTTTAAAGATGCAGTAAGCGGTACCACATTACTCTGCGATAACGCCAATATCAAAAGTGGAGAAAAATCATACACGTCTCGCCTAACTAATAGTGAAATCTTTAATAAAGAAACAAAGATTGATGGCTTTATTTGCCAAATATCCACGAATGATAGTACACCAGGAAATAACTCTAAAAGAGGTGTTGTTAGTGAAGATTATGAAAACTTTGATTTAAAAACTACTCTAGGTGGAGTGGAATATATTATTTCCTATGTCCATAAGACTTGGAATTGTCCAATTTATTTCTATAGTGGTGCTTATTTTAAAGATGGTAAAGACAAAACCAAAAGAGAAAGTAACAATCCCCCTGGCTCAAACTATGCTTCTTTAGTGAGTGATGTTAAACAAATCGCTATCAAGTGGAATAAAAAAGTCGATTATCAAGTCCGTATTATCGATCTATATAACGATGTTGATTTTAATAACACCGCTAGTGATAGTTACTATAACTGGGCGATGAAAGATCCAATTCACCCTAAAAAAGCAGGCTATTTACAGTGGTGGTCGCCTTATTTTGTTAAAGCTTTAGAAAAATCTAATTAGGAACTTCAAAATGAAATCGTTAATAACCATACCATTTTTACTTTTATCATTAATCCCTTCTTTTAATCTAGCGAGTGAAACAACACTTAAAAAAGGTGACATATTTTATTTGGGAATTACCGATGATAAATCGCGTTTTACCGCGAGATTTAAAGTACTTGATAATGAAAAGACTAGTACTGGTGAAGAAGGGATGTTTTTACTTAGTGAGACCCTAGTGTCGGATAATGGCAAAGCTTTAAAATTCCGCACTGAAAATAAACCAACTAGTAATATGTATCAAGACTCTAACGCCAAAAAGTGGTGCGAAAGTTTTTATGACACTCATTTTAGCGATGAAGAAAAAGAATGGATTATTCCTACTTATAAGAGCGATGAATCTTTTTCCATTCACGCTCCTTTTGGTGTCGAAAAAGGGCCATATGTCGATTTTAAACCAGAAGAAAATGCTTTAGATGGTGATCACTTATTCTTTTTATCAGCGGAAGAAATATGCACAGAGAAATATGGCTTAGCTAAAGAAGAAGACCGCATCGCTCCATATCATAAAGAATCAGAAGGCTATTGGTTAAGGTCCCCACACATCGATACATTCCCAAATGATGTAGGCTTTATCTTCTTTAATGGCTGGCTAATGGATTTTATCCAAAATAGTGATAACGTCTTTTTTACCGGTGGCACATATGCTAGACCAGGATTAAACATTAAAAAGCCAAACGCGGAAGATATTGTTTCAATTGGAGAAAACCAATACTGTTTAACAATCGATAAAGATAAATATCAAGCTAGCGAACCTCCTAAGTTTAAAGTTAAAAACCCGCTTCCAATGACAATAGTAGTATTAGTGTTATTTTTAGCGTTAATTGGATTTATATTAGTGGGCCTACCAATTATTATTGTTAAAGCTGTTAAAAAGAAAAAACTTAAAAAAGCACAACAATAAATAAAATAGCGCTATATCGTTTACTATGATAAAATGATTAGTACATGATTAAGATAGCTATTGTCGATGACGAAAAAGAATGCATTTTAAGGCTGGTCGATTATTTAAACCGCTATGCCGAAAATGAGCATATGGCCTTTGAAATTTCAACATTTGATAATGTTGTTAATTTTGTTGATAACTTTAAAGGTCAATTTGATATCGTCTTCTTAGACATTCTAATGCCTTATCTTAATGGTGTTGATGCCGCGCATAAATTAAGAGAAAAAGACGCTAACTTTATCCTTTATTTTGTGACATCCACAACGCAATTTGCCATCAAAGGTTATGAAGTTGAAGCAACCGATTATTTAGTCAAACCAATTGAGTATTACGAATTTGTATTAAAAATAAGTAAAGCCATTGAAAAACTGCATAAGACTAATACTCCTTCCATAACTGTTAAAACAAGAAATGGCTATAAAAAGCTCGATGCTTCTGAAATTATGTATATTGAAGTAATTAGCCATCACTGTGAAATTCATACCACGAGTGGTATATATCGCCAATACATGACCATTAGAAGTGTTGAAAGTCAACTTAAAGACCAGCCATTTGCTAGATGTAATAACTGTTATTTGGTTAATCTAGCTTATGCATCTGCTATTGAAGAATACGAAGTGGTGGTTGGGGAAGATCGATTATTAATATCTCATCCAAGAAAAAAAGAATTCTTAGCAAAGTTTAAACAATTCAAAGAGCATAAAGAAAATGATTGAGTGGATTGTTAATGTGATTGGTAGCGAAAACGCATATGAAGTATTTTCATTTGTGTTAACTTTTATTTTTTCTTTTATTGCCGTATTCGCTTTCACTTTTGGTAAGAGACGTAGAAAACTATTCTTTTTAAGAGTAGTGCTTTGCTTTATCGCCGGCATTTTTCTTGCCTTTGGCCTTGGCATGTTGAACACCTTAGGCGCGGGTAATGCATTCGCCATTCCGCTTCGTCTATTCTGTTACTACAATCTTTATTCTTCTTTGTTTGGTATCATCTTACTTTGCTACAACGAAAGCGTGGCGGAGTTTGTTCTTTTGTGGTGCTGTGGGATATGTGCGCATCATATCGCTAATAAAACATATCCGCTAATACAAAATATTTTTGGTATTGATGACACTCAAACCATATCTTTATTCCATAAAGAAACAGCGGAATTACAAGGTTGGGAGTTCTTATTATACTTTATAATCATCATTGCTATTATGGCCTTGATAGTTTTCTTGTTTAGAAAAACTGCAAAACCATTTAGTGATGATAAACCAACCAGAAGAAAAGTGGCTATTGTTGGTATTGTTTTCACCGTTATTATTAATGGTTTTATATGTGTCTCAAGATTATTTGAAAAAGAAAGCTTTGCTTTAAGCGTTATTTTAAAAGTGTTTGTTAGCACATTCTGTATTCTTATTTTAGCAATTGTTTCTGGCATTTTTGAAATAAGCAAAAAAGATCAAGATTATTTAGTCATCAAAGAAATCTTGCACCAAGAAAAAGCCCAATTTGAAAATCTTAAAACAAACATGGAAGCCATCAACACTAAAGTCCATGATTTGAAAAAGATATTAAACAAAGTGGAAGATAAGATCAACGAACAAGATATGAAGGAATTAAAGGAAGCCCTTATTTTCTATGATTCCACAATTAAGACTGGTAACGATGTTTTAGATATTGTTTTAAGTGAAAAGTCACTACAGTGTCGTCAAAATAACATCAAGTTCACTTGTATGGCTGGAGCGCAAAAACTAACGATGATGACGCCAACTCAAATATATTCTGTTTTTGGTAACATTATGGATAATGCTATTAGAGCTTCTAAGATGCTGGAAAAAGAAAAGAGATTCATCTCTTTAACAATTAGTGAATCTAGTGGTGTCATTCTTATTGAAGAAAGTAATTTCTATAGTGGTGACATTCGCGTCATTAATGAAAATAGCATTGAAACTTCAAAACGCAATAAATCAAAACACGGATACGGTATTAAAAGTATTACCTATATTATTGATAAATATCATGGCACAACATCTTTATCCGCTAAAGATGGTTTGTTCTCTATTAAAATCAGTATTCCAATAGTTAATGAAAATTAGTTTGTTTCGACATCGGAACTAGGTATTGTTAGAGCTCCTCCTAAAGAAGGGGCTTTTCCAACAATTTTGATATAGTTTCGGTAGAAGGTGGAGTAATCTTCAAAACCGCAATTGTTATATATTTCAGTTGGCTTGCTTCCTTTACTAATCAAAGACTCCGCGAGGAGTATTTTTTTAGTGATGATATATTGTTTGATTGGCACACCTAAAGAAGCCTTAAATTCTTTAGCGATATATGATTTTGAGTAGTGGAAGTGTTTGCAAATATCTTCAATCATGAGTGGCTCCGCTAGATTCTCATTAATATAATCAATAACTTTGTTCATTTTTTGATTATAAACATTACCGTTATTCTTTTCATTTTCTTCTAAGGAAGAATAATATGACAATATTACTTTTAAAACATTTTCTAAAATTAGATCTAAATGTTGACCTTGATATGATGCATAGTGGTCATCTAAAGAAGCGAATAGATTAATAATTGTCTTGTCGTTAATTGAAGTTAAAGTGGGCTTCTTTTTTATAATTTCTAATAGTTCATTAGGAATGACGTATTCAGGAAATTTAATAACATATCTTTCATATGTTTCTTCATTTAATGGAATTACGTAGTGGTGTTGACCAGGTTTAATAAAAACTAAATCGTTAGGCTTAAGATGATAAATCTTATTCTCTAAAACTAAATCTACATTACCAGAGACGAAAAACAATAATTCATAAATGAGATGGAAGTGCTTCTCAAATACTTCTTCATAATGTGGACCTTTTTCTTTTTTATGAGCAAAGTTTAAATTGGGATAAATAAGATTATAAGTCATATCTAAATCTTAATATGAAATACACAAAATGCAATATAAAATGTAAATGTTTTGCAATTTACTTATATTTTAAATTTCTTATTATATAAGAGTAAGGTGGAAATAATATGAAATTAACGTTTCGTTGGTATGGTCCTGATGACAGTATACCTTTAGATTATATTCGTCAAATACCTAACATGAGTGGGGTTGTTACAGCAGTTTACGATGTTCCAGTTGGCGAAGTATGGCCTATCGAATCTCTTTTGAAATTAAAACAGTCCTGCAATGAAAAGGGCTTAGAGATGGAAGTTATTGAATCCATTCCAGTTCATGAAGATATTAAGATGGGAAAAAGTAGTCGTGACTTATACATCGCTAATTATATTGAAAATCTAAAAAGAGTAGCGCAGTGTGGCGTTAAATGTGTCTGCTATAACTTCATGCCAGTCTTTGATTGGTTAAGAACTGAGATGCATCATCTTAATAAAGATGGTAGTAATTCTCTATCTTATTCTTATGAAGATTTCAAAAAGATTGATCCCCATAATCTCCATTTGCCAGGTTGGGATGAAAGCTATTCACAAAGCGAACTTCAAAATCTCTTAAAGGAATATCAAAGCATTACTCACGAAGACTTATTTAACAATTTGGTTTATTTCCTTAAAAAAGTCATACCAGTATGTGATGAAATTGGTGTCAAAATGGCCATTCATCCCGATGATCCACCATGGGATATATTCAATTTGCCAAGAATTGTTTCTAATGAAAATGATTTAGATAAGATATTCACGGCTGTGCCTTCATTAAATAATGGCTTAACACTTTGTACTGGCTCATTCGGCGCTGGTAGAAATAATGATTTAGTTCATATGGCCTACAAATATCAAAAAGAGGGAAGAATTCATTTCTTGCACTTACGCAATGTCTTATGGACAGATAATCATGATTCCTTTTGCGAAGTGGGACATTGTTCAAAAGATGGCAGTTTAGACATGGCTAAAATCGTCAAAGCCCTCGTTGATAATGGCTTTGAT
>CAMJEC010000006.1 GCA_946404585.1 uncultured Caryophanales bacterium
AAATCTTATCCTTATCCACGACAGCGATTGCCTCTGGTATTGTCTCATTTACTGGTTTGATTTTATCAATTCCTAAATTAATGGGTGGATTTAATATCACTATTTCTCCATTAGATGGATTATTACTCTTCTTATTAGTGGTAACTGTCTTGCTCTTATTCGTCGCGATTGGTGTATTTATCTCCGCTTTATCCAATACTGTGAAAGAAGCAGCGGGTTATTTATCACCAATTATGATTGTCTTTATGCTCTTTGGCATGGCTCCTTCGTTATTTGGCTTTGATCAATGGTATTTATCATTTGTGCCAATTCTTAATGTCTGTGTGTCTATTAACGCCTTACTTAATGGCGCGGAGAACTTATTATTGTTCTTTGGTCTAACGGTGGCGTCCACTGTGTTATATACAGGTCTATTAATGTTTGGGGTTACGAAATTATTTAACAAAGAACGAGTGGTCTTAGGGCAATAACTTGTTTACAACAAAAAAGATAGTCGAGCAATCGGCTATCTTTTAATTTTGTTTTAATTCTATCTTCTAGAAGAACTACTAGATGATGACGTTCTCGCGGTTTTGCTGACTTTACTATATAGGTAAATATCTTTTCTTAAATCAATATGGTATGAGCCGTTTCGTACGTAAGAGGCTGCGCCATATTGGAATTTAACATTCTTATTCTTTCTAGACATACCGAAGAGGATGATAGAAGAGATAATTGCCCCAGCGACCCCGCCGATGATGAGACCGATAATGATATCTTGAATAATTGCACCAATACCTGCACCAAGGCCAACGAAGAGTACAAAGAAGATACTCCAGAACAACATGACTTTGGCTTTGGAGATTGGTAAGTCACCCGCTACTTTACCAGTTTGGCCGTTAACGGCAAAACGGTAATTCTTTTCTTTCCATTTGGTATTTAAAATCCAAACTGGATATAAAGCGTATTGCGCGTTAGTGTCACTTAATTGGATGGAAGAATCAGCATAGCTGACATTATCATAACCATGGATATCATTTCTAAAGGCTTGGATTGTGCCTTCACGGAAACGAGTTGTGGCTCTTTGGAATGTTTCATCTTTACTGACATCATATCTATCCGCAGCGTAACCAGCGAGATACCCCGCATTGAATTCCACTGCTTCAGAATAATCATATGGTTCGATGGATTCCATTAATTTGTCTTCCATCTTTTTACTACCATCAACTGGAACGTGATCAAAGGCAATACCACCATCTCTCACTAAAGAATAATATTTGGTTTCTTTATAGTCGTAATTAGAATCAGACCAACGACGAGTCTTTTCACCTTTGAATCTCACTCTACCATCAACGTTGGCATCGAATAACCAGAATGGAACGTATAATGGTTTGACTTCTTGGACGACATTATCTTTAGAGAATGAACCTGGTAATAATGGTTTTTTCTTAAAGAATGATTTTAAACTACCTAAGACGTTATCTTTATCGTTCTTAAATGGAATGACAAGATTTGGTTTTAAATCGCCTGAAAGTTGTTTAGAAACGAGGATATTGTTACCACAATAAGGGCAGCAAGTTGAAGAAGAAGTTTCATCGACAATGATTTCACCACCACAAGATTCGCAAGAGTATATTTTCATACCCTTCATTTCTTTATCGGTGTAGGCTTGGACTTTTGATTCGTCCCAAGCAGTATCTTCTTCTTTATCGCTCGCTAAATTATCGGAGTAAGCTTTTAAATCGTTTACTGAAAAATGCGAGTCACAGAATGGACAAACGATATCCTGGCTGTGGGAGTCAAAATGTAATGTACCACCACAACAAGGGCATTCTAATTCTTTATTTGCCATACACTATTTGACTTCGTCTAAATCGTTAATTGGGTCACCACATTCTGGACAGAACTTAGGTGCTTTTTCACCTGGTTTTGGTTCCCAACCACATTTATTACATTTAATCTTCTTTTCGCCTTCTGGTCTCTTTGTACCACATTCTGGACAGAACTTACCTGTAGCTCTTGTGCCACATTGTGGGCAAACCCAGCCAGCATCTGTTTCTGGTTTCTTTGTGCCACATTCTGGGCAGAATTTACCTGTGGCTTGTGCACCACACTTTGGACATGTCCAAGTACCAGCGACTGGAGCTTGTGCTTGTTGAGCTTGTTGTTGTTGTCTTTGTTGTTCACCCATTTGGTAGAAACCTTGAGCATTCATACCACCGGCATTGGCCGCCATATTGAGACCATAGAAGCCCATGGCTGCACCATTAGCGTTACTAGCAGCATTCTTCATCGCTTCAGCTTGTGCTTCAACTAAAGTTGCACCTGCCATAGCAGCATTTCTAGCGTAAACATTCTTTCTTTGTAATTCTTTGATGAGGTCTTCGTCTTCTTTTGGAAGAGTAACAGAGCCTAAAGCAATGGAGATGACTTCAATACCACGTAAGGAAGCCCATTTTTCATCAAGAGCGGTATTCATAGCGTTTTCCAAATCAGTTAAGTGAGTCATGATTTGGTTTGGTCTTAATTGTAATTCAGATAAACGGCCAAAGGCTGGTTGTAAAGCAGAAATGAATTCTGTCTTTAATTGGCTATCTAATTGACTTCTTGTATATGCTTGTGTGACATTACCACAGACATTTTGATAGAAGAGAATTGGGTTTGTAATCTTATAGGAGAAGACACCGTTACAGCGGACAGAAACGTCAACGTCTAAACCAACGTTGTTATCAACGATTCTGAATGGCACTGGATTTGGTGTACCAAATTTGTTGTCCACTAATTCTTTAGTGTTGAAGTAATAGACTCTTTGGTCACTACCTGTGTCACCGCCAAATGTGAAACGTCTACCGATTGTTTTGAATAAACCGATGACTCTTTCACCAAAGGAGCCAGCAAAAATAGATGATTCAGTTTTAGAATCAAATTTGTAGGCACCTGGTTCAGCAGCGAATTCGACGACTTTACCTTGATCAACGATAATCATACATTGACCGTCAGCGACGACTACTATAGAACCATTAGAAATGATATTTTCACTACCTTTAGTGTTGGATGATCTTTTACCATTGACTCTCTTTTGACCTTTTTCCACTAAGACATCAACTGGTAAAGCTTCACAATAGAAATATTCCTTCCATTGGTCAGCAAATGTGGAGCTAACTGCTCCGGCGAAAGCTTTAATTAAGCCCATATTATATGCCTCCTAAACATCTATTTTAGTGTAATACGCGTGCGAATATATTTCAATCTTTTTAGATTGGCACTATCAAAATGAGACCAATTTTTGAAATAAAAGAAAACACAACTCATACGAGCTGTGTTGTTCGCTATGATGGGAAGGTCACACCATTAGCATCCGCCGTTGCGCCAGAACTAAATGTTACTAGGCCAGTAGAAGAATCAATTGTAGCGGTGCCAAGATAGAAGACTTCGCCATCTTTCAAAGCCCAATATTGTTGATTCGACAAGCGTATTGACCATGTGCCATTGTTATTAATAGCTAAATCAGTATTCTTAGTGACATAATAAACTAAGTCACACGTTGTGTTATTGCCAGTACGACGCCAGTAAATGTTGATGAATGGATTGTCTTTTAAACTTGTAGCAGTATGATATGTATATATCTTACAAGTAGATTTGCTACCCCAAACCATTGAGTCAGGACGATCGTTGTTTCCACCACCAGTTGACATAAAGTGTTGGATTTCATAGCCAGTAGGTAATACCACCATTTGCAAACTGTTGCACCATGAGAAAATGTTTTCTTGACCATTTTGACCCTTAGTTGGATAGCCAAAATTAGTGAATTGACAGTTTCCAACAGTGAATATAACGCTGATAAGATTATCGCAGTGTCTAAACTGATGACAGCCGTTATTTAGACCGCCATTAACTTTAGCCTGGCAGCGTGGTTCATAAGTGTGTTTCCCACCACGTTCGAATTGCATCTTATTGGAATTGATTGTTATTCTTGTTACCGCTGTACTATTAAATGCACCACAGCCAAGATTTGTAAGATTTGAGCTGAAATTGATGACACCATCTGTAGTAATTGTGGCGGTTGAGACCATTTGACTATGGTTTTCAGGCATTGGAATAATTCCATCATTGCCTGGAGCAATCATACCAAATGCATAGTGGCCAATTCTTTCAACTTGCGTAAATTTGGAAAAATCAAAATTGGATAAATGCTTACATAAATAGAATGCAAAGTTGCCGATTTCTTTGAAACCAGTTGTGTCTCCTGCATGGTTCTGATTATTATCTGTATCTGTCAATACTGGTTTTAAATTAGTCAACACTGCCTCTGCAGTGACTGTTGTCAATGGATGGTCGGCATCATCACAAGATTCAAAACATGATTGCCCAATCATTGCAGTCTTAGCAGGGAAAACAAATGTATTATCAGTGAATTTTGCTCCTTTGAATGCTTCTTCACCAAAGTAGATATCAGCGTCACTACCGAAATTGAATATTGTAGAAGCAAGCGTTGCACCACGGAATGAACCATTTATTTCGACAGTTTCGTTAACTTTAGAGAAATCAATTGTTTCTAAAGAAGTACAATTACCGAAAGCATCAACACCAACTGTAAATTCATCAACATCTGGAGCAATAAATGTGGTGATATTTGTGCCTTTAAACGCTTCATCATCAATACCAGCGTAGCCTGTATATGTTAAATCTAACACGCCTTCATCACAGACTTTCCAAGCAGTGCCATCTGCGTTATTTGGAACTTTAAAGACAAGATGCTCGTTTGTAATAGAAGAGAATAAGCCTTTCGGAATAACACCATCAACGATACGTGGGAGTTCCACCATTGCTAATTGGCTACAGCCTTCAAAAGCATATTCAGGTGAAGACATTAAGCCTAAACCACTAGTACCAAAGGAAATGGATTTTAGATCTTTTGTATGATTATTGTCAGAGAAATCGTATTTCTGATTAAGATAAATAACTTCGTTTAAACCAGAAATAAGAGGTTGAGGTAAAGAACTATTAACAGGAGTACCAACCACCAAAGAGTCAATCCAATGGCACATTTTGAAAGCGCCATAAAGGAAACTGGTTCCATATGAGTATTGGCCATCAAATCTACTGTAATGTTCAGTTTTTCCATCAATTACAACTGTTTCATCAGATAAATCATCATGAGCCTGCAAGTAGTCAGAACTATCTCTATTTAAAACAAGAAGCAAAGCTGATGCGTTCTTTTCACAACTGGCAGTTGAATATATTGCCGATGTGTATGTTTCACTAGAACCACGATGGGTATATGTTGTTGTTTGATAATAAGTGGATGAAGTTGCATTATTACCAAATGTAACTTTTCTTAAAGAATAGCTGTTTGAGAAGACTGATGTCGCATAATCAGGATTGTTTTTAGTCTCCCAGAATTTACAACTATTTGGGATATTTAACACTTGTTGAATACCACAGAACGCAAAGGCATGCTTGTCAATGTTAGCTAAAGAAGATGGCATAACATAGTCACCAACCAAATTGCCTGTTGCTGGAGCATAAGCAGAAACTTTAGTGATGCCATACGCTCTCATAAAAGCATATTCACCAATTGTGGTAATTGTATTTGGAAGTTCGACTGCTGTTAAATCTTTGTAGTTACTATAGTTTTTATAACTTGTAGCATCACAATAATCCGCACTAAAAGCAGAAGCGCCAATTGTATTGACTATGTAGCTGTTGCTATTTGAGTCAGTAACTGTAGCCGGAACTCTTGCGGTGCCAGAAAAACTATTACTATCACAATGACGATCATATAAATAATTTGTCATTGTGGCTTTGCCACTGGCTGTCCCGGTAACAAACGCACACTTGTCTTGTTCAACATATTCTTTGGTGTTGCCAGTACCAACTTCTACTTCAACGTTGACGCCTGGAACATTGATTGTTTCTTTGTAAAGGACATTTGCATAGTAAGGCATTTTTTGGTCAATGCCATAGAAATTCTTCTTTTCTTCACTTTGGAAGTTATAGCCAGGATAGACACTAGAATATTTGCCTTCATCGCCAATAGTACGCCATTCTTTAACAGCGGTATCACTAAGGTTACAAGCGCCAGTTGATGGTGAGCTGATGTAGCTGGTATATGATGTAACGTTTTTGGCACCCCTTATCTTCGAAGAACTGTTTTCAGAATAAGAACCAGAAAGATAAATGGCGCCACGTGAATTACCTTGGAAGGCGTAATTCTCGACACGTATGGTCGTGTACATGTTAGGTAGCACTAAGGTTTGGAGGCCTGGATCTCCACCAAAATCATTCTTATTCTTGCCAGAAGTCCAACCGATTACTGGGGAATATTGATTATTATTTGTAGAAAAAACAATACTTTTGCCACATCTTTCTTCAAACACTACAGTTCTTAAAGATTCGCAAACCGCAAATGTATAATAGCCTAATACCAAATCAGATGTATCTGTGTCGTTAGCGTTAGGGGAACTCTGAACAGTGCTCTTCTTGCTACCTTTAAATATAACCTTGCTTAATAAAGGACAATGACCAAAAGCGCTTGAGTTAACAGTATCACTACTGCTTAGCCCATATGTTGTAGCATCAGTGCTAGTAATGCCAAAGTGTTGGAATGTACGTGGGAAAACAAGAGTGGTTAATTCATAATTATGATCACCGTTTGATTTAAGATAATCTTGATGCATTGTACCACCAGTAATGCTGTCATTGTTATTAGTTCTTCCTAATTGGAAGAATGCTTCTTTACCAATAACTTTTAAAGCAGATAACTCATCATCATAATCCCATCTAAAGTCTGTTACTGCTTGCATATGCTTTTTAGCGTTACCGTTTTCACTGTTGCCAAAAGCACGGGAACCAACAGCTTCTAACGAATATGGGAGATACAATTTCTTAATTGTATTTAATTTAGGCATATTAACAAATGCCGCAGTACCGATAACTTTCAAAGAAGTAATACCATTAAGAATAATTCTTGGGGTTAAAGAACCACCACCTGCAATTGTTGATTCATCGGTAGAACACTTTGTATTATCATCAATGACTGCTAAATTCGTGAAAGTGCTGGTGAAAAAACCATTTTCAATTCTGCTCAATGAAGTTGGCAAATATAGGCGTTCAAGACTAGCTTTAACAGTATCTAAGGCATTAAGTGCAATTTTTCTAACATAATGGCCAGAACCACTTGGCAGTTCATTAGGAATAGAGATGAATTTTACTGGCACACCTTCAATATCAGTTGGACCAATATATGAAGCGATTTCAACATCATTATTGTTATCGGTTGTGTAAATCCAGTCATTAGAATAAGACGCACCACTAGTGCTGATATCATAGCTAAAGTGATTGCTGTTCGCTGTTGGATCGTTGAATTCACTTCTAACATTCCAACGGTTGAGGTTTCTAGAAAGAGCTAACCATGTGTTGACTGTATCAGTGTCGCCAACAAGATGGAATGTTAAGGCGTCACTACAGCCATTAAAGGCTCTATCTTCGATAATGCCAATTGGTTCTTGATTCTCATCTTTTTGGAAGAACGAATTGGAAATATAAACATTCTTCAAAGCGGTACAATTTTGGAACGCTCTAGAACGGATGGCTTTAATATTCATAAAGGCTAAAGTGGAGAATAATGCACTGCAGCCGTTGAATGCTTCATATTCAATTTCTTCAATTGATTCAGGAAGAACGAGTTCTTTTAAAGCCACACAGTTGAAGAAACAGAATGAAGGAATTGTTGTAAGTGTAGAATATGTTCTTTCACCACTGCCATTATCAATAACTTCTGAACAAGAACAGGCAGAAGAAGCTTCTGATGTAGTTGAACTGTTTTGAATAGCAGCTTTAGTGAGCTGTTTGCAAGAATAGAAAGCGCCTTCACCAATTTGCTCGACGGAAGAAGGAATTGTCACAGTGGTAATTCTACTTCCTAGGAAAGCTTCATAGTCTATGACTGTAATACTATTAGGAATTAATACTTTTGTGCTCTTACTCTTATAGAAAGCGCTTCTGTAGATGCCAGTAACTGGCTTGCTGTTATACTCATCAGGAATTTGAATTTCATCAGTGCTATTTATATAGTTTTCTTTCAAAGAAACAGCATATTCCTGTTCATTATTAATCGCATAGTAATTGAAAATGTTGTCACTGGCATCAAGCCTACCAGCAAGAAGATATTTTGGTGAATGTCTATTAGGATTATTCAAAGGTGTTTCATTGGTACCTTGGCAAGCGACCGCGCTAAAAGGAACTATTGCAATGAAGAAACACAAGAATTTTAATAACTTTTTCGCTTTCATACATACCTCCTTAATTGTCTGCTGGGTAGACAATGACTTGTCCACTGCTTTCTATACCGATTAACGACACGGTTAACTGTTTTGGATCACCTGCGAGTGAGTGATTATAGTTATCTACCGCTACGTGCTTAATCCTGTCTATCAGCGCCTGCCCCGTAAGCGTGGTCGAGATTATGAATTTCCCGCTTACCGGATCGTAGGTGAACGATAAATCTGATGTTCCTGTATCACTAAACAATGAACGATCTGAGTTAACTAAAGCCACATATAATCTACGATTACCTAGTTTATTACCATCGGTTGGGCTACTTGGATTATAGGATGAGATTTCTTGAATAACGATTTGTTCAACACCATTGTCGCTGAAACGAGCAACATTAGTGAAATCGACGTTTTCAACTCTATCGGTGCTGGAGAAGACTGTGTCGTCGAAATCAAATTGACCATCATCTTGGCCTTGAGCACAAATATAGAAAACCTTTGGCACACATTGATCATTTCTAGCGGCAGAACCTATGCAGTATCTGCCCTTAGGTAAACAGAATGTATGGGCAAATAATCTGGTCTTGCCAGCATTATAACCATACTCATTAATGCCATGTTCTTTAGCTACTGTAGCGTTTGTCGCATTGGTAGCAACGGTAAATGTGCCATTGCTTGAATAATTACCAATTTCACCTTTGCCAGTTGTACCATTCACACGATAGTCAAAGTACGCTAAATGGTTATCAGTTGGCATGAAGAAAGCATAATCAGGATTGTCGTATTTTTGTTTGAAGCGCAAGTCGTAACTTGATGTCGAATAATCAATACTACCTTCAAAATCGCTGTCATCAAGTTTATAAACACCCAAGACAGAAGGCTTGCTAGAATCCGTAGGAGCAGCAATGATAGTAACGTTTGCCAAAGTGTTTTTAATCTCAAAATTGACTTCATTACTGACATATGGTTTGCCTTCTTCATCTTCTAAACAGTATGGAACAATAGGCATACCGGCATATGTGCTTGATAAATCTGGCAAAGCAAAACTTCCTGATAAGGAACTGACTTCTTGACGGAGATTATTTTTAAGCATTACGCCACATTTATTATTACCAACTGGAATGTGATAACTGTTTTGGTCTACCAACTTATAGTTAAAGTAGTTGGCCATAAATGCGCCACCGTCAGTATCTAAATCTAAGTCAGAGAAATAGAATCCTTTGCCTTTACGATAGTTAGGATCTAATTTAAAACGCACAAAGTAGTTTTGTCTTGCTTCGCGGTATTCGTAAGTTTCTCTTGTGACTTGTTCTTTTCTTGGAAAATGATGTCCTAATAAGAGGTGTTGACCATTATTGGAATTGAATGTACTTGCATAGTCAGAGAACGATGAATTGCTATGAGAAGTATAGAAACTCTTGTTGTATTCACCTGTGGAATAATAGATGTAGTAATTGTCATTATTGCCAGCATCCTTGATTGCTAAATCTTCGGTCAAAATCATAGAACTTTCAATATTAATGCCAGAATTAGGACCTGTGCCTTCATTAGCGGCATCAGTAGCAACAGTAAAGACACCTAAATCAGTATTAGTGATGATCTTGCGGCCTCTAAAGGAAACAGCTCCTACTTCCTTGGTAATATATGTTCCGTTATTTTGACGGAGATATTGTTCATATTTAGATGTTCCAATCGGGACATAAGTAACGCCAGCAGAAACGCCTTGAGCAGTTTGTGAATTAGCAAACGAATTGTCATCGATGATTTCACGATAAATAGTTGTGAAGTCGAGAACACCAATGGACTTACCTTCTTTAGCACCTACGTCAGATTCGTTCGCTAAAATGTTTTGAACGGTGCCACCAACAAGACCAATCAAGCCTAAATTAGAACCGTTTTCTAAATTGCTATAACCAGCACCACCATCGTTCACGATTAATGTGCCGTTATAAACATAACAATCATAGATTGATCCATCGCAGTGGCCAGCGATTAAACCAATATTATTGCCATGGTCACTAGTTACGTGAACACCCATTGAAATAAAACTGGAAGTCGATGTATCTAAAGTAAAGTCATACTCTAAAGTTAAGAGAACTTTGGAGTGTTTTTGACCATATCTATCAACACTAGAAACGATTAAAGAAGCAGATGATGATGCTTGAATTGGGAATTTTGCATCTTGAGCATCTTTCTTTTCTTTGAAAAATTCAAACAATCTATCTAAATCAGGAACGATTTGATTGTTGTTATTCATTGTGATTAAGTCACCAGATAACAATGAGGTGAATGAGTATGTGTTTGATGGAGAAACAATTGAAACCGTTGGAATTGGAGAAGAACCTTGGGCGGTGTGTTCAAAATTGTTATCGGCATAGAAATATGCATATTCAGTATTTTGGCTGCTTGTATTAAAGCTGATAGCCGCACCACCATCATTTGGATTATAAGAGAAGTAGGCGTTATTATCAATTGTGCTTTCTGGACTATATAAGTCAGCGTAATCGCTAGCATAGCCTAAAGCATGGATGGTAACGTTACTAAGGAATAAGTTATGGACTTCTGATCCGTGGGCGGTATAACCAAATAAGCCAGCATCTTGAGGGTTGGCATAAACATTCAAGTTTTTAATTTCGACATTTTGACCATCGAATTCCCCATAGAATGGTAAGGCTTCTGAACCAATCGCATTGATTGGGTTTGTATCTCTATCAGAGCCGCTCATATCTAAATATGGCTTTTTAACGATTGAACTATCGTCAGCATAGCACATTGGTACACCATTACTATCAACACCGCCTAAATCAACTTTACCAAGTTGGAAATATGTCTTTTCACCATAGACACCTAAGCCTTGTAATCTGGATAAGTTATATAAGTGACGAGGACGAGTGATGATGAATGGGTCTTCTTCAGTACCACTTCCACTTTCATAGTATGAACGTAATGAAACTTCACCATAAGTACCATTGCCTTTAACGGATTTTTGATATAAGGCAATAGTCATACCCACGCTTAAAGCAATGGTCGAAACCAAGGTTGAAATTGTTGAAATGTATAAAGCAAACAAACCTTTCTTATTCATCTTCAATCTCAACTTTCTTTATGCTGGATTCCAGAGAAGTGGAAACCAAAATCACGGTCTAAGTAATATGTTTTACCAAGACGGTTTTTATCTAAGAAATAAACACAGTGCTCATAGTCATATTCAATGACAATATAGCAGTGATAAATGTTATCTGAAGCACTTGGTTCAACAATAATTGAATCATCTAATTCTTTACCATGGAGTGCACAATCAATAGTCTTATCGTATGTTGCATCGTTTAAGAACTTTTGTGATTGATTATCGCCAACACGATGCAAACCATTCCATAAAGCATTAGTGTCTGCATATGGTGTTTTAGTGAATGTAGCATAGAAGTTATAGAAATCAGACGCCCTTAAAAGATTTGGATGTTGGGCATCAATATAGCCATCAAGATTATGAGTGGTATCTTGGTACTTATTGGTGACATTGTAGATAGAATTGCTTGTCGCATTAGTACGTTCGATTTGTAAATTGGCATCCACTGGGTTTGGGTTGGTGAAGTTAAGTTCAACATCGATAATCACAGATGTGTTTTGATTATGAATAGCGTTTGGTACATAGCTATCAATAGTTGGGAACTCATCTTTATCAACAGAACCAGCGTAATCAATAGAAATCTTAGTTGGGTCTAAAGAATTATTCGTGATGACGGAAACGTCTTTTCTTTGACCACCATCACTAGTACGTAATTCGATAGATAATTGATTTGGAGAATAGTCGAATGTATAGATGCCGCTTCTTAAACAAAGAAGTTGATCATCAACACCATCATCGTTAGAGTCAACCGCTCTAAATGGAGAAGCGCTTTCAGCGATGCCAGAAATTGGGAAATAATGATAATCATAAACTGTTTGGGCATTAACATAGTCTTCAAGGACTTCAAGTAAGGCAAATGAAGAACCAGCAGAAACAACAATATTATCAAGAATAGCGTGTTTTTCAGCAGTCACACTTTCTCTTAAGCCGAAAGCTTGTGATTTTTCAATAGACCATGGTTCATCTACACCATTAAATAAGCCATCGCCAATAAGATAGTAATGGAATGATGGAACATATGAGGCATCTGGAATATAAACATTTGTGGAAGAAGCATCATTTAATGTTGTGGTTGATGTACCATTAGTTCTTGTTCCGAGTGTAATAGTAGCGTTATCAGATGTGATATTAATGTCGTCAATATCAGTTTCATCATATGTTAATGTGTGGTCTTCTAAGACATATTTTTTAACAACACCTGGGGCATCGTAGTCGATAAACTCGGTGGAGTTTTTGTAATATGGATAGACATATTTATAAGCAGAAACTTTATTGATTTCGACATCTAAGTCACCAGCAACCATTTTGATTTTGGATTCTTTAGCGGTCAAATTGAACCACGCTAAAGTGGTCATAGTAACAGCACCTACACTACCAGCGATAAGCATAGCGAAACCAATTATCTTACCTTTTCTAGAAGATAACTTAGGACCTAGAGATTTTATCTTTTCCGCTAACTTCATTGGTTTTCTCCGTTTATAAAATCATAAAGATGAGATCCTTTAAAATGAGATTCTCGTAACAGTTACTATTGCCATCCACACTCTTGGTGTAGTAGGAATCATTGGTGTCTAACTCATAGTAAGTATCACTGCTATCATCAAATTCGATTGAGAAATATAAGATTTGACGAGTAGCATCACTACTAGCACCAGAGACACTGTTAACAACATTAATAGCTTGTCTTGGCTGTGGCGCTGGGGAAGCTTGACTATAAGTGAATGTATCGTTTAAAGTGGCGCCTGAATAACTAGTAGTAAAACCACTAGCGATATCAGCAGTCACATCATTTGTCTTTGTAACGTTATAGGCTGCACCATAAAGGTTGATAGCCCAGGATAAGGAAATGAGGACATCATTATCAAGATTGTCCTTAGTTTTTGCATCTTCATCAGTTTCTTCGTCCCAGGATTTTAGTGTGAATCTATTGAGATCACCAGAAGTGACGACAATGGCGTATGTAAGCTTATGGGCTGGCCATAAGTGAGATATATTTGTTGGATTTAAATCATCGGAAACGACGTTTTGTTCGTTATCGATAACTTGGCCTTCATCGTTGTAATTAACTTTGTTGAAGACTGGAGTTCCCGTAGCAACTTCATAACCAGAATGTTTTTCAACGATAGTATTGAAGTTACCATCTTTATTGGATTCATTAACCACGAAATGATCAAGATAATATAAGTCGTATTGAAGACCGCTTGCGTTCTTAACGGTGAAAGTTCCACCACTGACATTGACTGATGTCTTAGTAGAGAACCAAGCGATTGTACTAGTGAAGACGGTGGCCAAGGTGAAAATCACTGTAGCGGTCGCTGCAACGATTTTTAATCTTGTGCTTATTTTCTTTCCAAACATCTTCATTACCTGACTAGTACTGGGGTTATAGTAGGTAACTGGCTGTCTTTAAGAATTAAAAACCTCAACTTTTTAGACTTAATCAGTTGAGGTTACTGGCTATCTTTCTTAAGACCCTATAGTTTTGCGTCGCCGGATTACTCCGGTTTTGCTATTTGCTCTACAATAGTTTTATCACTTTAAAATTTAATGTCAATACTTTTAGATAAATCTAATTTAGGATTTATAAAGTTTTTAAAGGTTAAAGAACTTGTATATTTCAAAAAATTTAACAAATATTCAACTTTTAAAATATTTTTAAAGTGATTTGGCCATTTTAGTGGCTTTTGGCTTATTATCAAGAAGAAAAACCCTCTTTTACAGATGAGTGCTTTTGTTCATTAAAAATAGAATAGGTCTTCAAATTTTTTATCTAACGCGACGCAGAGTAATAAGGCTAATTTTGCGGTTGGTTGATATTGTCCCGTCTCTATTGAGCTAATTGTATTTCTTGACACACCCACCATATTAGCAAGTTCTGCTTGTGAGATGTTTTGTTTCCTTCTCACTTCTGCAACGTTGTTGCGGAGCACTAATGATTCATTCATACTAGATTACTTTTGTTAATCTTAAGATCCAGAATGTCAACCATCCTAGAGCAATTAATGTATAGCAGATAGCCACTACTAGTTCATGTCTTTTCTTAAGTATAAAGAATTTGACATAGAAGGCTGTCGCTAACATGATGAAGCAGCCACCCATGATTTCGTAGTGCATAACATTGTTCACAATCATTTCAACGATGATGATGGCGATAAATGCTAAGCCACCAACCATGAAGGCAATACTAGTACCCTTCTTTTGTGCTTCTAAATCAGCGATATCTTGACCTTTATTTTCTTTTTGGGCTTTCATTAAGATTTCATTCTTTTCCATAGCTTTCTCCTTTGCCAAGTTAACTTGTCACAACACTATATTAGATTATGCCAAGCGTACTTGTCAACAATATTAGGAAACATTTTTTAGTTATTTGTGATTAATCATAGATTATCGCAGTGTTTTTGTTATAATAAATATGTTCAAATAAGTAGACCACGGGCGCTATGAACTAGCATTAGCAAAGTCGACCATACGCAGGTACACTGAGGTAAATAGTTATTTGAACTGGTATGTTATGTGTTAGGACATATCAATGTGGAAAGTATTGCCCAGTTGGCTATTAGTAAATCTAAGATAGGAGGTCGTAATTGAAGACGATCTTAGAAAGAAAGTTAGCTCACGCTCCACACAATAGTAATATTGAGCATGTGGCCATCCAAAAGAGGATGTAACACCAGTAGCTATGGTTGATAGGGATATCAATTGTTAGTTACATTAGGTGTTTTCTTAATGGATGGCTTTTATTTATCTCCTTTTTGAGAATACCACTGTTAACGAAAGGAGATAGATAAAATGAAAAATGTTAACGAAAATGCTTTATCCATATTAGATAAGGACTATCAAAGTTGGATAAAAGATCTTAAGACAAGATTTCAAAAGTCTCAAATCAAAGCAACAGTAAGTGTGAACTCTGCTCTATTAGAATTCTATTTTGAGTTAGGCAAGCAAATCTCACAAACATCATTCAAGGCTAAATACGGAGGGAAATTCTATAGTAAGTTAAGTCAAGATTTGACCTCTTCTCTTGAAAATGTACATGGCTTTTCACCAAGAAACCTCAGATATATAGAACAGTTTTATATTTTATATAATGGTAAGGTTCAAATTTTGCCACAACTTGTGGCACAATTAACCTCTATTCCATGGGCGCATCATCGTTATATTATGGATAAATGCAAAGATGTTGATGAGGCTTTGTTCTATGTTTTTAAAACAATCGAAAACAATTGGTCGCGTTCTGTTCTTTTGAATTTCCTTGATTCCAATCTTTATAAAAGAGAAGGAAAGGCCATTAATAACTTTAAAGCTACTCTTCCTGAGGCCGGAAGCGATTTGGCTAATCAATTAACCAAAGATCCTTATTCTTTCAATTTCTTGTCGATTGATGAGAAATACAAAGAGAAGGATTTAAAGAAAGCACTCGTGGCAAACATTCAATCATTTTTACTTGAATTAGGAAATGGTTTTGCCTTCGTAGGAAACGAATATCGTCTGGAGGTTGGTGAAAGTGAATTATTTATTGACATGTTATTCTATAACATTCGTGTCCATGCATATGTAGTAATAGAAGTCAAAACTGGTAAGTTTAAGCCCGAATATTCTGGACAATTAGGAACATATGTTGTTGCAGTTGATCATCAACTACGTAGAGAAGGTGACAATAAGACGATTGGAATACTTGTTTGTAAAGACAAAGATAATGTCGTGGCTAATTATGCCTTAGAATCTTCTTCACAGCCTCTTGGTGTCTCTTCTTATGAATTATCAAAGCTTATTCCTGAGGACTTCAAAAGTAGCTTGCCCACTATTGAGGAAATCGAAAGAGAATTATCAAAAAAGTAAATTAAAACCCCTCATCAATTTGAGGGGTTATCTTTCTTGTTTGGTCGGGACGACAGGATTTGAACCTGCGGCCTTCAGTTCCCAAAACTGACGCGATACCAAGCTACGCTACGTCCCGATTATGGCGCGCCTCACAAGAATCGAACTCGTAACCTCCAGATTCGTAGTCTGACACTCTATCCAGTTGAGCTAGAGGCGCATTTGATGCTGACAGTCATCTTATCCAGTATGACCTAGAAATAAGATGGAGGTTCCTACCGGATTCGAACCGATGATCATTGAGTTGCAGTCAATTGCCTTACCAGACTTGGCTAAGGAACCATTCTTGCAGCGTTATGAATTATAGCACTGCAATAATCTTACTATCAAGCACAAAAATATGTTTTTGAAATTTTATTTAAAATTAAGCCGATTTAACTCTTGCCCACATTTCGCCGACTTCTTTTTGTTGAGAACCGAAATCGTTCATCATGCAGCATTTCTTTAAAACTTCTTCTGTTGGGTATTGAGCGTCAAATTGACGGCCTCTTTCACTTGTTGGGATGGAGATTGTTGCACCACCTTCAACTTCACCGAAATAGAAGCTTAAGTCGACTTCGTATGTGTCTTCTTCATCTTCTTCAGCAGCATACCAATCATTAACTAATTCCCACATGGCATCACCAACGATTGGAGAAGTATAACCAACGGAATCCATGATTAATGCGGCGTTTTCAGGATCGCAAACGAAGTTAACGAATTCTTCGGCTAATTCTTTGTTGCCATTCTTTGGAATGGACCAACCATCGAACCAGACGTTGCTGCCTTCTTTTGGAAGAGCATAGTTTAAGCGAGCTGGCTTTTTGAGTTCTTCAGCAGAATCCATAGCGAAGATGGCATCACCACTCCAGGCTAAGTTAGCGCTATAAACGCCTTTAACGATATCTTCTTTACCAGCATCAACTTCGAATTTGTTAACTGTTGATTTTTTAGCTTCGATTAATGCATCGCCAACCTTTTTAATTGTTTCGCTATCGCATCTATTGAAAATAGCGGTTAATTTAGCGTTGTATTCTGGATCGTTTTCATCTAGTGCAGCAATTTCATCTTTGTAGATGTGGAAGATGCCTGTAACATATGTATCACGCATTGAATCTTTTAAAGAGAATTGATTGCTGAATTTGCTTTCTTTGTTCCATAAGCATTCCCATGTACCAACTTCTTCAGCGGTGAAGTATTCTGGATTATATGTGAAGCCCATTGTACCCCAGAAATAAGGAACAGCATATGTTAACAAAGAGTTGTTATCGTTTAATTTAACTGATGTGAATTTTTCTTTGATAAATTGTGAGCCATAATCTTCAAAATTCTTTAAAGATTCACCGTATTTACCATCAGCTTCATTGTATGAGAATTTTTGAAGCATACCTTCATTGGCCATTTTTTGGATCATGTAGTCAGATGGGCAAATTAAGTCTGGTTTGATTGAACCTTCTTTGATTTGTGTGTACATGATTTCGTTTGTGGCGAATGTACGGTAGTCAACTTTAAGAACTAAGCCGGTTTTTTCTTTGTAATATTGTTCAAAGGCTTTGATTGTCTTTGGATTTTCATCATCGCCTTCGAAGATGTAGTCGGCCCAGTTATAAATGATGAGTTTGACATCATATTTTGGGGCGCAGCCGACTAAACTACCCATGGCCATTGCAGGAATGGCAAACATTAATAATCTCTTTGTTTTCATTTTATTTTTCTCCTTTTAATAATTTCCTTTCTTTTTTCGCATCCACGACACTCTTTATGTACATGCCAATCATTACTAATAAGATTAGGCCGAACATAATCGCGGTAAATGGACGAATTTCCTTAGGAACACTACTTCTTTTAATACGTTCATCAATCAAGGTTGAGATGGTTTGGAATTGTTCTTCTTCACCCATCACGACGATGTTAGCTGGCTTTGTAAAGGCTGTAATAACAAAGTCGTCCAATGATAACGTAATTGATAATAAGAATCCGGATAGAATGCCAGGCATAATATCAGGGATTACTACCTTGAACAACGCACGTGTCTGAGTGGCTCCTAAGTCCATCGCTGCTTCATATAGCGATGGGTCCATTTGTTCTAGTTTCGGTAAAACTGATAGAACAACATATGGCAAAGCAAGTATCACGTGACCTGCTATCAAGGTAAATAATGAAGTTTGTAGTTTCAAAATTGAAACAAATAAAACTAACAATGAGAACGCTGTAACGATTTCAGCGTTAACAATTGGAATTTGATTCATGAACTGTAATGCATTCTTCCAGAGTTTGTTGCGAGTATAGAAGATGCCAATGGCGCCTAATGTACCGAGTAGAACCGCAATAATCGTAGAAGCAATGGCCACGATAGCAGTATTACGAGCGGCTCCCAAGAGTTCAAGGCCATCAGCTTCGGTAAATAAGCTGACATAGATATCTAAGCCAGTATTACCCCACTCGCCCATAACTTTAGAATCAGTAAATGAATAAATAGAGATATACACTAATGGCGCATAGACCAAAGCGAGCATCACGAAGATAAAGACTTTGGTGACATGCTTCCAAATGGCAGCTCTAATTCTCTTCGCCTTCAAAGCGCGGTTAGTTTCTTCGACAGAAAGAGGTCTTGTGTTTACCATATTCCCACCTTTCTATCTTCATCTTTTTTGGTGAAGAATTTTTCAACTACTAAAGAGATACCGATAATGAATAACATCACTAATGACAAAATGGATGCGGCATTTTTATCGTGAATTGTGTTGACGTAGCTTTCGATTAATGTGCCGATAATGGAGACTTTGCCGTTACCCATTTGTTCGGCGACGACATAAGAAGACATTGTTGGCATGAATGTCATTGTAGCAGCAGAAATAATACCGGGAACTGTCATTGGTAAAATGACTTTGAAGAACACTATGAATGGATTAGCGCCTAAGTCCGCAGCAGCTTCAATTTGGTTTTTATCCATTTTTAGCATTTGGTTATATAAAGGCAAGATTGCGAATGGCAAATAGTCATAAACCATACCAACAACCGTGCCAGCGACTGGATATTTAGCGGTTAATTGGAAATTGAATAAATTTTCAAACATCTCATTAACCATATCTCTTAAGGCCATTGTTCTAACAACAAAGTTGACCCACATTGGGAGAACAAAGAAATAGACTAAAATCTTATTCTTGTTAAACTTCTTGTTGCTTAAGATAAAGGCAATTGGGTAAGCAATTAGAATGCAGATGATTGTTGTCAATATAGCAATTTCAAAAGTTAAACCTATGGTTTTCCATTTATCGCCAGCAGTGAAAATGAGTCTCCAGTTGTCAAAATAGAAATGACCTTGGTCATCAGTGAGAGAGAAATAAACGATTAGGAAAAGAGGCACTACCACGAAGAATACCATAAACACAAAAAATGGTATGCTCAAGCTAGCGCGGAAGTTGAACCTAGAACGTTGACGACGAGCAACTTCTTCCATTGTTATTTCTTGGCTCCTTTACGTGATAAGTGAATTTGTGATTTATCAATAATGACGGAAACTTCATCATTTTCGTTCCATAAATCTGGTGTGTTTAAGACAAAGTCTTCTTCATCATCAGTTCTAACGATGATTTCATAGTGGTCGCCTAAATAGATTAAGGAAATGATGTGACCATGGATATCGCTGGCTTCTGGATCATCACTAATGGTGATAGCTTCGAATGGCACTTCGACATTGATTTCCATATCAACGACATCAATTTCATTGCCCTTATCATCGATAAGAACTTCGTTTTCATCGATTTTAGCGCCTGGGAATAATGGTAAGACATCAACGTCGAATTCAGCATTAGCGAATTCAACTTTGTAATCTTTTGTAATGTAGCCATCATAGAAGTTACTAACGAATGGCTTTTTCATAATTTGAATATTGACTGGTTCAACATTTAAACCGACTTTGATACCTTCATCTAATTCAGCAGTTGATTGAACAATAACTTCAGATTTGCCGACGTTAATGATGTATTCATAGTGCATACCTTTGAAGATTTTACTAGTAACAACACCATCAACAACACCACTACCGGCTTTGCCTAAGATGAAGTCTTCTGGTCTGACGACAACGTCGACTTTTTCGTTAACTGGGAATTTACCAAAGTCAACTGGGTCTGCGTCCCAATATTTATTTAAGAATCTAACCTTGTTATCTTTGGCCATTGTGCCGGTATAGATGTTAGATTCACCTATGAAGTCTGCGACGAAAGCGTTATTTGGTTCATCATAGATTTCTTTTGGTTTACCAACTTGTTGGATTTCACCGTCATTCATAACAACGATGGTATCAGACATTGTTAAAGCTTCTTCTTGGTCATGGGTGACGTAGATAAAGGTAATGCCTAACTTTTTATGCATGGCCTTTAATTCAAGCTGCATTTCTTTACGCATCTTGAGGTCAAGGGCGCCTAATGGTTCGTCTAATAATAAGATTTCTGGTTCATTAACAATCGCTCTTGCAATAGCAATACGTTGTTGTTGACCACCACTTAATGTAGAGATATCTCTTTTTTCAAATCCTTCAAGGTCAACGACCTTTAACGCTCTTTCGACTTTTTCTTTGATTTCCGCTTTGGTTAAGTGGCGGAACTTTGTCACTGGATTGCCTTTTTTATCCACTGTTTCATAAGGAATCTTTTTAAGCTTTAAACCAAAAGCAATATTGTTATAGATGTTTAAATGCGCGAATAAGGCATATCTTTGGAAAACGGTGTTGATAGGTCTTTTATATGGAGGTAATAAAGAAATGTCTTGTCCGTTTAATAAAATGACACCACTTGTTGGAAGCTCAAAACCAGCGATCATTCTTAATGTTGTAGTCTTACCACAACCAGAAGGTCCTAAGAAGGTCACGAACTCACCTTTTGTGATATCGAGATTGAAGTTATCGACGACTGTTGTGCCATCAAAAACCTTGGTGACACCTTGTAGTGAAATAATGATATTTTCTTTATCCATATTCTCCCCACCTTTTCCTACGTGAATTTTTATTCAAAAAAATCACGCAAAAAATATATATAAAATTGAACAAAAAAACAAACAATTTTTTTAAAAATTTTTTTGAGGGGGGTTTTTGAAAACGCCATTTTTTAACTTTTGTTAGATATTATCTATACTTTTTGTATTTTGACTTTTTCAAATTTTTGTTTAGTTTTTCTAGCGATTTTTCACTCAATTTTTTTAGCAATTTTTTTGACGAGTTTTTTGAACGATTTTTTTGCTCATTTTTTGGGTCGATTTTTTGAGTGGTTTTTGAGGGTTAATTTTTGGGGTATTTTTGGACCTATTTTTTGAGTTTTTTCTCACACATACGCTTGCACGCATTATCTTCTTTTTTTATAATTTGTTTTAGCTATGAAAAAAATATTGTTACTACCCCTACTCGTCTTACCATTACTTACCGGCTGTGATGGTAATAAAGAAGTAGAAAAATGTCGTCTTACCTTTGGCAGCAAAATGCAAGAAGGTAATAAAGATGCGATTAAAGAATTAAGCAATTCTGAACTGTTAGTTAAAACAAGAGACCAACAAGAAGTCTTCCTTTTAGCGGTCTATCAAGATCAATATAGTGAAGATTGTTTATGTTGGAAGACTTTTAAGGACGTTCTTAAAACATATTGCTATAAATATGATGGCTTAGTTTATACGTATAACGCTCATAATCAAGACGAGACTTTGTCTCATCTTAAAATAGAAAAACTCAATGAAAGCACTCCATACTTATATATCTTTAATGGTGAAAAATTGGTTAAAAAGTTTTCGCACGCGAACAACAGACAAAGAAAAATCTTTGAAGACATAAGTGCGAAAGAGATGATGAATCAAGTCAACGAATATGTGGAACGTCCACTTCTATATTACGTGGATGAAGAAAACATTGTTGATGACACTATTCAAGTAGTGATGTTTATGAGAAGTGGCTGCAGTGATTGTAAATATACTTTAAGTGAAATTATACTACCCTACATTGATAATCATAATAATGTCTTAGATATCTGCTTATTTGATATGCAAAAGTATTATGATATGGCTAAGATTTACGAGGAAGAAAAAGAGACTTATCAAAATCTTAAAGATAAATATGGATTAAGTGAAAAAGAAGGTAATCCTTTTGGTTATCAGCAAGGCGTTGTACCCACCATTCAATATCGTAAAAACGGTAAAATAGAAGCCGCTGCTATTTACTTTAATGATGTCGTTAGTAAGAAAGAGGACGGTAGTTACTTTATCTCTGATTCATTTTATTCAGAAGAAAGAAAAGAAGCATTAAAAGATCAATATATCTTCCCAAATGTCATCAAAGGTATGACTTTGTCTGAAGGTGTTATTGAAGGAAATAATGGTACATATCATTGGGCACAAGAGGCCGCAAATCGATACCATAAGCCAAATTTTGAAGCTTTCTTAGATTACTATGTTACTTTTGAAGTGGCTGCTTAAAGATTAAAACACCTTGATAATTTTTATATTCATCTAAATCAAGTTCTTCCTTATCTAAATATTGATAATTAGGGAAGAGCTTTTTAAATTCTTCAATCATATTGCCATCAGGATAACCACTGTTATATTCCTTCATGTAATAATGCATTGGAATTAAGATTCTTGGTTTGATAATGTTAGCGATTTCTTTTAACTCTCTTGGTCCAATAGTATAGAAACCATTAATTGGGGCTAATAATATATCACAGTTTTTTAATGGCTCTAAAGTCTTCTCATCTAATAAGCAACCAGTGTCTCCAAGGTGAACAACTTTATAACCTTCAATGTCAAACATATGAATCTTGTTTAAGCCACGTTTTGCATCACCACAATCATCATGTGGAACCGTAGCGGAAACCGCTCCAACAGAAACTGGATTATCCTTAATATTAACTAATTCGCGAGCGTTATGATCAGCGTGTTCATGCGAACATACTACGACATCAACTGGTTCAACATTTGGAAATTTTAAGTTTGGTACACTACCATTTTGGTATGGATCAATTACTAAAGAATAATCATTTCCCTTAAGTAAAAAGGAAGCATGTCCTAAATATACAATTTTGCTCATAACTAACTCCTCTTTTTTATCACCATTATTTTAACGTATTTTCTTATAAAAAGGCATATGCAGATACATTGCATTTTAAATAAAAATGGATTACCATAAAATTAACTTGAAAGGAATTTCAAACATAATATGGCAAAAAAAGCAAAAAAGGGTCCAGGTTTGTGGGCCGAATTTAAAGAATTCATCAATCGTGGCAACGCCTTCATGTTAGCAGTTGGTGTTGTTATTGGTGGCGCATTTGGTGCTATCGTCAATGCATTTGTTAACATGTTAATGTCCTTAGCGACATGGCCAGTCCCAGGTGGCTTAGCAGGTTTAGTTACTGTTTTACCAGCCTTAACAGAAGGTCAAAAAGGTTTAGCCGGTGTTGGTCAATCCTTCGCCGCTGCTGACTACAACACAGTTGCTAAATCAATCGGTGATGCCGCTGGTGCGACAGACCCATTAGTGTATGGTGCTACAGTTCTTAATGGCAACTACACAAAATATGGTACAAACTTCTATTTCAATGGTTCCGCTATCATTAACTGGGGTGCATTAATCAATGCTTTCATCTCCTTCATTATCATTGCTATCGTCTTATTCATTATCGTTAAGGTTATGAACGTTGCTGCAAGAAAGAGAGAAGAACTCAAAGCTAAAGCACAAGAAGCTTATTACGAAAAGCATCCAGAAGAAAGACCAGTTCCACCAGAACCAGGCAAACCAGAACCAACAGAAATCGATTATCTCAAACGTATTGCTGATGCTTTAGAAGCAAAA
>CAMJEC010000007.1 GCA_946404585.1 uncultured Caryophanales bacterium
TCTTCTTACTAATCATTTCTTCTAAGAGTTGTTCTTTAAGTCTCTTTTTATCTGCATCTGAGAGAGTAACAGTACCGTTGTTATTATTACTTGGTCCTCCTGCTCCTGCAGTGGCAGGTTCAGGCTCTTTATAAGCCTTAAATATGTCAATCACACTAGTGATGACTAAATAGAATGCTGGGATGAGTAATAAGATTAATAAACCAAAGACAGAACTAACAAATGAGAAGACAGCACCTAAGAATGGGGAGTTAACCACCACTCTACCGAGCAGTTCTTTTTCTGTAATAGCTTGATATTGGTTAATAACCATATCTGGTTGACCTTCTTGCCAACCCATCCATTCACTTCTGGTATTAATACCAGCGGTGATAAATGTGTAACGGCCTTTACCTTTAGCGACACTTTCATTAACGTGGATTTCTCTCACTCTGTGGGTCATAGGGATGCCATCCACTTGCTTATCAGAGCTAGCATTAGTTCTAACAGTAAGTTCTGGATTATCCCTTGGGGAAGTATATTCGTTATTAGCGATTGGCCAGTGGATGAATGTAATATCCACGGTTTCGCCTTTTTGGAATCTATCGTAGATCTTTTCAGGATCTTCTAAGTAAGTAATTAAAGCGGTATCAATACCATAGACTGGTTTCATAGAATCGGTCTTAACCATGAAGGTGCCATAGCCGAATCTAATTTGTTGGTCATAATGGTCTTTCTTATGGACCATGCCATCAATTTGGGCCGCCATAACGAAGCCGAAGATTGCAAGGAAAATACCAGTAAGGACCCATTCGATAATCTTTCTGGCCTTACTTTTTGGCTTTTTAACACGTTTTTCCTTTACTTGTTCGCTCATAAATTACTTCTTAAATTTCTTACGACTGTTTTTACCTTTGATCACTTTTTGTTGTGGTCTATTTTCTTTTTTCTCCTCCTTATAGGAGTGTCTTTGATTATTTTGTTTAGGCGCTGGTTTTGGGGCTTCTTGAACCTTTGGCTCAGCTTTTGGCGCCTCTTGTTTTGGCTCTTCTTTATTAGCCGCTTCTCTTGCTTTTGATTCCGCGCGAGCTTTGGCTCTTAAAGATTTTGCTTTTTCTTTTTGATAGATGATTGCAACTGTGCCATCGCTTCTCTTAAAGAATTTCTTAATCTTTCTGCCCTCTGGTTGAGCCTCTTCCCTAGCAGGCGCTTGTTGAGGCGCTTCTACTGGTTGTGGTTCCACTGCTTTAGCAGGTTGTTTTTCTACTGGAGCAGGTTTCTTTTCTTCCTTTGGAAGAGGATGAGGATGTCTAAGTTGAGGCCAGATTTCGTCTGCAGCTTGTTCAAAGCTCACTGGTTTAGCCTTTTTCTTTTTATCAGTTTCATAAATGACGACTTCAGAGCCATCGTATCTCTTGAACTTAATCTTTACTTTACGACCCACTGGTTGTGGTTCAACTTGTGCTGGTTGTTCAGCATTTTCTTGTGGAGCTGGAGCAGCTTCTTGAAGTGGTTGTTCAGCTTCTACTGCTGGAGCAGGCTGTTCCACGACGATTGGGGTTTGATTATTAAGTTGAGGCCAGATTTCATCCGCAGCTTCATCAAATGTGACTGTAGGAATATAAACGACTGGCGCTGGTTTGCTAGGCTCGGCCTGCGCTTGTTGAATAGGCGCTGGTTTAGTAGCTTTCTTAGCGGCGGCTTTAGCCTGTTTAACAGGAACTTCGACCACTACTTGTTCTTCGGCTTTAGCAATTGGATTTGGATTATTTAATTGTGGCCAAATCTCATCAGCGGCTTCATCAAATGTCACAGTTGGTGTATATACCTTAACAACTTTAACTGGTTGTTCTGCTTCTGGTGCAGGTGTAGGAACTGGCACTTCCTTAACGACTTCTTTAACAACAACTTTTTCCACGACTTTTGGAAGAGGATGTGGATTTCTAAGTTGTGGCCAGATTTCGTCTGCCGCTTGTTCGAAGGTGACAGTTGGGACAAATACTTTCTCAACTTCTTTTTCTTTCTTTTTGCCCTTCTTAGGTTCTTCTACTGGGGCATTATTAGCGTTTACGATATCAGTAACGTCTTGTTTAGAAGCGTTAATGATTTCATTACGCATTGCGTTGAGCAAGTCTTCTTCTTCTTTTCTAATGGCTTCTTTCTCCATTTCAAGGAGTTTAAGTCTAGCTTGTTCACGTTTCGCCAAGATGTCTTTGACTTTCTTTTCGAAGGCATTGAGTTCTTTTTGTCTACGTTTTAATAAGTCATTCTTCGCTTTAAGGTCTTGTTGATTTTCCTTCTTAGCGGCGTATTCATCAGCGTAATATTCTTTTTCTTTCTTTGTTGGATGGAGTGGTAAATCTTTCTTAACTTTACTATCTAAGTAGGCTTGATAGCCATCATCCACTCTGGCGAAAGAGATTGGACCTTCTAATAATGGACCATAGATAAATGATTCATCTTCTAATGTAGTAAGAATTCTTGGTTTGTAAACCTTAGTGTTAACTTTCTTTTCACGGGCAATGTTATTACCTCTTAATGTCACATAGTTAGCAAATAAGGTTCTATTTAATTCAGAGATTTCTTCATCATTAAATAATGAATAATTTTCATCAATCTTATAGTCGACACCTAATCTATCATAGGTTTCGATAAATCTATAAACTTCATAGCAGTGTCTATATTTAGGATTCTTTCTAATGATGTTAGTTTGAACGATTGGGTTTCTCACATCTTTTTCATTCTTCATTTGTTTCATAAATGGAGAATTATAGAAATAGGAAATATAGTCTCTAGTTTGTTTAATTCTTTCAATGTAACTACTGTTAATCTTTGTTTCTTCGTCTTCTTTCTTATAAGAGACTTTAATCTTTGTTTCAATTTCTACTTCCGCACCATCGACGATGGATTTGTTTTTGAAATATAAAACTTCTTCGTTATGGAGTTCAGCGAATTTAGAAACGAATTCATAACGTTTAGAAATGAATAAATATAGTCTTCTTACAAAAGTCGCGATGAATCTATTTTCATAAGTATGTAAATCATCATCACTACTCATAGATAAAATCTTAGAAGGAATGACGTTACCATAATCATCGATTTCTTTAATGTATTGCGTATGACTCGCTAAGTGTTGCACAGATTCAGATGTGACTTTTCTCGCGAGTTCAACTGGTGTTAAGTTACCGATGATTTTAGTGTGCTGTCTTGGATTAGCGATGATATCGCCTAAATCGAAGATGCAGCCTTCAATCGTTTCAATCCAGCTCTTATCAAAAGAGGAGGAAGCTAAACGGTCAAGTCTTAAATAAGAGTTCTTACCCGCGCTTAAAGAATCGTAGATTTCCTTAGCGTGGGAATCACGTACGATTTTCTTCATCGCGCTATGATAGGCTTTATTTAGTTGTTTGTTTGTTGTGACCGTTTTTTTCATGATGAGTTTAGTTTTTAGTTATTAGTTGTTCTTAATTAAGTTATCGATGTAGCTATGGGCCATTTTGAAGTTACCCTTACCATACATCTTATCTAATTGGGCATCGAGTTCTTTTAATTCGTCTTTTAAGAAGGCGATGTTAAGAGATTCGAATTTCTTTAAGACCTTGTTGGTGAAGATGAAGTCGTAACCATCGACTTCTTTACCACCACAGGCGACATATACTGGGATAAATGTATCTAATTGTTTTAAGATACGGTTACCAAAGGCGAGTTTGAATTTCTTAATGACGAAGTTATCAAGTTGTTCGAACTTGTCTGACATGTCTTTAGAGATTGGGAATTGGTTAATCGCATCATCATATAATTTTCTAATTTGACTATATGGGACGTTCATAGCCTCTTGATTTGGACATTCAAATGGTCTGCCCTTATCATCAAAGAATAATGAGATAGCACGGTCATAGACCTTATCGGAGATGGTGAATGTACTATCATCGTTATTGGCGGTGCCAAAGAAGATAACGTTTTGTGGGATTAATAACTTACCATCTTTTAAGTTAACTGGGTCGTTAGCGATTGTGGTTGGAATTAAGTCGATAACCCAGTCGTTAGGATCTCTCATTTCCATGATGGATAAGAATTCAGCGAAGTAGTATTCAATACGGGCTAAGTTCATTTCATCGAGGACGATGACATCTAAGTCTTGTCTATATGTTGTGGTATATAACGCTTTTAAGAATTCAGTTTCATTGAACTTCTTAGTGAATTCGTTATAGTAACCTAATAATTCGCTTCTATCTTTCCAGGATGGTTGAACTGGAATAATCGCACTATCGAAATTGAAGAATTTGCCAAGAGCGAACGCTAAGGATGTTTTACCTGTACCAGAGATACCTTCTAAGATGATTAACTTAGAGGCCGCCATACCGGCAAATAATTGTTTAATAACATCTTCTCTATAATATAACTTCAATTGGCTAGCGGCGAAGTTACGGAAGGCATTGCATAATTCTTCGAGGGATAAGTTTGGTCTATATGGGATGTCCATATTAGAACCACGGTATTTGTTATCAACATGGATAAGTTTTGGGAATCTGGAACTGACTTCTTCCACGATTTCTTGGCTTTCTTTATCTAATTGAGATTCACTACCACCACGTAAGCCCATATAACCGACTTTAAGGTTGAGGATTTTGTCTTTTTCTTGAATGGCTTGGAATAACTCATAATTAAGTCTTTCAACTTGTCTAGATAATTCTTCTTTGTCTAATTCTTTTTTGACGAATCTCACGTATTTACGGAAGAAGACGACGATTAAGAAAAGTAGACCAGCGATTAAGCCGATGAGTAATAATAAGAAGATAACCCAGAAAATCCAACCAACAGGACCAAATGAGGCATAGTGTTCCGTCATATAGTCGTTGTAGAATTTGAAGTTTCTTCCTAAGTCCGTCCATGGCGAGATAAATGCCTTATAAAGGAATGTACCAATATCTTGTAGGACGGCAAGGAACATCTTCCTTAGATATTCAAAATAAGAAGCCATATTAAATAATCCCCCTTAATACCTTAAAACTTAATTGTGCATCAAAGCTTGCACCCATTGTAGAGTTATAACAATCTAAATCCCAACCTTCTAAATAAATAGATAACACTATTTCGGTAGGAACACCGTTATAGCATGGGATTAATAATGGATTGTCATTTGAATTAATATCATCTAATGAGATAGATGGTTCTTGTTTATATTTAACACCCGCTTGGAGTGAATTTTGTTCATTGTAAGTATAGGCTGATTTATCGTTCTTACCACTGAAGGCATTGCCAAAGAATTCGTTTGGTGTTTCTTTATATGGTTTGACAAATGTTGGATCTTCAGGATTGTCATAAACGATAGCGTCACGATTTTCAACTTCACCATAGAGGATTTCTCTATCATTGAATGTATCGTAATACTCATCAGCGTTAACATCTAATCTACCAGCGTAGTATGTGACTTTGTTTTCGTCTTTATTTGGGTCAATGATGTAGTATTGATAGAAATTTGGAGTATTAACCAAAATTGAGAATCTCATACTGTTCTCTAATTTGTTTAACTTTTCTTCGATTTCATCAACAGTTAATTCACCGACTTTGCCCACAAGAGCCTGCGCGCGTAAATGATTAGAAGTTTTATCACTTGTGATAAATGTTTGTTCTGTATCTAAAGTAACATAGTAATCAATGTTATTTAAAAGATATAACTTTTGTTGATAAAAGCCTTCAGAACTTGGTTTGTTAAAATCAGGAACACCATATATATCGTGTTCAGTTAAATTATAAAATTCTGGCATATCTTTCTTAGCATCTAACCAGTGGTTATGGAACATGCTAGAAGTAGGTGCGAATTGTTTTACTTTGTTTAAATCTTCGTTACTGAGCTTTTCTTTAAAAGCTTCTTCATTGGTACTAGTACCAATATATAGGCCAACGGATTCGTCGGTTCTTAAATCTAAATCAATGGAGTTAACTTGGAGACGATCACTACTTGCATACCACGCTAAAGAAGCGGAAAGCGATATCACAGATAACGCAACAGTTCCGAGTATAAGTGATATGACTAGTTTTCTCTTATTCATAAGCCTCCTATTGTACTAAGTTGATTTCGAATGTTAAGCCTAAATAGAATTTATTTTGAAGTTGAGAATCTACAACAGAGAAGTCCCAACCTTCGAGATACACTTTCATATTGAATGCGCCAAGATAGTGAGCGGCAGCATCACCTGTTCTACAAACAGCGTAGTTACTTTCGAGTTCGTTTTGAGCATTCTTTTGTGGAAATACTGTATTAGTACCTAAATAATCAGCATAATGAGGAATAATGCAACTGTCTAAATCAGCAAAGTATTCCACTCCCTTGTAATGTCTAGAAGTAAATGTAGTTTCAACCGTGCTATTACCAGAACCATTAATGTCAACCAAATTAGAGGTTTGTGCTAGTGGTTCAGATAATGAATTCTCCCAGTTCTTGCCAGGTTTCCATTCGTAATCGCCATAAAGGAATTCCTTCATGAATGTTGGGGAAGATGGTTCGTTGTCGTAGTCATAATGTTGATTACCAGCACGACCGCCCGTAAGGTTTAAAACACCAGCAACTTTGGTTCTTCCATTGGTTGCAGAAGAAGGATTAAGAATGTAGTTGTCACCATTTGTTCGGTCAATATAAAGACGGATTGAGTTGTGAATTTCATTGCCATCAGTTTTGCCTTCAAGATTTGGAGCAGCAATAGCTTGTGCACCACTTAGGAAAACATCACGGTCTGCAACGAACGAAGCAGTAGAAGCATTAGCTGCATAAACACGGAATACAAATGGGATTTCTACGTATTTAGTAATTTCTGCAACAGTTGGATCATCAGATGGTTTATTAGTTGTTGGTCTATTTCTTAAATTGATATTTTGACCTGTTGTATAGCCATAAGAAGAAAGAGGTTCCAAAACATTAGTAGCATAGCCTTTAGTACTTAAGTAGTCATTGATAATAGCGGCTGGTAAGCCACCAGAACCAACCCTCATAAAATAATAATGGTTAGGATCGCCATCAAACGTAATATCCTCAATCAATTCAGCATTTGTAGTGAAATCGACTTCAACATCACTCTTAATGCCAATTTGTAATTGAGTTGTGCTTTGGACAGATGTTCCGGTATATGAAACAAGAGCACGCGTTGAATATGCGTACCATGCAATAGTACCGCTTATCGAACCCACTAAAGCTGCAACTGTCGATAAGCCAAGAATACCAATGACAAATTTTAACGGATTAATCTTTTTCATATGCCCTTTCTTCTATTCTACACCCGCGAAGTTCGGTGTGTAATACATATATGGAACTTCGCAGGTATTTTTATTACTAAAGTTTAATAAATTGGAGTTTTATTGCTCTGTTTGAACGGCAAATGTAATACCGACATCAAACATAGAGCCAATGTAATCCGACGGATTCCAAATTGGAGATTTGGCATTCGGATCACTAGTTGTTGGTGAAGGAAGTGGTTCCCATCCTTCAATCCAGATTGTCATAACGACATTAAGATAGGCTTCATTAGCCATATCATCGAAAGCAACAGTTTTACCAATACATTTGGATGTAGGTGTCTGTTCACCTTCTTTAGTGTATTCAAAGCTTTCCTCTACGAGGATATTAGTGTTTTCGACAGATTCGACAAGTGTTGGATAAATCTTTTCGTTAACAGTATCGCCTTGTAAAGTTTTGTATGAACCATTTTGAATAATAGATTTATTGCAATAAGAGGTTTGCGTGCCCTCGCCATACGCGGTGTAATGATGTTCGATTAAATCTTCTTCACCAAAATCATAGTGTGCACCACTTGGTCCTGAGATGTATTCATCTAAGTCACCATCGCCATCAAGGTCTAAATAGCCTTCAGTTAAAACTGTGCCACCATCTTTAGAAATTAATCTATTGATAGCTGTAGCACTATGACCTTGACTTTGATCGTTACTCTGATAAGAACTTAGATGGACTCTAACGGAACTTGATAAATCTTCTTTATTATTTTGATTGTTTTTCCAATCTCCTTGAATAAGAAGATCTGAAATATAGACATCTTTTTCTAAATAAGATATTCCGTTTACATTTTCAGATTCAAACGCAAGTTCCAGAGGAACAGATACATACATAGAATCATCAGCAGCTTTCCATGTTAGGTTATCATAGCCGACACGTTCGGCAGGAACACCACCATCTGGGTTTTGATAGAACACCATGTCGCCATTATCTTTAGTTTTAATAGCGTCGTCAGCGTTCATTGGACCAGATGTAATTGGAGTTACGAGTTGACCTTTATTTTTTGCTAACAAATAATCAGCAATATCTTTATAGTTCAAATCATTAACCCAATTATCGGTTCCTTTGATTCTTAACTTTAAGCTGCCTTTCGCACCAGCAGATGCCCCTAAATAAACCGCACTAACTCTTGTAGAGTATTGATACCATGCGATTGTACTAGAGATTGAGCCCGCTAGCGCAGCGCTAGAGCACATAATCAAAGCGGCAACAACAAATTTAGTTTTGTTGATTTTCATCGCTTTTCTCCAATTGCGTTTAAAGAATTCAATGTTTATTGAATATCAACAGCTTGGAATCTCATACCAACATTAAATTTCTTGTTGGAATACGCTTGAGGATCCCACATAGCAGATTCTGGTGATTCGCCAACTCTATCAGCGTTGCCTTGAGGAACTGCAGATAGTTTTTGCCAACCTTCAATCCAAATTGTGACAGTGACTGCTAAACCAGCTTCTGCAGCTGGAAGTTCACCGATTTCCCAATTGAGATTGTTAAGATTGCCAGAACGATAGGCTGTGTTATAAGCAACTTGTTGTGAGTTTTCAATGCCATACATAACGTTTTGTTGGCTTTGTGTTTCCCACTCATAACCTTGTTTCTTATCATAGATAGGATCACCTGAACCATCTGTACCACTATTGATGGTGTCTAAGAAACCATATGTAGCAGTTGTGATTGTTTCATCAGCCACTTTACCATTGTTTGCATATAGTCTATGACTATCTCCAGCTGAAATGTGGACTCTAATAGCCTTGTATAAATCACCTTTTGTAGATGGCGCAGTTGAGTTATCCATAATTGTTAAGTCGGCTAATTGCAATTTTTTAGCTTTGTAAGAAACTTGAGAATCAACTTGCTTATAGTGAATGTTTAAAGTGAATTGAACAACGTTTGTTGCAATCAATCCTCTGGTTTCACCATAGCCTTCGACGCCTGTTTCAATACTGTTTTTGAAATTAGCGACTTCTGGTAAGGCATCATCTTTGCCTAAATTACCATTTGCAGCAGCAATGCCTGGTGTTACCGGAATAAGATTCTTTGGTGTAACATCAGCACCGGCGAGTTTTTCAACTTCGGCGCTTGGCAAGTTACCAGCCCATTTGCCGTCTTTCTTCTGAATTTCTAAGTTTTCAGATTGACCAACACTTGTGCCGATATAAGCTGCTTGTGCTTTTGTTGAGTATTGGTACCACGCTAAGGTACTAGAAACTGAACCTACGAGCGCGACACCGACCGCTAACATAGCGGCAGGAATTATAATTTTATTCATTTTCATAAGCAGTTATTTCAACTCCTAATTTTAAAGTAGCACCAACAGGATTGCCTTTAGAGCTGACAGAATCTCTGTCTTCTCCTTCTAACCATGAAACGATTGTGTATCTACGAATTTGACTAGCGAAGAATCTATCACGGCTATATGTGTGAATAATCTTTGGATCTTCAAAAGATATAGCTAATGGATGATCTTCATCCTCAGTTTGTGGACCAGTTGCATATCTGTTTGGAGGCGTGGAAATAAATTCACGCTTTGTAACGTCACCATTGATATCGAAATTTGTTCCAACGCTCTCTTTAGCATAGACGTCTACATTGTGAACCCCCGAATTATTGTTGTCATCGATATCATTTTCATAGATCATAACTCTCAAAGTATCATCCAATGTTCTATTTGTGCCATCTGTGGAAGCGTTGCATTCCAACAATTGAACTTTCATGTCGTATTGCGCCGCTTTACTCCCTAAGTTACCCACGTAGAATGTGTACTTAAAGAACGAAAGAACTTGCTTTGTGATAAAACTTCCATCTTTTTGTTTGATTTTGATTTCATGTTGACCACAATCGTAAGCTTTTGTTTCATCATCTAAATCTTCGTCAATGACGTTAACATACGTAGACTCTTCGAATAAGTTCAACTTATCGATACGGAGATAAGATGTTGGATTTGCGAAACTTTGAGTTTCTGATAGTGACAGTCTAACAGATGAGTTGGTTAAAGAAACGGTAAAGGTACCGGTGTATTGTCCGAGGAATGATACGATGATCAATGCAGTCACACCAATTGAACAGATGAGACTCACTAAAGCAGCGATCTTTCTTCTTCTACGTCTTCTTACCAAAACATAATCGTACATAGTCTTTTTTTCGTTTTCCTGTTAGTTGTTTTTTTCTAAATTTTGTCCCAATGGGGTTCGAAATTAAAAGCCAGTTGCCTATCATCCATTACAATGGCGGGATTTCATTACCCCTCAAGGCAACTGGCTATCTTGTCTAAGAAATATAAAACCTCAATCAAACTGAATCGATTGAGGTTGCTGGCTATCTTATATAAGACCCTATAGTTTTGCGTCGCCGGATTGCTCCGGTTTTGCTTTTTACTCGAGAATAACTTATCACGAAAATTTATAGTGTGCAATACTTTTTTTATATTTTTTAATAAAAATAAATTCTTGAATGCTAAAGAAAAAGCGCTTGCGCGCTATATATTATTCTTTTTTCTCGCCCTGGAGATCCTTGAGAAGTTCTTGTCTGAGAGCTTCTTTTTGTTCTTCAGAAAGATCATCGAGTTGAGCTGGTTTAACACCACTTGTTTTCTTAACATAGAGGATTAAGCCCACTACGTTCAACGCTAAAAGAACAAATAACGGAATAACAAATCCAACTAGGTAAACTGTTGGGTTTTGTAATAAGAAGTGAATTAATGGTAAATTGCGGGAATTAGTGATGGCTTCATTTAATGTGGCGGCTGGAATAACCTTAGCTAAGATCATGATACTAATAACAAAAAGGAAGATGGTGACACCAACGTCCAACACTAGACCAGCAATAATTAAAGGTTTTTTGAATTTTTTCATATTACGAACACCAATTTGGTATATGCGAGGTTATTTTATAATATTTCCTTAATAAATACCAAACGTTTTTTATATACGTAAACGTATGAGAGTGATTTTTTTGAAGGTTAATAAATATTAAGTTTTCATGCACCTTTTATAAAAACATTTTTTAGATTCACTGTTTTGTAGTTAATTCAGACTGCTGAGAACACCAAATCATAGTTTTGATCTACTTTTCATTTTTATTTTCTATTATTTTCCACTATTTTTACAACTTTTATACATAGTATACAAAAATAATGTTTGACTATTTTTACGATTTTTTTCTATACTATTTGTGCAAAGCGAAAGCGATAAGAACGTCCCATTTCTTATTGGCGACATGTGATGCAAAATCTATCATCCACTCAGTTTAGAAGATAAGTTGAGTGATTTTGTCGTTTATAAGGAGTTTAATAAATTATATGAAAAAGACAAAAATTGTAGTTCCTGCACTCGCAGTCCTATTATTATCCACAGCTGCCTCTGTTTCTGGTACTGTTGCATGGTTCTCTATGAACACACAAATCAAAGTTACAGGTATGACAGTCACAACAAAAGTTTCCAGCAGTTTACAAATTGCCGAAAACAACACCGAAGCCGAATTCAGCAATGCCGACTTACAACAAGTTAGAAGAGGCATCTTAGAACCAGCTTCAACAATTAATGGAAATAACTATTTCTACACAACTGACGCCAAAAGTAATGGTGATGCTAGACAAAACGATTATGAAACATATGCTGAAGCTAGCACTGCTCTAGGCACTGAAGACGCTGAAAAGTCAGGCAAAACATATTATGATGCTGATTTCAACGATGCTTATGGTTTCGATTACAGCACTGATTCTGATCCAGATGCAGCAGGCGATGATGGTTTAGGAAACGGACAAGTTGCTTTTGCTTACATGGACTATTCCTTCTATCTTAAAGCCTACACAACCGCTTCAGAAAAGATTGCTTTAACCAGAGTTAATATGAAATATGGCACAGGTGCTCTTACAACAGAACACGCTTGGAGAGTTGCTTTCTTCGCACATGAACTTAATGACTATAACATTCAAGAAAGTAATGCCACTACTACAAGTACAGCCGGTGCGTTAAAAACAATCTTAAATTTCGCTGAATCTAAAAACCAAAACCAAGTTGAAAGTGAAGTTCTTGACGACGGCGATTCCACTGATGGTTATTTCACAGATGCTGAATTACAACATGCTGCAACAACCGACGCTGATGGTTCCACAACATATTACAAGGCCGCTTCTGGCGAACTCGATCCAAAAGCAGTCAGTGCTAGTGATGCTGCACCAATCGCAGTTTTAGGTAGAGACACAACAAATCATGTTAACAACAAAGCCGAAATCGTTCCAGGCACAGCTGGCAACCATATTTACAAAGTTGTTGTTCGTTTATGGCTCGAAGGTGAAGACGTTACCTGTACATCAGATACATTTGCCGATTTAACTGATGGCTCATGGTCATTAGACTTAGGATTCAAATTAGGTTCTGATGATGGCGTTCAAGTTATTTCTAATAACGCTGCCTAATATTTACAACCAAACAAAAAACAAAAACGCTAGGTTCAAACCTGGCGTTTTCTTTTGCACTTAAAAAGACGAGTGGATTCTACTACTCGTCTTTCTTTTCGTTTATTTAATTATGCTCTGTATAAGCCGTGTAAGTTGCAGTATTCGTAAACTGCGATAACTTGTTCACCTGGTAATAAAGCGAATTGGGCTTTTGGTTCTTGACCTGGTTGTAAAACTTTTCTTTGGTTGCCCATATTTGTTTGTAAGGCAATCCATTGAATGTAATGGGCTTCTAACATTGGGTGATCTACTTCACCAACTTTAACGTTAACGATATTGTCCACTACTTCATAGACTGGGACATGTTTCTCATGAGCGCCATCTTGGGTGTTAACTGGGATTTCTTCCATGGCTTCACCACAGCACTTTGTTGGGCAACTTGAGCAGTCATTAACTAAGGCCACTATTTTGCCACACACTTTACATCTTAAAAATTTCATTATTGTTTATCTCCATTTTTGTAATTCTATTATATTTCATCATTAATTCTTTTTATACATTGTTCTTTTTAAAACAACCACTTATCCTCGTCAATACATTCTAAAACGCTCTACTTAAATGGGCGTAGATTCTTGCTTAGATTATAAGAAAAGCCAACACTGCCGCGATTTAGCGCTGCTTTGTTGGCTTTTTGTTTAAATGATTAATCTTCTACAATGCAATACGCAACTCTTGAGCCTTTGACTCTAACAGCTTTGAAAGCGTAGCCGTTGGCTTTCCAATGAGGGAAACTGTCGGCTTTTTCTTCATTGGTATCACGATGGCAAATTATAAGATTATCAATAATATCGTTCCCACCTTTAGCAAGTGGTCTAATGTGGTCAATTGTTGGATAATATGCGCTGTTAGGATTACCACAAGCAGACTTTTTAATTACTCTACCCGCATAATCTGTGACGGTTTCTCTATTTCCAAACAATTCATCCCACACTTCAATCGTTCTATACTTTGACATTTTGAGTACCTCCTTCAAAAAAATGTTATTTATTATGAGATAAGTTCTCAATGAGCCACGTGGTTCAAAAAAAGAAAATATCCCTTAAAAAGGGATATCCTGAATGTTAACTTTAGCAACTTTTACAAGTTTAAGCAACGTTCTTTGGCTAGGCTTTCTCTCACCACTGAAATAGTAATTAAGAGTTCTTGGTTCTATGTCGATAGCCCAAGCTAGTTCTTCAATTGTCTTGCCAGAATTAACATAGCAATTATGAATGAACGCGCCTAGTTCTTTGTCGATTCTTCTATTGTTAGAATCCACCATTACAACCTCCGGTCATCTGACCTTTGCCACACGACGGAGTGTTGTGTTAACAATATAATCTAATCTTTCTTATTTTTCAATTTTTGAGCGATATATATCTCTGTGTAATTAATACTAACGCGCAACATTTCACAATAGAGTTGAACGTGATCAGAAATCATTCTCATATTTAGGAACAGCAACAAAAGTTTAACGACATCTTTTTCACAAATATCTAATTTTTCAGAATAATAATCACCATGAATAATTGAATTTCTATCAATGAATGAGTCGGCCTTGCTGTTCAAAATATCTCGATAAAGAGGATTTACAATATTCCACACCTCAGTGAAATAGGTTTGTTCTTTCAAACCTTCTAATAGTTGTTGAATCTTTTCTGCCCTTTGTACACCCTTTCTCATTCGTTTATCCAATGTGAAATAATTGTCCATTGCTGCAGAGCAATTCTTATGCTCGCTTTCCAGCAAAGCAAAAACTGTTCTAGCAGCAGAGCGATATTCGCCGTTCTCTAAGCAATCAACAGCACTCACGATATCTTCAATTTTTCTTCTCATAGATGGGGAAGGGTTTTCTTCGGCTACAAATCTATAAAATAGTGTTTTTAGCGACGCGCACTCATCAAACGTAAATGATTCCAAAACATCATCAATTGAAATGTCTTTTGACAAGATTGGAGCATCAGGTGTTTCCATAACGTATAGCAAAACACCATTGTCAGCATATTCCTTTAGTTTTGTTTTATATTCGTCAGAAAATAGATTCTTTCTTGAATCGTTTATTGCTGTATCTAATTTGATAAGAGCTAAGAAATAATCAACCATGGCGTCTTGAAGTTTCTTTTCAAGCTCCCCTATTTTTTCATTCTTTCCACTTTTAATCATGGTTTCTTTAATAGTGTCTAACTTAGGATCGTTCTTTATCCACATTTCCATTATCTGAACCATGCGCTCATGTTCTGGTAAATCCTGGTCACCAAATAAAGCTTTGTCTATTCCATCTGTGGGAATTGAATTGTATAGTTCGTATAATTTATCTTCGATATCATATCTTGCCTTTGCCTTTTTCTGAGCCTCTTCTGATAATTTGGTTTGTTTTTTGATTGCAGCTAAAATCTCAGGGTTTCCCCTAATTTTTAAAGCTTCGGCAAAATAGTATTGGTACTTCTCGTGAGTCATATCAAAGTCTCTCCTAACATTTTATTTTATAAAAAATTATTTTTGAATAGATTATCTAAAAAGGGAGTAGAAAAATGTATTCCCTGTGACCATGTTGAGCTTATTATTCATTTGCGAATAAAGACTTGTTAGATTTTGTCTTTTTAGATGCACTGTAACATTATTTTGTTCCAGTAATGGCAAAATGTTCCAATTATCTTCAAAATAAAAAAGCGATTACATGAAGTAACCGCTATTTTAGTTTTTTAATTAATTATTCAGCCTTTTCTTCTGGTTGAGCTTCTTCTTCATCATCTTTGACTGTAAGTCTAAGTGTTGGTGGGATTGTGGCTAAAGTACCTAAACCAAAGAGTAAGAAGTAATTATCAAATAATGGTTCTAATTCTTGGGATGGATTTGCATCAATCACGCTTAAATCAGAAGCAATATAGAATGAAGCATACATGAAGACTAAGACCGCGAGGATGAAGCCTGTAGCGTAGAACATTTTAGCGATTCTCTTATTTCTAAACGATGTTAAGTAATAGATAAGAGATAATACTGCGGCCACAAGCATTAATAAACTAATAGCTAATAAAGCAACGTTTTGTGTGTAGATCTTAACGACCACTAAAACGAAAGAGACAATGATATTTGCCACTAATGTGAGAATAGAAACAACTCTTGAAAAGACATTTCTACCTGTTGTTAATGCGGCTAAGAATAAAACACCCGCTACTAATTCTAAAACACCAACTGAAGCCAAGTTACCTGGAGTTCTCGCTGTTGCGCAGAATGAGATAGCTAAGACCGCTAAGACAATCACGATGCCAGATAAAATAATCGCGGCTACTGGAAATTTTTTGTTTTCATTTTTACTCATAAGTATGAACCTACTTTCCTTTTGATTATAAACATCTATTTGTATAGACGCTAGAGAAAAGTGTTTTTGACTCTTCTCACCTATTAGACGTATGAAATATATAAAACTGCTAAAAAAAGTGTTTTTCTTGCAAATAATATAAAAATATATAAAATAGACGCATAGATTGATAGAGGCGCGGTCTTTATCAGTAATAAGCAGAGACGGTAGTCGATGAAGCTTATGAAAGGAAATACCGCCGAAACCACTAGTAGACATATTAGTGAGTTGGGGTATAGGAGAACATCCTATGCACTCCTACAGCTATTGTTGTAGAGGAGCTATTGATGAAATCCTGTTCTTATACTGAGGTTGCATCGATAGAATGCAATCTTATTTTTTAGGAAAGGGGTTTCATCTATGAGAAGAAACAATTATTTAGCGTTACTTGCGCTTTTATCATCATTATCTTTATCCGCTTGTGGAGCTAATCAAGTGGATAATACTAGATTAGTTATTGGTATGGAATGTGCATACCAACCTTTTAATTGGACTGTTAATAAGTCTAATGAATTTACTTTACCAATTGATGGCACAAATGAATTTGCGGATGGCTATGATATTGCTGTTGCTAGATTCTTATCTAAAGATTTAGGTAGAGATGTCGTCGTTAAAAGAATTGAATGGGATGATCTTATTCCTTCTCTTAATAGCGGTTCTATTAATATGGTTTTAGCCGGTATGTCTTCCACTAGCGAAAGAAGAAAGACAATTGACTTTACTGAACCATATTTAAAGAGTGATTTAGCGTGGTTAATTAAACAAGAAAATATTCCAGAAGGTAATTCTAAAGATAATCCACTTAGTTATGAGGGATTAAAACAATTATTCAAAGGTCAATCATTAGTGTGTCAGGCTAATGTTGTTGGTGATGATATCATTGAAGATTATTTCGCTAGTGATGCCTCTCTTAATATTAGACATAGTTCCGCCCAACAAACATATCCATTAGCGGCATTAGATGTACAACGTGGCATTTCATTTGCGATGCCTGCTGAATTACCAGTTATTGAAGCGATGGCATCTTTAGATGGCTTAGGTGTCTTATATTGTGATTATTCTTTCTTAAGTGAAGGTGATTTAGAAGGTTTAGCGGTTAATATTGGTCTTAAAAAAGGTAACACCACTTTACTTAATGATTTAAACGCTTCTTTAAGTAGACTTTCACAAGAAGAAAGAAGTCGCTTAATGGGTGAAGCTAGCCAAAGAAGTCAGGGTTAATCATAATGATAGACTTAGCAAAAGCTGGTGATTTATTTATTAGAAACCAAGGCCTCATCTGGGCGGGTATTATTTCCACGCTTATCTTATCGATATTTGGTACTGTCGTGGGTTTATTTCTTGGTGTTTTTATTGCCTATGGCAAGAATCTAAAAACAAAGTCTACTTCTTCTTGGATTAAGAAGGTTGGTTTCAATATTATTAAAGGATTATGTAATATCTATTCGGTTGTCTTAAGAGGAACACCGATGATGGTTCAAGCCTTAATCTTTAAATATGGCTGCGCCGCTTTAGGACTTAACTGGGATGCGATTAGATTTCCATCTTTAATTAGTGATGTCTTTAATGGTTGGTTCTTCGCAGGTTTAATTGTTATTACCTTTAACACTGCGGCCTATATGGCGGAAATTGTTCAATCTGGTCTTAACGGTGTGGATATGGGTCAAGTAGAAGGTGCGAGAAGTTTAGGTATGAAGAGCTCCACTGCTTCTTTCTTTGTAGTCCTTCCTCAGGCAATTAGAAATTCCTTACCAACGATTGGTAATGAACTAATTGTTAATATTAAAGACTCTTCTGTTTTAAACGTTATCGCTACGACTGAACTATACTATCGTATGAAAGTGATATCCACTGCTTCATATGCTTTCTTAGAAGGATATCTCATCTTAGCGGTTATCTACTTATTATTAACATTATTAGCCGCAGGCGTCCTTAAACTTATTGAAAAGAAATTAGATGGACAAAAGATCTCCCTTAATCCATTTAATAGATTTAAAAGAGGATTATTTGCATGAGTGAAGTTATTTTAGAAGTTAAAAACTTAGCAAAATTCTTTGACGCGAATAGAGTGCTTAAGGACATTAATCTCACAGTAAATAAGGGAGACGTGATAGCAATTATTGGTCCAAGTGGCTCTGGTAAATCAACATTTTTAAGATGTCTTAACTTATTAGAAGAACCAACAAGAGGATTACTCTCTTTTAAAGGTAATAATTACTTTAATATTGAGAAATGTAAGGATGATTTTGTGGATTATGATGCTTATCGTAAAGAAAAAGCAAAATATAAAGATGTCTTAGTGGAGGCAGAAGATAATCTTGCGATTTACCAAAATAAGATTATTGAAGGCTATGTCACAAAACAAAATAAAAGAAGAGTTAAAGAGTGTAAGAAGATTTATAAAAAGGTCTTAAACGAGAAACCAAATAAAGCGGACTTCTTTGATAAAGATGCTTACGAAGCATTTATTAAAGAACATCCAATCACCGCGATTAGTGAAAAGCAAAGAAATCAAATGCGTAGTCAAATGACGATGGTTTTCCAAAGTTTTAATCTTTTTAACAATATGGATGTTTTAAGAAACTGCACGATCGCTCAAACTAAGGTCTTAAAACGTAGTTATGAAGAAAGTAAAGAAAGAGCGATCTTAGAATTAACTAAGGTTAATATGCAAGATAGAATGAACTATCGTCCTCGTGCCTTAAGTGGCGGTCAAAAACAAAGAGTCGCTATCGCTAGAGCGTTATGTATGGATCCTAAAATCATTCTATTTGATGAACCAACTTCCGCGTTAGATCCAGAAATGGTTAATGAAGTATTAGAAGTTATGAAGAAATTAGCCAAAGAAGGTAGAACCATGATTGTGGTTACTCATGAAATGAACTTCGCTAAAAACGTCGCTAATAAGGTTATCTTTATGGATGATGGCTATATCGTTGAAAGTGGAGATAGTAAATCCTTCTTTGCTCACCCTAAAGAGGAAAGAACTAAAGCTTTCTTAAAGAAGGCTAATATCAATTTATAGAATTAGTCTTCTTTTTCTAGTATCATAAAGCAAAGGTGATTTTTATGGATAATGAATTAAATAGACTTATTCTTTTAGAACAAGAAAGACAAAATAATGGTATTGAACTTATCGCTAGTGAAAACTACGCTAGTATTGATGTAAGAAGTGCCTGTGGCTCTATTCTTACAAATAAATACGCCGAAGGCTTCCCGGGTCATAGATATTATGGGGGCTGTGAAGTCGTTGACGAAGTTGAAAACTTAGCGATTAATAGAGCGTGCGAATTATTTGGCTGTAAATATGCTAATGTACAGCCACATAGTGGTTCACAAGCTAACGCTGCGGCTTATAGAGCCTTACTTCCAGATGGCGGTAAGATTCTTTCATTAGTCTTAAATGATGGAGGTCATTTAACTCATGGTTCTCCAGTATCTTTTTCTTCTCACCTATATACATTTGTCCACTATCCATTAAAAGACGGTCATCTTGATTATGAAGAAATAGAAAGAATTGCTATTAAAGAAAAGCCAGATCTCATTATGGCGGGCTATTCTTCTTATCCATACACTATCGACTTTAGAAGATTTAGAGAAATCGCTGATAAAGTCGGTGCTTTATTTATGGTTGATATGGCCCATATTGCTGGTTTAGTAGCGGCAGGTTTACATCCTTCCCCTATTCCTTATGCGGATGTTGTGACTTCCACTACTCATAAAACATTAAGAGGTCCTAGAGGTGGTCTTATTCTCACTAATAGTGAAGAGATGATTAAAAAGATTAACTCTGCCATCTTCCCATATTATCAAGGTGGACCATTAGAACATATTATTGGTGGTAAAGCCACTTGCTTTAAAGAAGCTTTAACGCCTGAATTTAAAGAATATATTAAGCAAGTATTAATTAATACGAGGGCATGCGCTGATAAGTTAGCAGAATTAGGGGCCTTAGTCTCTGGCACTGATAACCACTTATTTTTAGTTAATGTTTTAGATACATATGGTATCACTGGTAAAGATGCTCAATTAGCATTAGAAGGTATTGGTATCACCACGAATAAGAATATGATTCCTAATGATACATTAACCCCTGGTAAAACAAGTGGTTTACGTATTGGCTTTGCTGCAGTCACCACTAGAGGATGCACTAAAGAACAAGCGGAAGAAGTCGCTATTATTATTCATAAATATTTAAGTAAAGAAATAGATGATAAAAAGGCTAGAGAATTAGTCTCTAACCTTGTTAGTAACTGGAAACAAATTCAAGATATCTAATAAATCTTTTTGCGAATATCATTAAATACAACTTTTGAAGGTCTACCATCGCCTTTGTCGGCTCTTTCTAAGGACTCTTTCATCATATTGTCAAAGTCCTCTTCGCTCATATCCTCCATTACTGGCACATTCGGAGGCAAGGTGATGGGAAAAGGGATGCTATTTGTGTGAATAATTTGGTGATAAAGAGCATTGATTGCAGAAGAAGGCGACATGCCTAAATTCGCTAATATCGCTTCAGCTTTTTTCTTTATTTCCGGTTCCACTCTAACAACTATATTTGCGCTTTTATTTGCCATAATAATACTTCCTTATCTAAATATTATTATTCCATTTTGTATTATATTTGTATATACAATATTAATTGATTAAAGAAATAAAAAACTAGAGCAAACTAACTCTAGTTTATTTCATATAAGTTACTTTTAATTTTTCTTTTTGGCGGCTTTGATCTTTTCTTTAATAGTGTCAATTGCTTCGTTTTTATCATCTTTAGTCAAGATCATCGCGGATATTTGACCATTAACTCTAGTTTTAACTGCTAGAATCTTTTTAGTTTCAAATGTTTTTGATTTAGCGTATTGGAATTTATATCTAAATTCACCTCTAAGGCCTTCTCTAATAGTTTCGAACTTATAATATTGCTCAAAATAATCATCATAGATATTGATACACATATCACTGGCTTTGGTATTTTTACGGTTATTATGAATACCAGCGGCAAGTAGGAAATAAATACCCACTATTACTACAAACGTAATAGAAGAAATGATAATAGCAGGAATAATCGCGGACATTGGATCGTTAAGATTTAATAGGAATTCAAGACCGACAATAAGGGCTATACCAACAATAAGGATAAGTAGGATTGTTTTACCTAACATGAATGTTAATAAGAAGAGTGATGTTTTAAATGATTTAGCCTTAGGAGATTCGTTTAAAGGAAAACTCTTTAAAGGAGTTGGTCCTTCTTCACCTTCTTTTTTAATATCCACGATTGCGCCTCCATCTGTCATGACTTTCTTTTGTGATTCTACAGCTTTAACAACGCTTTCAGTGTTAAGTGACATTTCGATGTTACTTGGAGTTTTACTCTTAAATCTCTTTTTATTAACTAAATAGATGATTAAGTCAGCGACAAAGACTGGGATGGAGAAAATCCACACCACAAAGCAAATGGCCGCGCCCATGAAGCAAGCATCATAGACTGGGTCTGGAACGTTTGGATCAGCGGGAACACCTCTAACAGCAATCGCAATAACAGCGGCGATTAAAAAGAAACCGGCTAAGGTGATTGAGCCCACCAGTAAACCAAAGGCAATAATGTGTAAGGGATTTTTCCAGTATGGTTTAAACATATATTACTTTTTCTCCAATTCAGTTCCCTTATACATATAGTCGTTCCAAGGGAAGTTTTTCCATGTGTTAAAGTGTAATCTATGCATCTCTTCTGTGACAAGAATTATCTTGCCTACGACATGTCTTTTTGGAACAAAATCATAGATTTGTTCATTCACCGCTAAAGCAAACTGTGTTAAGTCGTTTTCAATGATTGGAGAATAGATGACACCATATGATAAATCAAAGTGCCATGGTTCATTATTTTTAATACCATCGAAGTGGATACCTTGATGGTCAAATCTGATCTTACCATGACCACATGGGATAGAAGTTTTCTTATTATCTTTAACTGGCTTATAAGTTGGTAATTCACCAATATCGACTTCTTCTTCTAAATAGAAGTCTTTATTATCTCTAATTTCATGAATGACTTGCACTCTTTCCCAGTCCACCCAATCAGTTGGGGTATCAAAGATTTTACAAGTATCATCAAATGGATAGAAGTCATAATAATCATCCATACAACCACCATTACCGCAGTTTGTACATCTAATATATTTACCAGCGGCATCCATTTCAAATTCATGACCACATCTTGGACATTTATATAACATATCTTGCATATTGGTCATAATACGACCTTTGCTCTTATATTTGATATGTTGTGTCTTATTCCATTTATAGTCATCGTGATGGAAAGCTTCATTAATCTTATTATCAATTTCTTCAGGAGTCATTTTTAATAAGTCTTCTGGTTTAAATAATAAAGATAAAGTAGCGTTTACTCTACCAATACGATCATCAATACATACTTTATGAGAGGTGAGATAAGCACCCTCTAATTTCATAAAATAAACAGGAATATGATAGTACTTTAAAAATCTACCAGTACCAGGGACGATTGGTTGGTTATGACCAAAGATAGAAGAGGTTCCTTCTGGGGCGAAGGCAATTGTGCCACCCGCTTTAATGACTTTATCCATTGCTCTAATGCTCTTTGGGTCATTAGTGAAGTTCTTCTTTGGGATGACTTGGGCTTTTTTAAATAACCAAGTGAATTTCTTTCTAAAGAATTCTTGATAGCCAGCGAGCATATTAAATTTATGAGGAGCGATAAGATTCTTTAAGAATAAGTAGTCTCTTCTAGATTGATGATTCCAAATAATAAAAGCGGGACCTTTATATTTATTAATATCATCAATAACTTTATATTTAACGTGATATTTTGGGCCGAAGAATGGGGATCTTGCTAAAACAGCGTATAAGAACCAAACAAAGTTAGATGGTTCTTTATATTCTCTTTTTGCTAGTTGTTCGGCGATAGTTAATTTTTGTTTTGGCATAAATTTCTCCGTCCCAAAAGAATATATGAATTATTTGTAAAATAAAAGACCTTTATTCGTAATCAGTAATGACTTTGTTGAGGTCTTATAGGTTTTCTGGGGATAAATCGACTTTTCTTTTCTTAGTTTTAATACCAGCGTCAGCGAGTTCTTTGATGAAGTCAGCGATGTCTTTCTTATCACTTAAATAATAATAGAAAAGGATATTCTCTTCTGTTTCTTCCATTAAGAAATTAAGACGTCCCATATTATCTAATTGGGCGTTTCTGACAATCTTTTCATCTAACGCCATAGAGATATCATCTAACTTAATTCTTTTTAAAATTGGATAATGATAAACATCCCCCATGATTTGCGCGGGAGCGTTATCATCATATAAATAAAGTTCATTTTCAGTAATCGCTAAAGCGGCTTGGGTAAACATATCATTTTCATTAAATTGAAATAATCCAGGCACTATCGCTTTTACTTTATCGTATTCATCAAGACTTAGTTTCATGCCACTATTATAGCAATAATAGAAGGTATAAAAATATTTTTTATCATTTCTGTGAACATTTTGATTTGTTTGTGCTAATATCTTTATCGTTATGAAAGACGACCGCGAAAAACTAATTATTGCTACATTAGATAAAATTAGACATTTCTTACAACGAGACGGTGGCGATGTTGAATTCGTCTCCTTTGTGGATGGTGTTGTCTATGTTAGATTGCATGGCGCTTGCCAAGACTGCGCTTACGCGAATAATGACATCAAAGATTTAGTGGAAGTCATCTTACAAGAAGAAGTTCCAGGAGTAACTGAAGTTCGTCTTTATCAGGAAGACCAGTTTTAATTAACTGAATTTGGGGTGTCGCCAAGCGGTAAGGCAGTGGACTCTGAATTCACCATTCACTGGTTCGATCCCAGTCACCCCAGCCAATTA
>CAMJEC010000008.1 GCA_946404585.1 uncultured Caryophanales bacterium
AGAAATATTACGAACACTATCAAGAAGGTAGTAAATATATCTCAGATTTCTATAGCAAAGAACACGTTAAGAATCTTTGGCGAGAATATTATCAAAGAATCTATAACAAGTGGGCGCCTATTAAGAAATTAAAAACAAGAAAGAAAAAGAAATAAAGTTAGGGACAAAAAACCTAACTTTTTTTGATAATTTGTTTTTAATGGTATTATGATTGCATGAAGAGAAAGATTTATTTTAAGACATCAACTTTTTCTTTAATCATACAAGCAATTCTTATTACATCTCTTTTGCTTGATATCTTTCTCGCGGTATTTTTTAACATTAGTTATTTGACCACTAATTTTAGAAGTGATTCTGAAAGACAATTTGCGATTATTCTTTCAATTATCTTCTATATTGGTATACTCCCACTTCTATATTTCGAATTAACGTTCTTATTAGGTAATATCATCCTTGGTAAAGAAAAGATCTATACACATGGTGATTTTAAAATTGGACCTAGAACGCAGTTTCATACAGAAATGAAATATGATGATATTAAGAAAGTTACCGTAATGGCGTTACGCCGTGACTCTAGAGGCAAATATAAACAAGCATTAAAACCATTACCATATATCCTCGTAGAAAGTAAAAATGGTAGGCAGGTATTATTCTCATTACGTTATATGTCCGTTAAAATGGTCAAACGTTTATTAGATGAATTATCAAATAGATGTAGTGGTCCTGCGATTAATGTTCATCAATTAGTCAAAGAATTTAGAAATTACAATAAAATCTATAGATAAAAAGCTGGGTATTACTTAATGATTGTCCCAGCTTTTAATTTAAATGCATCTTTCGCGTTATCTAATGAAGCGATAACTGCTACTTTGTTATTATCTTTTAAGAAGTTAAGTACTGCTTGCACTTTTGGATACATGCTGCCTTTAGCGAAATGTCCTTCCTCGAGATATTTAGCCATATCGCCTTTCTTAACGTCTTTTAAGACGACTTCGTTTTCTTGCTTATAATTTAGGCAAACGTTGTTTACCGCGGTCAAAATGACTAAATAATCAGCATCTATGAGACTAGCGAGCTTCGCGGAAGCGTAATCTTTATCGATTACCGCGGCTACACCCTCTAATTTATTATCTTGTTTAATAACAGGGATGCCACCTCCACCTGCGCATATCACAACTTGTCCGTTGTCTAGTAATACTTTAATAGATTCTTTTTCGATGATGTCGATTGGAAGTGGTGAAGGAACCACTCTTCGATAGCCTCTTCCAGCATCTTCTTTCATGATATAGCCTTTTTCTTTATTTAATTGTTCGGCTTGTTCTTTATTATAGAAGGATCCGATTGGTTTACTTGGAGATAGGAAAAGTGGATCACAAGGGTCCACTTGTACTTGGGTAATAATAGTTGCGACAGTTTTATTAATGTTATTTAGTTTAAAAGAATTATATAAGGCATTTTGAATGTGATAACCGATATATCCTTCAGACATAGCGCCACATTCAGGGAATGGCATATTAGGTGTTTCCTTGGATGTTTCAAAAGCAAGATTAATCATCCCCACTTGTGGACCATTACCATGTACGATAGCGACTTCGTTACCGTCCATGATTAAACCAGTAATAGCCTCAGCGACTTTTATTAATGCTTGTTTTTGTTCACTAGGATTATTGCCTAGTGCATTACCCCCTAAGGAAACTACGTATTTTGCCATATTAATTAATCTTCATCATTTGGATCTTTTGGATCATCGTCTTCGTCTTTTTCTTCTTCTTTGCCTAAGACTTTGTTAATTGCACCCACAACAGAGTGATAAGCAGGAATCGCTAAGAACACGACCCACATTGGATGCCATAACATTGGGTTACCATATGTACCAAGAGCCACTGGTAATGTGAAACACACTAAGAAGAATGTGAATATAGCGGTAAAGGCCATATTGAAGTGGTTAGCGTTTCTCTTCACAATTGCTCTAGCAATAGAACAAATGATTTCTGGGATGAAGAAGACAATCCACATAATGTTCCACCAGCCAAGGATTGCGCTTGTTACTACATAAGCGACAATCGCTAAGGTGAATAGTGTAGCTTCAATCGCACCGATGATAGCCATCTTGGTATCGAATTGATGCTTTTTAACAGTGCCATCAGCGTTATAGCAAGTAACACCATCATCGTTAATAGTGACTTTCTTACCATTTTTACCAACAAAGATTACGTGATCATCTTTATTGATTTCAACTTTTTCTTCTTGTGCAGGTGTATCTTCTTTAACTTGTTCTTGCACGATGGTGTCGATATCTTCATCTGTCGCGAGGAGTTCATCGAGAGATACTCCATATAATTTCGCTAAGCAAATAAGATTATCGGTGTCTGGGGAAGCTTCCGCTCTTTCCCATTTACTAACCGCTTGTCTTGATAAACCTAATTTATCCGCGAGTTCTTCTTGGGAATAGCCATATTTTTTTCTTAATTTAACTAATCTGTCTGCAATTTCAATCGTCATAATCGTTTCCTCCTGTTTTTGACACCAACAATCTAGCAATTTTCTACTTGGTTGCGCCACCTAGTCTAGTTAGAATTTTCGCAACTTTTGGTTGCAAATCATCAATTTTTCGCTAAAAAGTCGCCAATAACAGCGTCATAACGCTCTTCATCACTTAATCTTACCCTAGAATGTAATGCGCCTTCAAACCAGACAAGTTCTTTCTTATTTGAGGAACAAGCAGCATAGATTTCTTTGCTCTTTTCAGGTAAGCAATATACATCTTTAGTGCCCCAAATAAATAGAACAGGAATGTTACCAAATTTAGGGACATAATTAATTGTTTTTGCGTCGTTAATATTGCATTTGGTGAAGTGTTTGAACCACATCCAAATTTGATAATAAACAGGGAATAAAGCATGACCACTTTCGATGTAGTGGTTCTTATAGATTTCTTGATAAGTGATAAAAGCGCTGTCTAAGATAATGGCTTTTAAATAATCTTTATCAAATGTTGCAGTGGCGATAGATGTTGCACATGTACCAACACATATACCGTGTAAATATAATTCTTTTTGATTATGTTCGTTATGCATGTATTCCATCCATAATTTCGCATCTTCTGCTTCTTTAATACCACATGTAGAATAAGTACCTTCAGAAAGACCATGGGCTCTTTGGTCGATAACTAAAACATTAACACCAAGTTTCTTATATGGTTGAGCGTAGTAATAGGAATACACTAGTGTTTCTCTTCTACCTGGAAGAATAATAACGGTTTTATCGTAGCCATAATCAAACCATTCACCAACTAGTTTAAGACCATCGTTAGAGGTAATACTTAATTCTTTAATATAAGATTTATCACCCTCGACCCAGGCTAAACCTCTTTTCCACATTGTTTCTAAAGCGGGATTACCTGGTTCAGAACATTCTTTTCTACCCCAAGAGCCTAATTTACCACGCATTAATGTCTTGCTATAAACCTTATAGGCCACAAGGAATGTGAAGAATATTGAAAATAGTAGTCCTAAAACTAATAAGGCACCAATAACGATGATAATGATGATAACTGGTTTAGGCATAGATTATTTCTTTAATAATTCGTTTAAAATAACAGCTTCTTTTTCACACATTGGAGAAACTGGTTCATCACCGGCATAGAAAGCCGCGGCTAAACCTGGTCCAACATTACAACCAGTGGATTGACCAACTGGCACAAAGATTAAGTTTTGTGGATGGAATGTTTCTTCAATCATCTTTTTCATTTCTAAAGCTTGTGGCTCTCTTAATGAATAAGTGACAACGAATGATTTATTTGTAGGATCACCAATTGTTCTTTTAATGTATTCTGGGAACAATTTCATGACTGTTTTATAACCACGTGCTTTACCAATGATTTGGGTTTGACCTGTTTCATTACATAAATCGCCTAATGGTTTGATACCAATCATATTACCCATGAAGGCTTTACCTTTAGCGATTCTGCCTTTTCTCGCTAAGAAGAAGAGGTCATCAATGAAACCACATTGGTGAATTCTTAATCTAAAGTCTTGTAAATATTTAACAGTGCTATCAAAGTCCATACCTTTTTCACGGCATAAACTTGCTTCAATAGCGATTAAGTCAATCGCGCCACTATATCTTAATGAGTCAATGACTTTGATTTTAACTTCTGGATATTGTTCCATGACTTCTCTAGCGCCAACAGTGAAAGCACTGTAGCCACCACTCATCGTGGAGGAAATGGTAATGACAATAACGTTTCTGCCCTCTTTTGCTAAAGCGGTTAATCGATCGTTAATTGTTTGAGGAGAAGGAATAGAAGAACTGAAGTTATTTTTCTTATTGGTCATTAATGTGAAATATTCATTAGGGGTCATTTTATCCCAATAAATATCGGTTTCTCTGTTAGAGCCATCTGGCCAAACAACTGTACTAATTGGGGTTTCTTCAATCCCGTATTTTTCAATAATTTCTCTTGTAAAATCGCCACCAGCGTCGGTGAGGATCGCAAAGTTTTCTTTCATGATGTTTAATTCTCCTTGTTGTTCTTCACAACATATCTATTTTTTAACTTCCATACTAAGTATGCAAGTGGAAAATTAAGTAAGAATGACACTAAAAGGGCAATTGTATAGGCAATACCCATATAGATGTGACAAACTTCATATAAAAATGTCACCATCACAAATATGAGTAGTGTCTTAAATGTCGCATAGCCACCTTCAATTAATGTCCGTCTACCCATCTTTCTTGTTGGCCACACAAAAGCGGTGACACCGATAAGAGCTTGATAGTAGAAAAGATAAGAAGCCGCTAAAAATGAATATTTATAAATACCAACATTTGGCCATATTCCAGTTAATACTGTTAACATAGCAATACTTAATAAAGCACACACAAGTGGAGTAATCGCATAGCCCCAGATAGTTCTTTGAATTCTAAATGTATCTAAAGATGGTTTAAAGTGAGAAGAACTATTGTTATTCAAATAAATAGTTTCAATTGGTACTTCTTCAAACTTTAATCTTTTGATTTGAAGGTCACAGATGACATTCATTTCATATTCATAATGGTCACCTTGTAAAGTGGTGATATTGAAAATATCTTCAATTGGGAAACCACGTAAACCACATTGATCATCAGGGACATATTCTTTAGTTAAAAGTGTTCGACACAATCTCGACATGAAGTTACCATTTCTACTTCTTTTAGGCACACTCTTATCAAACTTACGAGAACCTAAAACAATGTGGTTTGTTTCATGTAATTTATCATTAACTTTAATAATATCTTTAACCGCATGTTGTCCATCCGCATCACAAGTAATGACGTAGTTATGTTCTTGTGGATGTAGGTTTACATAAGAAAAGCCAAGACGTAACGCTGCACCTTTTCCGCGGTTAGGATTTTGATCTAAAACAATCGCGTACTTCTCTGCTTCTTTAAAGATATCAGCGAAGTGTTCGCCTGAACCGTCGTTTACAACGACAACATCAAAACCTTCCTCTTTTAGACTGACTAAAAGTTCAATCATTAAGTGATCTGGTTTATAAGCGGGGATTAATATATAAGTATCATTTCTTGGATAATTAACTTTTTCCATTACTACACAATTATAGTAAATCTAGGATATTTTTAAAAATATAATTGCGAATAATAATATATTTTGTTAGTATTTATGAGCAAACTTACTTTGGGCGACATTACGGCTCAAGGCGGAAGGAGAAAAAGTTATGAAAAAAGGTGTCCATCCAGAATACCATCGTTGCACAGTCACATGCATCTCCTGTGGTAACACATTCGAAACAGGTTCTGTTTTAAAAGAAATCAAGGTTGATACATGCGCGAATTGCCACCCATACTACACTGGCAAACAAAGATTCGTTCAATCCGATGGTCGTGTCGATCGTTTCAACCGTAAATATGGCTTAAACGAAAAGAAATAATTAAGTATCAAGATTAAAAGCAAAGCCCCGAAATCAAATCGGGGCTTTTTCTTACAACAGTGTTAGAGAAATGCTTCTACCTAATGCCTTAAATAGTTTACTTATTTTAGCAATAGTGGGATTACCGATTCCTCTTTCTATTTTTGAAATATCACCTTGGTCTATATGAGACTTTTTGGATAGCTCAGCTTGGGTGACATTCATTTCATCTCTTGCTTTCGCTAGTAAGAAACCGATTTGTTGATTAAGTGTTGTTTCTACACATCCAACAACTTCGCCATCATCGTAAATACTAGTGGCATCAAAATCTAATTCATCATTCCAGATAACTGCGAATCCGGTTAAGTCTAAATGACCACTTTTAAATAGCTTGCGATTTCTCCTTAACTCTTCTAGTTGTGGGTATTTTTCAAACATCTGCGACATGTCATATCTAATAACTTTTCCGTCTTGGAAAGTCATTTGCAATGTCACATCTTCTAAGAATTCTACTTTAAGCGCTCTTACATGCATACTGATAACAACCTCATTTCATCTAAATAATATGTCATATACACCATAATTGTAAATATGTTTATAAAATAAAAACAAAGCCCCGAAATCAAATCGGGGCTTTTCTTTATCTGGTGGTGATATGGGAGAAACAAGACAAATATGTTACCACCAAATGCAGTGAGGAAAATTCATTTATTAATAATTAGAATTCATTTGTTTGGTCTTATTGACCATCGCTTTGAAATCATCTCTATACTTATCGTTAATGTAATCATCATTAATTCTTTCTAATAAGTGAACATAGGATGATTCACCTTTGTATTGAGATTCAGTTAAAGTTAAGGCATATTCAGCGACATAACTAGCGAAGTCAAAGTCAGCACGTCTAGAAACACTAACATCTGTTTTAGCGTTAACGACTTCTTTATTTTGTTCAGTAGTTGGATCTTTATATCTAAGAGTGGTCTTAAAGAAGAAGTTTTCTGGAGTTTCTGTCTTAAGTTCTAATTCATATAAGGCAACAGTGGTGTGATCAGACATGATTTCACCAGCGTCTTTCTTGTCATCTTCAAATTCTTCATCGCTCATTTGTCTAGTTTCATAACCGAGCAAACGATAAGAAGCGACATCGCTTGAGAATTCAATTTGACATTTAGCGTCTTTAGCGACGACATATAATGATTTGCCTAATTCTTCTTCGAAGACTTTCGTGGCCTCTAATTCATCATCAATATAGTAAGCGTTACCATTACCGTTATCTGCGAGAGTGTATAAGGTATCGTTATTATTGCTTCTATATCCACAACAGGTGAGATACACTCCATCCGCGGCTTTTTGTTTAATTAAGTCAGTTAAATCTTTACCAGAGACTTTACCAATATTGAAGTCACCATCAGTGAGAAGAACCACTCTATTGTTACCACCGTTGATGAAATATTTATAGGCTAAGTTATAGGCTTTTTCGATACCGTCTTCACCATAAGTGCTACCACGTGATTCTAAACCATCGATGACTTTATTTAATTTAGTTTTGTTTTTACCAGTTAAGCCTTCACATTCAATCTTACCTGTTGAAGCATAGGAAACGATGGATACAACATCATCTTCACCTAAGTTATCAACGAGTGTATGAAGTGACTTTTTAACTAAGCTGAAGACTGAATTCATTGAGCCACTTTTATCGACAAGGATAACAATGTTGTTTTTAACGTTTTCTGTAATAGCAGGTTTAGCTTTAACAACCACACTCGCTAAATAGTGTTCATTGTTCCATGGACAAGCATCTAATTCTAATTTAGTTACTAATGCATCATCTGTGTCATTAACATAACCATAAGAGAAGTAATTGAGCATCTCTTCAATACGAGCGCTGTTTTTAGCGTTATACATATTGCCCCTATTAATAGCTTGTCTAAGGATGGAATATGAGAAAGATGAACTTGTTAAAGAAACGTTACTTGTTTTGCTTTCTTCAGAAACATTCACAAATGGGTTTTCAGTAACTTCAGGAACGTAATTATATTCTTCATCTCCTGTATAATATTGATTACTTTGATAATTGTTGTAATTGCTATTTCCTTTTGGATTATAGTAGCCACCATAACCACCATATCCGTTACCAGCAGCGCAGCCCACTAAACCAGTGGCTAAAAAGCCGAGAAATAAATGTCTAATTTTAAGTTTCATGTTTGGATGACCTCCTACTAATTAGACGAGGCAAAATGATGTAACTGCTAAATTTTTTGATATTTATTTTTGGTAGTGAATAAATTATTTTTTACAAAAAAATGCGTTTAAACGATTTAAACCGCTACTTTTTAAGTAGGGGGTTGTCGCAAAATTTTAAAATGTTATCATATTCTCCGGCTTATGAAAAAGACAAAGACTATTGCATTTATCACATTACTAATCGTTGTTGCTTTATGGGGTGTAGCGCCTGTTATCTCCAAAACTATTTTTGAAAGTGACGTTTATTCTCCAGGTATTTTAATTGCGATGCGCGGCTTATTCTCCATCGTGGCGATGGCGATAGTGATCAATAAAGGTTTTAAGAAAGTTAATAAATCCTATCTTATTTGTATACCTGCAGGCATTATATTAGCCGCTGCGTATATCTTCCAATTCGTCGGTTTAAAATATACCGTCCCATCTAAAAATGCTTTCTTAGAAAATATCTCATGCATTACCATTCCTATTTTCATGTTCATCTTTATTAGAGAAAAGCCAACGTGGTATAGCATTGTATCCGCTTTAATATGCGTAGTTGGTTCTTTATTCTTAGTGGGCAATGGCTTTAATTTCTTGGAATTCTTCAAAAGTGGTAACTTATTAGGTGATGGTTTATCCGCTATTGGTGGCTTATTCTTTGGTTTAGATATCGCCTTCACTAAAGTGTTCTGTAAAGATAAAGATCCATTATTATATGTTTTCTTCCAATTAGTGATTCTTACTGTAGTCGCTACTGGTTACTCATTTATATTTGAAGCAAATGTCTTTGAAGAATTTGCCTTCTCATTTGATATTTTGAATATCTTACAAGTTATCTTCTTAGGTGTTGTCTGTACCGCTTTATGCTGGGTCGCTAGAGCCTGGGCAATGAAATCCATTGACGCTGTTACTGTTAGCTTATTAGTGCCATTATCCGCAGTTATCGCTAGTGCATTATCCATATGTTTACATATCGAAGAATTCACATGGAACTTATTAATAGGTGGCATTATTATCCTCTTATCCATTGCGGTTTCCGCAATATTTGATTATCGTAAAGAGTGTCAAGCTAAGAAACATAGTATAGAGGAGGAAAACGAACATGAAGAATGTCCAAGTGAACTCTGAAATAGGTCGTTTAAAAGTGGTTCTTCTTCACGAACCAGGTGATGAAATCCATAACTTAACACCAAAGAAATTAGATGACTTATTATTTGATGATATTCCATGGCTCCCATTAGCGAAGAAAGAACATCAAGCTTTCGCTAAAACTTTTAAGGATGCTGGAGTTAAAGTTGTTTATCTTACTGATTTAATGACAGAAGTTTTAGATTCCTCTAATGATATTAAGAATGAATTCGTAGAACAATTTATTAAAGAAGCGCATATCAGAAGCAATACTCTTAGAGAAGTCGCTACTGAATATTTAAAGAGTTTCAAAGACAATAAAGAATTGGTGCTTAAAACAATCGCTGGTATTAAAAAGAGTGAATTACCTAACTATCAAGTTAAATCACTCGCTGACCATGTTGATGATTATCCATTTGTCACTGATCCAATGCCAAACTTATATTTCACTCGTGATCCATTTGCCTCTATTGGTAATGGTGTTTCGCTTAATAAGATGTATTCCGTAACTAGAAGTAGAGAAACAATCTTTGGCGAATATATCTTTAAATATCATCCAACATATAAAACAACACCTTTATATTATTCCCGTTATGAAGATGTGAATATTGAAGGTGGTGACATCATGGTTCTTAACAACCATGTCATAGTAGTGGGTGTCAGCCAAAGAACATGCGCTGAAGCAGTGGAACGTTTAGCCAAGAATCTCTTCTATAACAATGAAACAGATTTTGATACCGTCTTAGCGTTCACTATTCCACAAGCAAGAACATTTATGCATTTAGATACAGTCTTCACCCAAGTGGATGTTAATAAATTCGCTATTCATAAAGGCTGTTATGAAAAGTTAAAAATCTTTAGAATCACTAAAGACTTCAATAATGATAAGAAAGTTAAAGTTGTTGAATTAGATCAAAAACTTGAAGACGTTCTAGAATCATATATTGGTTTACCAATCATTCTTATCCCATGTGGTGGTGGAGATACCATCAGTGCGGACCGTGAACAATGGAGTGATGGTAGTAACTTCGTGGCTATTGCCCCAGGTGAAGTTATCGCTTATGAAAGAAACGACATCACTAATGCCGCGTTAATAGAGGCGGGTATTAAAGTCCATATCATTCCATCTAGTGAATTATCTAGAGGGAGAGGTGGACCAAGATGTATGTGTATGCCATTAGTTAGAGAGGAATTATAAAAATGAACTTATATAAAAGAAACTTATTAACTTTATTAGATTTCACACCAGAAGAAATCCAATACTTATTAGATTTATCTCTTTCTTTAAAAAAGAAAAAACACAATGGTGAAGCCCATGATGTTTTAAGAGGTAAGAATATTGTTCTTCTTTTTGAAAAAGATAGCACAAGAACTAGATGCGCTTTTGAAGTGGCCGCTGCTGATTTAGGTATGAATGCTGTTTATATCGGTAGCAGTGGTTCTCAAATGGGTAAGAAAGAATCTATCGCTGATACCGCAAGAGTGTTAGGTAGAATGTTTGATGGTATCGAATATAGAGGTTTTAAGCAAAAGACTGTTGAAGACTTGGCCAAATATTCTAAAGTTCCAACATGGAATGGTTTAACTGAAGATTATCACCCAACACAAATACTCGCTGACTTTATGACCATCATTGAACAAAAAGGCAAACTTAAAGATATTAAGATGGCCTATTTAGGTGATGGTAGATATAACATGGGTAATTCCTACTTAGTAGGGGCCGCGAAAATGGGTTTAGATTACCGTATGGTTGGACCAAAAGAATTATGGCCAAATGAACAGTTAAGAAATAGATGTTTAGAAATCGCTAAGAGCACTGGCGCTAAATTAACATTTACTGAAAGTGTTGAAGAAGGTGTTAAAGGCGCTGATGTTATCGCTACAGACGTCTGGGTTTCTATGGGTGAAGATGCATCCGTTTGGGAAGAAAGAATTAACTTATTAAAACCATACCAAGTTAATACCCGTGTCATGTCTTTAGCGGATCCCAAAGCTATCTTCATTCACTGCTTACCATCCTTCCATAACTTAGAAACTAAAGTGGGTATGGAAGTTTATGAGAAGTTTGGATTAAACGGTTTAGAAGTTACTGAAGAAGTATTTGAAGGTAAACAATCAGTGGTTTTTGATGAAGCTGAAAATAGATTACACACTATTAAAGCGGTCATGTTGGCCACTATGAAAGAATAAAAAGTGTTATAGTAATAACAAGGAGGCTCATTTGCCATGAAAAAAAGATTTTATATCACAACCCCAATTTATTACCCAAGCGCTAAGCTTCACATCGGTCATGCATACTGCACAACTTTAACCGATGTTTTTGCCCGTTATAAACGCTTAAGAGGATTTGAATGTTATTTCCTTACAGGCGCTGATGAACACGGTATGAAGATTGAAAAGAATGCTGCAGCCGCTGGTAAAACACCACAAGAATTCGTGGATGAAATTGTTGAAGGTTTCTATAAGTTATGGGATTTATTAAAAATCTCTAATGATGACTTTATTAGAACCACACAAGAAAGACACACTAAAGTGGTGCAAGACATCTTCTCCAAGATGCTCGCTAATGATGATATCTATTTAGGTAAATATAAAGGTTGGTACTGTAAAGAATGTGAAGCATTCTGGACAGATACACAAGCAGGTCCAGATCATCTCTGTCCTGACTGTGGTAGACCTGTTCAAATGGCGGAAGAAGAAGCATACTTCTTTAAGACAAGCAAATATGTTGATAGCTTAATGAAGTTCTTTGATGAAAATCCAAAGTTCTTAGTGCCTGAATCTCGTAAGAATGAAATGATTAATACATTCATTAAGCCAGGATTAGATGACTTATGTGTTTCTAGAACATCATTCTCTTGGGGTATCCCAATTAGAGAAAATCCAAAACATGTTATTTATGTTTGGTTAGATGCATTAACTAACTACATTACCGCTTTAGGTTATGATAGTGATCATCCAGAGTTGTTCAATAAGTTCTGGCAAGATCCTGAAAGTGAAACAATCCACATCTTAGGCGCTGATATTACTAGATTCCACGCCATCTATTGGCCAATGTTCTTAGAATCATTAGGTTTAAGAAAACCAGATAGAGAATTCGTTCATGGTTTATTAATGATGAAAGATTCTAAGATGAGTAAATCTAAAGGTAATGTCGTTGATCCATATCCACTTGTGGAACGTTATGGCGTTGATGCTGTTAGATATTACTTAATAAGAGAAATCAACTTCGGTAGTGATGGTAGCTTCGCGCCAGAATTATTCGTTGAAAGAATTAACCAAGACCTCGCTAATGCGTTAGGAAACTTATTGAATAGAACAGTTTCGATGATTAATAAATACTTTGATGGTGTGGTTCCTGAATATAAAGGTCGCATCAATGAAGTTGATGGTAACTTAGAAGATTTAACAAAGTTAACTATTGAATCTTATGAAAGATTAATGGATGACTTAAAGATTACCGACGCTATTGCACAAGTTAATGAATTAGTGAATAGAGCCAATAAATATATTGATGAAACTGAACCTTGGGCTTTAGCTAAAGATCCAGAAAAGAGAGCTAACCTTGAATCAGTCATGACTCACTTAGCTAATTCCTTATATGTCGCTGGTATGCTTATGAAGCCAGTCTTAGTGACCGCTTCTGATAAGTTATTTGACCAATTAGGCGTCAGTGGTGATTTACTCAATTACGACAAAATTAAGCAATACGGTATCGTTTCTGGCTTAAAAGTTGAGAAGAAAGATCAACTCTTCCCAAGACTAGATGCCGCGGTTGAAGTCGAATACATCCAAGGCTTGATGGCAAATAATAAATAGCATTTAGCATTTAAAAATATTCCCTGCAATTTTCTTCGATTATTGCGGGGATTTTTTTATGAAATTTGCATAAAAAAATAAACTTGCTAAAATATAAGGCGCGCTATGTATTATTTAATCTTCGCCATTACATTACTCATATTCCTAGGGACAATACTCTTGGTTCACTATAAATTCCCTAAACTTCAAAAGCTCATTGTTGAAAGAATAATGGCCTTTGTTTTAATGGCGATTTTTGTTGTGAGATTCATGTCTTATAAAGACGTGCAATTCATGGACGCTAATTTTGAACTCTATGGTTCTTTTGGCGGACCGATGAATGGTTTCTTAAATACCATCGGTAACTTATGTATGTGGCTTGAAGTGACAGCGATGCTAATGGTGTTACTTAGGCCTTGGTCATATTTTAAAACTGCGAAGTTCTACACTAAGTATGTGGCTTTACCAATCTTACTAGTGTCTGCTATCTCATTACATCCAATGATTATGATGATGCAAGGAGATAATCATACTAGTGTCTTATCAATCATGCTTCCTATTGAAATAGGTGGTTTATTAGCCCTTGCTATTTTCTATTTAGCGAAAGATTTCAAAGTAAAAATATCTAAACATTCTTATCCTGAAGTCATTGCCTTTAGTGTTCTTATTAACATCTTCACCATGCCATGTTTTATGCCAAATTTCTTTTTTGGCATGGGTCCAATAGGTAGAACCGTTATTGATTTCAATGTCATTCACCGTATTTTCTTATATGGCTCATGTATTGTTATTCCATTAGGTATCTATTTCTGCTTAAGAAGCGCTCACCAAGATAAGATTCATTATTCTTTAGTGTTTATCTCGTTAGGAACATTAATCTCTTATCTAGTGGGTCATAAATACGATGTTATTCTTAGACCATGGGATTGGCCGTTACATTTATGTAACTTAGCGATGATTTTAATCCCAATTTGCTATATTTTTAGGACCAAACGTTTATTCTATTTCACTTATTTTATTAATGTCTTTGGTGCGGTTTTAGCGATGCTAATGCCTAACTATACTGAATCAATGTTAGTGTTTAATCCTAATATTTGGTATTTCTGGATCAATCACTGCTGTGCCTATATGATGCCTTTATTAGGCGTCGCCTTATATGAATTTGAAAGACCAAAATTAAAACAGTTTGGTTTCTCTTCTATTTGGTTCTTTGTCTACTTCGTAATTGTCCTTACATTAAATACCATCTTCACTGGTTTAGAAGGTGTAGCGACACCTGTAGGCACTATAAGTGGCACTGACTATTTCTTTATTAACTCCACATTTATTGCTGAAAAACTTGGTAAATGGGCGGAGAACATCTTTAATAACTTAGTTATCACATTCACAATTAATGGTCGAACGATGACCATGCATATTGTCTATCAACTTATCTATTATGTCGTTTATGCATTAATAGGATTTGGTATTTGGTTTGTATATCAGTTGATGTTTGATATCGCTGATTCACATAAAGCATTACATTACAGATTGAAAGGTATTCGTATTGATAAACTCGCCCTTAAGTCGGCGTTAAATGGAAGGAGCTTAGATAAACCTATGGATGAAAATGTTGGTATTAGTTTAGAGCTAAAGAATTTCTCAAAGAAGTATGGTTTAAATAACTACTATTCTGCTAAAAATGTAAACTTATCCGTCAAAGGTGGGGAAGTATTTGGTTTCCTTGGTCCTAATGGTGCAGGTAAATCCACATGTATTAAATCTATCGTTGGTATTCAACCAATTACTGAAGGTTCCATCTCAGTCTGCGGCTATGATGTTAGAACACAAGGCGTAGGCGCTAAAAGTCAAATTGGTTTTGTTCCTGACCATTACGCTTTATATGAAAACTTGACAGGTAGAGAATACCTTAACTATATCGCTGATATCTATGAAGTTTCTAAAGAAGATAGAAACGAACGTCTATCTAGATATATTGAAAGATTTGAATTAAAAGATTCTATTGATAACAAAATCAAAACCTATTCCCATGGTATGAAACAAAAGGTCACAATTATTGCCGCGTTAGTCCATGATCCAAAGGTTTGGATTTTAGATGAACCTTTAACAGGTTTAGACCCAACATCTATTTATCAAGTAAAAGAGTGTATGAGAGAACATGCTTCTAAAGGCAACATTGTCTTCTTCTCTTCTCACTTAATTGATATCGTTGAAAAGTTATGTGATAGAATCGCGATTATCAAACACGGAGAAATCCAAGCCCAATTATCTTTAAAAGATATCGAAAATAGTGGTCGTTCACTAGAAGAATTCTATTTAGAGACAATTGGTGATAACACCACTAAAGTTGAAGGTAAATAATGAAACAATTATTACAACTGACATTATTCCAACTCAAAGACAAAATTGATATGTCATGGATGAAGTCTAAAAAGACTTTAATCCAATCAATTGTTTTTGGCATCTTAAAGTTTGCCATTGTGGCAGCGGTTACTTTCGCTATTTTATATGCCCTAACTTCAGTTGGCTTTATTTCTAAATATCAAGACGTCTTACCGTTATTTACGATGTTCTTAACGGTTATCACCATCTTGAGTTTATTCTCTTCAACTTATAACTTAACTAAGTCCTTATATCTATCGGATGATAACAAAGTATTGATTACTCTCCCAGTTAACGCGAATAAGTTATTCTTCTCTAAATTATTCGTTTATTTCTTCTACGAACTAAAGAAATCAGTGAATATCTTACTTCCTGGTGTTTTTGGCTTCTTATTATTTGAAACAATTGGCTTTAAAGGCAGTGAATTAAGCGCTTTAACAATTCTTTGGATGATTATTCCAACTCTCTTATTTGTTATTATCCAAGTCCTTTTAGCCTCCCTTATTTCTATTCCATTTATGTATGTTTATCGTTTATTTAAGCGTAATCAAATATTCGATTTAATTATTGTCACCTTAGCGGTCGCCGCATTTATCTTTATTGTCGTTAGATTAATTAACTTAATTCCAGAAGATATTGATCTAGATAGACAGTGGCCATCCATGGTAAACGGTTTTGAAAACTTTATCGTTACTTTTGATAAATATGTTTATCCAATTAATTACTATTCACGTCTTTTCTTTGGTGAATCATGTAGTAGTGGATATCACTATCAATTAACTGGTATAACTTTCCTCAAAATATTAATCGCTATTGGGGCTATTGGTTTATTAACATTATTTGCCTTCCTTCTAATTAGACCAGTCTATTTCAAGATGGTTTATAAGACTTTTGAATTTGATAAGAACCCACAGCTAGCGGCTAAAAAGAATGTGAGACATAAAAAATACATCACCTTCGCTAATAAGGAATTTAAGTTATCATTTAGAGACTTTGATATCTCTGGTTCATATATCGCTATTTATATTATTATTCCTATTTTATTGTTATTTATGGACCGTGTGATTTCAGCGATTTCTACCTCTATGAGAGGCGATAACATCGCTATTGCGGTTAATGTCTTATTAACCATTCTTCCTTTATTAGCGAGTAATTCCACAGTTGCGACCTTATATTCTAAAGAAGGTAGAACAGCTTATTTAACAAAGAGTAATCCTGTTAATCCATTTATTCCTTTAGCCAGTAAACTATTGTTTAACTTATTATTCTGCGTGCCATCAATTGTGGCTTGTTCAATTATTTTTGCGAATTTTAGCGGATTAGGGGTACTAATAGCCGTCTTATTTAGTGTGTCAGTGTTATTAATTCAATACGCTCACATCTTCTATAGTGCGGCGCAAGATATCATGAATCCACAAAATGAGGTCTATGCCACAACCGGTAGTGATTTTAATAATCCAAATGAGGCTAAAGCCACAATTATGGCCTTTGTTGGTTCGTTTATCATTACCTTTGTCTTATATTTCATGCTTGTGGAATCTACGACATTACATGGTAATTACATATCCGCTTTTGTGAGATTATTAATTATCGCAACAGTGCTATTCGCCGGATTCTTATATCTCTTCGTTAAGAAGATACAAGCATTCTATTATGAGAAATAGGAGGAAATAAGATGAAGAAATCAACAATATTGTTACTCGTCCTTGTCTATATTGTTTCCTTCTTTGTGATTGGTCTTTTAGGCCATTCCATCAGAAACTATAATCCAGAAATCTATCCAGAGAGCATTGAGATTATTGACCCTGATAATAGAACAGAGATGTCAAAAGACACTGTTGACCCTGATACAGGAGAACTTTTGTACAATTATTACTTTGTCTATAAGAATTACAAAAGTGGGGATAGTGTTAGAATTAAAGCAAGTATTAAACCTGATAATTGCACCTATCCAGACATCAAATTTACCAAGGATGAAAGTGATACTTCTTTCAAAATTGACACACACGAAACAAATCCAAATGTTGAAAAAAACTTCGCTTTAATCACGTTAACCGGCGAATTAGAAACAGTTTTATCAACACCATTCTTTGTGTCCGCTACAAATCCTGGTACACAAATAAAACTCAAAGTTTGTATTACATTCGTTAGTCCGCTCTTATCTTAAAAGATATTGTAAAAAAATATTTATTGGTTATGATAATTGAGCGACTTAACAAAGGAGGTCTTTGTTATGAAAAAAGCCAAATTAAGTACGTTATTAGTTACATTACTATCATTAACAAGTGTTGTAGCTTGTAATCCAAGTGATCCTACAAGTTCAAGCTCAAATAGTAATAGTGGTTCAATCAGTAGTTCCGACAGTGGTTCTTCTGAAAGCACTTCTAAACCATCAAGTTCAGGTTCTGTTATCGACTTAACATCTATTAAGTTAAACAAAACTGAAACAAGCATTTTATTAAATTCTAAAGAAACATTAACTGTTTCGTTCACTCCAACTAACGCCACTGATAAAGAAGTGGAATGGAGTAGTGATGATGATACTATTGCCAGTGTTGATAACGGTGTAGTCACCGCTAAAAAGATTGGTGTGGCTAACATCACTGTTAAGAGCAAGAAAAACGCTAGTATTTCTGCTACTTGTAAAGTAACAGTTAAAGATAACGTTATTTTATCTAACGTTTCTGCTAAACATGAATTTGTCTTATTTGAACAAAATAGAGCCAAAGATGAAAAGAATGATGATGGTTTCTATGATCACACACAATCATATAAAGTTGGTGATGATAACCCATTCAATGTTAAACCAGCTTTAACTGTATTAGACGCTAAAACATATCAACCAGTTAGTGCTAGCCAATGGTTACACGATTTCACAATTAGTGCAAAACTTGGTGATACTACAGTCGGTGAAGAATATTTCAAAGTTTTAGACGCTCGTGAATGCGATGTCGATTTCACTGAAGAGGCTGTTGGTAAAACATTTACCATTACTATTGCCCCAGGTGGTGTTGATGATTCTAGAGTGGCATCTTTAACTAAATCCATTACCGTTGATGTTATGGATGGTTATAACGTTTATAACGCTAAAGATTTAGGCTATTTTGATACCCGTCCTGTTGATTTCACTCGTGATTCACCAGTCATGGAAGATGGTAATAACTGGAGAGTTCAATGGAGAGAATTCAAAACCGCGAACAATATGGATGTTGATTATGTCCCAGCGTCTTTAATCTTCCAAACAGATATTGCTGTTACTGCTAACGACTTACCAGCTAACTTCTTCTATACCGCTGAACAAGCCGCTGCTTTGAATGATAGAAAAGCTGCTGGTTCATTAGTGGACTTCACATTCTTCTATGATCGTACCATTCCAGGTAATATGACCGTTGAAGGTAACTATTTTGATTTAGACTTCTCTGCTATTCCATTGATTAAAAGAGATAGACAAAAAACCACAGCGGAAGGTGAAGTTGTTGGTCACTCTGCAGCGTTTAAAACTCTCGCTGGTGATGATGTTATCTTCCGTAACATCAATATGACAGGTAACGGTAAGAAAGCCACAGGCGATGAAGATAAGATCTATGGTGGTGGTATCATCTTTGTTAAAGGTGCGGGTTCTAAAACCTTAAAAGCCTATAACATGATTGCCACTAAGTTCTACATCACATTCTTTGGTGAAGATGGTAGTGAAGGTGAACCATTTACTCAATTTGAATTAGATAAAGTTAAATGCTTTGATAACTATAACTCCTTCTTATATAACTGGGGTTCCACAATTACCGCTAAGAACACATTATTCAGAAGCTGTGGTGGTCCAGTTCTCATTCAAGACCATACTGATACAGATACATATGAAGAAAACAATGGTATGACTGTTCTTGGTCACGCTCCAACCGCTAACTTCATTGATTGCACAATCAAGAACTATGTCACTGGTTCAGAAGCTTGGTTCCAACAATTTGGAGCGACAGCTAAAGCTGGTGAAATTAAAATGTTATCCGACTTATTCTATGCTACAGGATTAACAAAATCTTATGTGACTAATGATAAGGGCGAAGGTAAACTCTATGCCGCTTTATCCGCTGCTGATGAAAATGCTTTCTTCAACTTCATTGTCTTAAATAAATCTGGCAATGCCGAAGGCATTACAACCGTTCCTGCTTGTGGCACAGTTAACATGATCAATACTGGTGTAACTAATACATTTGATTACCGTCAACCAGCATATGATAGTGTTTATCAAGCCTATGTTGCATACAGTGCCGCTAGTGATGAAGATAAGCCAGCTGCTCAACAAGCCTTAATCGCCGCTGCTATGGCAAAAGGTGTTGAATTTGCTCCTGACTATTCTGATGCTAACGATAAGATTACTGCTTATATTACAGGCATCTGCACACAACATATGACATTAAGAGGTCTTAACAACGCTGGTGCTCCAGTTATGGATTTAGGTGAGAAATTTGGTTTATTAGCCTATGATGGCGCTAACAATTTCTTACAACCAATGGAAAGCATTGCTGCAGGTACTGTTAATAAATTCACTCCAACAAGTGATCAATTAGCAAGCATTCCAAACTATGGTGCTGTCTATTTCGGTGGTATGGCCTTAATAGTGGAATTAACCCCATACGTGGCTTAATTAACTTAAGAAACAAACAAAAAAGAGTGGTCCACACAAACGGATCACTCTTTTCATATCAAATAAAGACTAATAAACAAACGTTAATGATTTAATGAAGACTCTGCTCTTTTCTTCACCGCTATTGGTGAGTTTAAGAATCTTACCATTAAGTTCAGTAGTATATTCTTTTTCTACTGGTTCACCATTAACTGGCTTTATATCAACTGTGTTAATGACATTAACATATAACACTGAATCAGTATCAACGTTAGGATTGGTATTACCAGTTGCATAATCCATATATGGTTTATGATATGTTTGAGCGGTAATAGTGACTGATTTAATTGTTTCTATGAATGTGAATTCTAATGAACCTTGCGCACTAGCGGAACCAATGATTAATACTTTTTCACCTTTATTAGGAATATCATTAGAGATTTGGCATTTACTGTTCTTTACTTCACTAACAAAAGCAGTCGTGGCAACTTGGTTGATGTAATCCAATAATCTAGCGTCTAATGCTTCTGTGCTGACCGATCCACACGATGGATTGAATAAATTAATTGTTAACGTTTTATCAGCAACTGGTGTCTCTGAAGAACTAATACTGGAAGTACTGGAAGAACTTGATTCAATACTTGAAGCACTAGTGGATTCCCTTGTGGAAGAAGCGCTTTCTTTGCTTGAATCTACACTTGAGGATATAGCAGTGCTTGCAGGAGCCTCACTACTTGTAATAGCGTTTGAATTACAAGCCACTAAAACCAATGCACTAGCGAGCAATAAAACTTTTGATAATTTCATAGGATGGTTTCCTTTTCTAATGATGTTTTGATTTATTCAAAACACGGAAACAATTATAATGAAATAGATAAGTTATGCAAAAGATTATTTCAAATTGTTCATGTGTCGATATTTCTAGCGAAGGCAAAGGTGTTATTAAAAACGGGAAAGATATAATCTTTTGTGATGGCATTTTCCCTGGTGAAAAAGCGGATGTTGAAATACTATATCACCGCGCAGGAGTGTATTTTGGTAAAGTTAAGAAACTCTATAACTTATCTAAAGATAGAATCCAACCAAGATGTAAGATTTGTACATCATGTGGGGGCTGCCAATATCAACAATTAGACTATAAAGCACAGTTAAAGTATAAAACTAAAAGAGTCAAAGAAGCTTTAACAAGAATCGCTCATGTTAAACAAGAAGTTTTACCATGCTTAGGGATGGATGAACCATATAACTATCGTAATAAGATCCAAGTACCTTTTAATAAGGATAGAAATGGCAAAGTGAAGTTTGGTTTCTATAAAGAAAACACTCATATCATTATGCCGATTAAAGAATGTGCGATTGAAGATAAAAGAGCCGCGCCTATCTTATGGGATATCAAATTACTTTTAGAAGAAATGAATATCCCTTGCTATAACGAAGATAGTGGTAAAGGTATCTTAAGATATGTTCTTATTAGAACTAGTTATCATTATGATGAACTAATGGTGGTTTTAGTGACCACGCAAATGAACTTCCATGGACAAAGGAATTTCATTAATGAGTTAGTTAATAGACATCCTGAAATAACCACAATCGTGGAAAACGTTAATTCTAGACACACTAATGTGATATTAGGTAATCAAGAAAAAGTCTTATATGGTCCAGGTCATATTAAAGATGATATTTTAGGTTTGTCTTTTGAGATTAGTGCCGCTAGTTTCTTCCAAGTAAACCCAATACAAGTAGAAAAACTATATGCCTCCGCGCTTAATTTAATTGATTTTAATAAAAAAGAAGTAGTTCTTGATGCCTATAGTGGTGTTGGCACAATTGGTCTAATAGCTGCAAGAAACGCTAAAAAGGTTATCTCTGTAGAAATAAACAAGAGTGCGCATAAAAACGCCATAGAGAACGCAAAAAGAAATAATATCGATAATATTGAATTCCACTGTGCTGATGCAGGTGAATTTATTACTAAATATGACGGTGATATTGATGTTCTAATCATGGACCCACCTAGAAGTGGCAGTGATGAAACATTCTTATCAACAGTAATGAATAAACGTATTAAGAAAATAGTCTATGTTTCATGTAACCCAGAAACATTAGCGAGAGATATCCAATATCTATCTAGTATGTATGAAGTGAACTATGTTCAACCTGTTGATATGTTCCCAATGACTGCGCATGTTGAGACTGTAGTAGAACTATATCGAAAATAAGTGACAAGTTTTAGAAATTTATATTGCCAAAATGGCAAGAAATAAATTATAATATTGCCATGGAACTAAAAGAAACAAGAAAACAATTAGGACTTACACAGCCCGAAGCAGCGGCTTTTTTAAACATACCTTTTAGAACATATTGCCGCTACGAAGATGAAGAACAATATAAAGGGACATTTAAATATAACCAAATGCTTACTATCTTGAATGATTATGCTAGTAAAGCAGTTTTATCCCTCGATTTGATTAAAAATGCAGTATCTAGTGTTTGCCAAAAATATGATGTTAGTGCAGTTTATCTTTTTGGTAGTTACGCTAAAAGCAAAGCAAGAAGTGATAGCGATATCGATTTAATGATTGTTTCAGGTATTGAAGGCATTGAGTATTATCAACTATTAAACGAACTAGAAACCACACTTAAGAAAAAGATCGATTTGCTAAGATTAGAAACAGCAATCCAAAATGCCAAATTAATGAACGAGATTTTGAAGGACGGAATAAAAATCTATGGATAACATTAAAAATGATTTTTACTATGTAAAAAGATTACTGAGAAGCATAGAAATTACATCTAGATATCTCAAAGACAAAAGCATGGACGATTTAATTAACGATGGTT
>CAMJEC010000009.1 GCA_946404585.1 uncultured Caryophanales bacterium
CGAGCAATAAAAATAATAATGCTTGTTTTTTCATGTATAAAATCCTCTCTTGACTCTAATATTCTCACATTCTTGCGCACATTAAAATAGGATTATTATATTTTTTGCGCTAGTTAATCGTGTGCATGTGCGCGGTTAAGACAAAAAGAAAGGATCCCTTGAGGACCCTTTCGTATTTTACTTATTTGCTATTAGGCAACTTTAACAAGACGGACTGCACTGATAAAGCAGGAATAGCCTTTATCTGTCCAGTGAATTTCGAATCTTGCAGTACCTTCAGCGGCGACTAATTGACAGAATGGTTCGGACCATTGGCAATTAGCAGCTTTTTCACCAGTGCCTAAGCCGAGAGCAGCATATGTCTTGGAAACTGGGTTTGTATAGTCACCTTCGCCAAATCTGAATTGGTAACGGCCTGTTGTGGCATCAGCCATAACATTTTGTGGTAATGTTGTGCTGGCAGCACAAGCATATAATTCGACATCATATGTACCGGCTGGAAGACCTGTAACATCCCAAATAGCATCCTTTTTAAGTTTGGAAGCAGAGACTGCTGGATTTGTATCAGCAAAGTCTAATTCATAGCACTTAGCGTGGCAACCTGTACATTCGTGTGGTGTGAGGTTACCAATCTTTTCTTGAGCTTCACCCCATGTGTGACCAGCTAATGGAAGAGCTTGTTGACCTTCTTGGCCACAAACTGAACATTTAACATAATGGACACCTGCGACTGTTTCTGTTGATGGAACGTCTGTCTTGGATTCATCAGCAACCCATGTATGTTCGGCTTTGTCGATGATTTCATTGCAATTAGCGTTACCACAAACGTGCCAGTGGTAGTCAGCATCTTTGGCCCATTCAGCACCTTCGCCAGCGGCGTGAACGTGATCAGAGTTCTTAACGATGAAGACGATATGTGTTAAGGCAAGGTTGTAGCTTGCGATTCTCTTATAAACGAATTGGTTGACACCGTTCGCCAATTGAACTGGAGCGGTTAAAACATCGGTTAATGGAGATAAATCACCTTCTTGAGCTTCGCCTGGCATAGCTTGTTCAAATGTTAAAGCTTTTTGAGATGGATAGATGTTGGCTTTTTGATCGTTGACTTTGATTTCGAAGTCATCAGCACCATTTGTGCCACCGGAGAATAATTTCTTGCCCTTGTTGGAAGCCCAACCATCCATGACACCACGTTGATAGATATCACCATAGGCGATGGAATCATAGCTGAACTTGAAGGAGAAGCTATCATTATTGTTCTTTAATTTGAAGTAACCCGCTGGGTCATTCTTGTTGACGGATGTGCCATCTAGCATGGAATCGTTTAAAGCGATTTCGAGTTTGTAGGAGCCATCAAAGTTGTTGGCGTATTTCTTATAAGCAACTGTACCGGCTTCAGCGTCAGCAGCGACGTCTTGAGCTGGACCCCATTCTTGAGCTTCTTGAACGATAAAGACAAAGTCTTTAATGAGCATATTTTGAGTTTGAACTCTAGTGTATTTAACTTCGTTAACACCTTTCTTTAAGAGGACTGGAGCAAATGGAGCATAACCATCAACAGAGAGGTGGTCACTTGGGCTACTCATATCTGTATCGATTTGTTCTTCACCAAAGTAATCTCTATATTTCTTATCTTGTTGAGCGGAAGCATCTAATGCTGTACCGTTAATTTCGACTTTAGCGCTTGGTGTACCTTGACGGTAGAAACCAGCATCTCTATTGCCTTCTGTTGACCAGCCATCCATACAACCGAAGAAGTATAAATTGCCAGTGTAATTTTTGTCTAATTCAAATTTGAAGGAGAAGCTTTGATTGTTACTTGTTAATTTTGTGTAACCGTCTGGGGTACCAGATTTTCTTGTGGAACCAGAAGCATAAGTAACGACGGATTGATTAACTTTTAATCTAATAGCACCATCGTTGTCTTCACAAGCGGCTTTCTTATAAGCAACTGTACCGGCTTCGGCACCTGCAGCTATGTCTTCATCAGCACCAAATTTGTGACCTTCTGGATCAGCGGCTGGAGATGGAGCTGGAGTGCTGGATGATGATGATGGAGTGGATGATGTTTTATCACCACTGGATGATTGTGATGGTTGTGGTTGTGATGATGGATTAGTGCTTGGTTGTTTACTATCTGAAGGATTAGTTGTGCCACCACAAGCAGTAATACCCATCGCAAGCATAACACCAAATAATGTTAAGAGTTTTGATTTTTTCATAAAACCTTTTCTTGCAACGGATTCGTTGCGTTTCCTTTCTTTAAGGGTTTTTCATTATGTACGTTAAAGGGGCCCTTAAAACCATATAACGTCAAAGAAATTAAAACAAACTATAGGTCTAAATTGTTGTTTCTTTATACTTTATCGTAAGTGATACGAGTGCATACCTGTATGACAATCTTGCTATTTTATATCTACTAACTTTAATATGACTAAAATTTTATTTATATAAATAAGAAATAGGCAATTGATTTTATAAGTCTTGATTATTCCAAGTTTTATTTAAGTTTTGGTAAGAAAAAAACCACCGATTTTCACCGGTGGTTTGTTTTCAATTTTTTGCTAAGAATTACTTACCGAATAAGACATCGTTAACGATGGCTTCGAGCATTTCTTGACGACCACTACCAGGAAGTTCTGGAGCACCCATCTTGCAAGCGTAATCGGATAATTCTTTTAAGCTTGTCTTGTTGTTTAAGATCTTTTGACCGATTTCTGTTTCACGGAAGGAAGAATATTTCTTTTCGATGAATTGATCAATACGGCCATCTTCGATGATTTGGGCAGCTTTGATTAAACCTAAAGCGAATGTATCCATACCTAAGATATAGGCTAAGAACATATCTTCCATTGTGTAGGATGGACGACGTGTTTTGGAGTCAAAGTTGAAACCACCTGTGAGGCCACCATTCTTTAAGACTTCGTACATACATTGTGTCGCACTGTAGACATCGAATGGGAATTCGTCTGTATCCCAACCTAAGAGCATATCGCCTTGGTTAGCATCGATAGAACCTAACATACCATTGATGGCGGAAATTCTTAAATCGTGTTGGAATGTATGACCGGCTAATGTAGCGTGGTTAGCTTCAATATTTAACTTGAAGTCTTTGTCTAAGCCGTGGGCTCTTAAGAAGCCAATAGCTGTAGCGGCGTCGAAGTCATATTGGTGTTTCATTGGTTCTTTTGGTTTTGGTTCGATATAGAAATCGCCTTTGAAACCGATGGAACGGCCATATTCAACAGCCATCTTCATTAAACGAGCAATGTTTTCTTGTTCGAATTTAACGTCTGTATTGAGTAATGTTTCGTAACCTTCACGACCACCCCAGAAGACGTAACCTCTACCACCTAATTTAACGGTGATATCTAAGGCTTTCTTAACTTGAGCAGCGGCGAAAGCGAAGACATCCGCACTGTTTGTGGAACCCGCACCATTGCAGAAACGTGGGTTGCTGAACATATTGGCGGTACCCCATAAACATTTGATATCTGTGCCTTTCATCTTTTCTAAGATGTAGTCACTGATTTCATCTAATTCTTTGTTTGTATCTTTGATATCTGCGCATTCTGGAACTAAGTCAACATCATGGAAGCAGAAATATCTGATACCAAGTTTCTTCATGAATTCGAAACCGGCATCGACTTTGGCCTTAGCGTGTTCCATTGTGCCAACTTTAGTACCGAAACTCTTATCAGCTGGGCCAGCGCCAAACATATCAACACCTGTTGCACCAAGATTGTGCCACCAAGCCATAGCAAATGGGAGGTGTTCTTTCATTGGTTTACCTAAGATGATTTGGTCTGGGTTGTAGTAATGGAAAGCAAAAGGATTTTTGCTGTCTTTTCCTTCGAATTTAATCTCAGGAATATTTGGGAAAATTTCTTTCATATGTATACCTCTACGATATGATATTGACATATACGCAGTATAAATAAATTGACTTTCTTGCGCTGACTATGGTTATATTGTTATGTGTTGGAAATAGACAAATAATATTTTATATTATTTAGATATAAATAATTACGTGATTAATTGTAGACCAAAAATAAATAATAATATTTATCTGCAAAAATGATTTGATGGAAATTAGACAATTTGTGTTTACTCTTTCAAACAATATTTGTAAAATAGTTTGACTGCGAGGTTAGCAAAATGAAAGAAAGAACTAAAGAAGTATTAAGAGATGGGTTCGGCGTATTAGTGAATAATGCCGCGGCAATTAGAGGGGCAAAGAATGGTCCATTATGGTTAACAATTGTTTTCTTTGTCTTATCTTTATTCTTGCCTGTCCTTCCTATCTTTATCGCTCAAATTAATGTCAATGGTTCCACTTTTTTAAATAGATACACTTATGGTTTAGAAAGAACCATCACAGCGATGGCCATTGATTTAAAAGACAATCGCAATGTGGAATTTGATTTAGGTGTTGATCACATCTTAACCATCAAAGAAGATGGTAACGCTATTGCGTATAGTGCCTATGGTTCCGATAAGCCATTCGCGACTTATGAAAATGCCGTGACAAAACAATATGACTTCATGCTTTATGTTAGTGATGTCATGACTGCTGCGGAAAAGAAAATCGTTAACACCGCTATCGCGGCTAAAACATATAAACTTGAAACAAAAGAAGCTTCCACTGAAAAAGAAGGTATCTATACACCTAGCTACATGGTCGTCTTCCCAGATTCTTTCTATATGGTGCTTTATGGTAATAAAACCGCAAAGATTTTAACTTCATCCTACACTGGTGATTTCAAAACCATGAAAGCCACTACTACTGGTTTAAAAGAATTATTAACAGTCACCGATAAAGAAGGTAATGCAGTTGCCCAAAACATCTTAGATGATAACTACACCAATGGTGTTTTAAAGAACTTTAAGAAAGTCTTAGATAAATCTTATGAATCAAGTAAGGTTGTTAATGTTTGGGGTACAAGTGGTATCTATTTAGCAATCTTCTTTGGTTTAAGTGTGGTTATGGGCTTCTTAATGTGGATCTTAACTCGTGGTAAGAACAATCCAAACAATTACTTCACACCATGGTTAACACAAAAGATTGAAGCTAGATTAGCGTTATCTCCTGCTATCATTACATTGATTGCTGGATTCTTCTTAACTAACCAAGCTCCACTCATCTTCATCTTAACTTTAGGTTTAAGAGTGATGTGGATCTCTATGAAGGAATTAAGACCTCAAGCTTAATCCCCATAGTCACTACCGCGTGACTTATCTTCAGCGTAAATCTGTAAGGCATCAGTCACGTCAGTAACTTCTAAATAAATATAGTTGTCGACTTCCGTTAATGGGTTCTCAAAGTTACCGGTAAAGACAACTTTTTTATTTCTCTTTACGAGTTCAAGCATCTTATCGATAATGAGTGGATATTTATCCGCGAAATGATCTTTAAAGCCCATTAATTGGGTATAGAATACTGGTTCTAGATAAAATGATTCACCACTTTCAAGGAAATATAAAGCGCAGAATGGATTATTCTCATCCTTTTCTTTTCTTAGATTTTTAAATTCTTCATAGTCTTTCATTTGTGGTATACCTCATTTCTATTAATTTTAAATGCGCGATAGATTTGTTCTAATAGAATCAATCTAGTCATCTGATGAAGGAATGTCATATTTGATAAAGACAATCTATCGTTGCAGCGGTTCTTTAATTCTTCACTAAGGCCATATGAGCCACCGATGACAAAGGAGATATTAGAACCTCCTAAAACAAATTTATCTTCGATATATTTAGCGAACTCTTCGCTTGTTAATTGTTTTTTAACTAAATCTAGACCAATAAGATATTCATTATTTTTTAATAATTTAATAATCTTTTGGCCTTCTTTATTTTTAACGTTTTCAATATCCTTTTGACTTGGGTTGTTATTAACGGGTTCATCATCCACTTCAATAACTTCTACTTGGGTATATGGTTCAAGTCTTTTGAGATATTCATTAATGCCTTGTTTTAAATAGGCTTCTTTTAGGTGCCCTATCGCGTAAATCTTAATCTTCATGAGGTAAGTCTCCTCCCGAAAGTGATGTCCACTGGTTCGCGCACCTAATAATATATTTATCCTTATTAATATGGAAGTGATTAAAGATTTTATCATAAGCCTCTAAGGCAGTTTCTGGAGTATTAGCCTCTTCTGATAAGTGGGCTAAAGTAATTTCTTTCGTGGCATCTCCAATAATAGATATTGCTGCGATCGCACTATCTTCGTTACATAAATGACCGTATTCTGAAAGAATTCTATTCTTTAATTCAAACGGTCTATTAGTGTGCAAGAGCATCTTAATATCATGATTAGATTCAATGATGAGATATGTTGGGTTTTTCACTAATGGTAAGCTATCTTCTAAAAAGACTCCTGTATCAGTCATATAGAATAATGATTGTTCCTTATCCTTAATGAAAAAGCCACATGGATTAATCGCATCATGGCTAGTCTTAATTGGGGTAATAACAAAGTCCCCGATAGTAAATGGTTTATTTAGTTCTACGACATTAGATAAAGAAGTAGGAAGAGTTCCCTCTAATGCATACATAATCTTTGGGGAAATGAATTTTAAGCCAGAGATATGATCAGCGTGATTATGGGTAAATAAGGCACCTGTGATGTCTTTTACGCTTAAATTTACTTCTCCTAGTCCTTCGGTTAAACGGGTCAAAGAAATACCCATATCAATTAATAATACGGTCTTATTAGAGACAATAATGGTCGCATTACCTTTCGAACCAGAAGCAATAATATGGTAGTACATTAGTTTGCTGCGTTTTCGGCTATCTCTCGCATTTGTTTGAGCCATTCTTCGGTTGGTTCATCAAAGCTACCGAAGCTCTTATAGAAGAAGAGATAGGCATTACCGGTTTGACCGTTTCTGTTTTTAGCGACATTAACTTCAACATAAGAAACGTCACCGCCCATTGGTTCACCAGTAATCTTTTCTTTTTGTTCTTTCACCATTTCAAAACGTTCACTACCACTTAAGTTACTCATCTTCTTATTACCGGCGTTATTGTTAGGTGCTTTACTATTTTTATAATAGTCTTCACGGTAAAGGAGCATGACGACGTCAGCGTCTTGTTCGATAGAACCAGAGTCACGTAAGTCAGAAAGGATAGGACGTTTATTTTCACCACGTTTTTCAACGTCACGGGATAACTGTGAAACGACAATAATTGGGACTTGGAGTTCTCTCGCTAAAGCTTTGAGGGCTAAGGATGTTTTACGGACTTCTTCTTGACGAGAGTCTGATCCTTTGGCGGTACTACCTGTAGTCACTAAACCTAAATAGTCGACGATAATCATACCTAATTCAGGTTCGTTGGCTTGGAGTTTTCTACTCTTAGCGATGATATCCATTAACTTGCCGTTTGGGGAATCATCAATATAGATTGGTAAACTACCAATTTTATAAATGGCGTTAGCCACTTTTGCTCTTTCAACACCCACAAGGTTACCTGTGGTAATTTTGGTTAATGACACAGCGGATTCCACACCGATAAGACGTTTAATAAGCGCTTCAGCAGGCATTTCCAAAGAGAAGATAGCAATAGGCTTATTTGTACGTTTTGCCGCTCTATAGGCGAAATTAAGCGCTAAAGCGGTTTTACCAACAGAAGGACGAGCGGCAACAATAATCATGTCGCCTGGATGGAAACCTTGAGTAATTTTATTTAATCTATCAAAACCAGTGGTAAGACCACTAACACCATCGGTTTTCACTTCTTGTGGTGTTTCGATATTTAATTTAACTTCTTCGGCAACATCTTTGGCTTTTTTGAATTCTGCGACTCTTCTTTTTTCAACCGCATCTTTTAATGTTGTTTCACTATTAGCGATGAATTCGTTAACATCAGTGATTTCTTCGCTTAAATAAGCAGCATCGATATCACGGCATGTTTGAATAAGTCTTCTTAAGACGGCTTGGTCATTAACGATATTGATATAGTAATCAATACTAGAAAGAGCGACCATTGCATCAGCGCATTGTTGAAGATATTCAACACCACCGATGGTTTCGAGTTCTTTCATATTCATTAATTCTTCAGTGGTAGTTAAAACATCCACTGGAGTTTGTTTATCAAATAAGTTCTTAATTGCGCGGTAGATGAGTTGATGTTTACCCACGAAGAAATCTTCTTCGTTTAATCTACTGAAGACAGTATATAAGCATTCTCTAGATAATAAGGCTGAGCCTAGGACCGCTTGCTCCGCTTGCGCATTATAAGGGAGCTCACGACTATTTTTACTAACGGCCATATCATTTCTCCTCCCCTTCTATATGCACATGAACTTTGGCGATAACGCCTTTATGTAATTCCACTTTGAGGTCCCAATAACCAAGGACATCAAGTGGTCCTTTATCAATGAATTTTCTTTTATCGATAGTAATCTTGTATTGTTTTTCAAGTTCGTCAGTCACTTGTTTTAAAGAAATCGCACCGAAGAGTTTACCTTCTCTACCTGTTTTGACTTTGAAAGGTAAGGTGATTTCGTCTAAACGTTTAGCGAGTTCTTGCGCTTCCGCTTTCGCTTTAGCTTCGTTTTCTTTACGTTCTTCTTGTTGATTTTCTAAAACTTCGACACTTTTCTTGGTGACTTGGACAGCAAGTTTACGAGGGAAGAGGAAATTGACGGCATAGCCATCACTGACTTCGATTGTTTGATCTTTTTTACCGAGTTTTTTGACATCTGCTAATAAAATGACTTTCATATCGTTAATCCTCCTCACTGTTCTTTGGTAAGCCCTTGTTTGTGGCTTCGGTTAATGATGATTCTAAGACCGCTAAGATGGCGTTCTTAACTTCTCTTGGGTCGCTTGTGTTAAAGGTGACGGCTGCGGAAGTGAAGTGACCACCACCTCCGAGTCGTTCGGCAAGTAATGAGACATTGATTGTGCCATCACTACGTGCTGAGACACGCATTTCACGGTTGCTAACTTTACCCATAACGAAGGCAGCGTGTACGCCTTTAAATGTTAGGCAGAGGTTAGCGGCTTTCGCAATTGTTGCATGGTCGTATAAACGATCTGGATTAGCGGTAGCGATAACCACACCATAATATGGGGTATCTAAGTTAGTGGTAATATCAGTAACTTCCTTATGTTCTTCATAGTCATCTTTTAAGAAATCATCCGCTAAGGAGTTATCAGCGCCATATTCTTTAAGAATAGTGGCTGCTTCAAATGTTCTAATACCAGTATTTCTACTCTTGAAGTAACTAGAATCTAAGAAGATACCAGAGAGCATGATGGTTGCATATGTACTTGGAAGTTCAATTCTTGGGTTGATAGATGAGAATCTGATGAATTCAGAGATTAATTCACAAGTGGAAGATGCCGCTGGATCGATATGGTTAAAGACTGGGGAATCGATATATTCTTCCGCACGTCTATGGTGGTCGATAACAACGATTTTAGCGGCTTTATCAATGAGTTTAGGCGCCATAACCATATTTGGAGTGTGGACGTCCACGACGATTAATAATGTATTACCATTGATTAAGTCTTCAGCTTCTTTGGAAGTCACAACTAATTTATCTAGTTCATCTTTACCAAATGAGGATGTCATCGCTGATCTAGTTTTGAATTCAGTGTTCTTTAAATCAACAACGATACGAGAATTCTTCTTTAAACGATTACAAATGGCTTTCATACCTAAACAGGCACCGAAAGCGTCCATATCCATCATCGCATGGCCCATAATAAGGACACGGTCAGAAGCATTGATTAAAGAGATAAGAGAGTCGGCTAAAACACGAGTCTTAACTCTATTACGTTTTTCTTGAGCTTCAGATTTACCACCATAGAATTTCATTTCTTGACCATAAGCAGAAACAACGACTTGGTCACCACCACGAGACATAGCGATATCCAAAGCATCATTAGCGAGGTCATTTAATTTAATAACGTCTGGGAAGTCATGCGCAAAGCCCATAGAAAGAGTTAATGGGATTTCACCACGGGTAGATTCCCCACGTACTTTATCGATAATGGAGAATTTATCTTCAAGCATCTTAGTGAACGCTTCATAGTTACATAACATGGAATAACTATCGTCTTTAATTCTTCTAAGAAGAACACCATATTCTTTAGCGTAGCCAAAGATATCGTTTTTAACTTTAGTAACGACGTCATTGAAGTCGTCATCACCACGGACAACGTCATCATAGTTATCAATAGTTAAAATACCAACGACAGGTGCTTGGTCTTTGGAATAGTTATAAATGGATTCATAATCGGTGATATCTTTAAAGATCCATAAGCCCGCTTCTTGGAGGAGCTTAACTTGATATGTTCTTGAGTTAACAACGATTTTAGCCACTTGATCACCATTAGCGACGTCCCTTAAAGTCGCTAATTCTGGTTGCCATTCAATGATATCCATGTCCATGATTTCAATATGTCTAGATTTGAATAAGTCATTGGTCCATAAGACAACGTTTTGATCATCAGTAATAGCTAAACCAATCATCGCAAAGTTATAGGCTTCTTGGACGTCACTACCAATAATTGTGGCCGCTTTTAAGTCAGTTTTTTGTCTTAATGAGGAGAGCACTAAAATAATAATCCAGACAAATAAACAGTCAACCGCAATAATGATGGCCATTGTAATGGCGATATATTCTGGCTTTACCTTATCGTAGAAGTTAAAGAAGTTATTGAAATAGATGATGGAAAAGACACCACCAAGGAGAACTTCAATAGCGATGATGATAAAAGAGATAAGTTTGATAATTCTAATCGTTTTTCCCATAGTGCAATCATTATATATAATGTGCGTAAAATAATAAATACGGAAGTTTTAAAACTCCACGTATTTATTAACCTATTCTTTATGCCATTTCTCTTAAATTAAGAGGCTAGTGCTTGTATTATAAACCTATTTTGTGGCAAAAAAATATTTTTATTAAAAATTTTTAAAGCTTGAACTCTTTAGCGATATCCCAGACTCTACTAGCGACATATTGAGCGGCCTCTTTGGTGAAGTGAACATGGTCTACTCCACTATAATCTCTATCACGTAAATATTTTGTTTGATAGTCGGCTGTTGCTTCAAATTCTTCTCGTAAGTCTAGTGTTTCAAAACCATACTCTTCCGCAAGTTCTCTTTGAATAGGATTAACATAATCTCTAATCTCACCGTTTGGAATACCAAATTGATTATCGTCAATAACTGGTGGGGAAACCATCATAATGAATTTCGCTCTTGGGAATTGTTCGATAAAAGAATCAAGAAGAATCTTATATTCACTTAAGAATGTTGGTTCCGCTTTTGACCATTCAGTAGCATCGTTTGTGCCTAACATAACGGCAAAGACATCTGGTTCATAATTGACACAATTTGTATACACGTCTTGCTTAATATAGCGTTTTTCTGGTTTTTTCCAAGAACCACCATAACCAGTGATAGAGATGCCATTAACACCATAATTTCCAACTTTATAGTGTTCGCTAACATTGCCACTTAAATATGTTGGATATGATTCGTTGGCCCACACATGACCAGCGGTAAGTGAATCACCAACGCAAGCAATGTGATATTCTTTCTTCACAGTGATTGGGTATTCAGCGGTATACTCACCATATTTGATAGTAACGCTTGTTTGATCAGCAGTAAGGTTTTCACCATTTTCTACTTCAAACTCAACGGGTTTTAACTTTCCGGATTTAGCGCCTCTTAAGTAGGCCCCTAAACCATCAGAGTTGAAATTTTCACCTTCGATGAATGTGTGCCAGGCATCAGAATCATCAATGTAAAAATCGTATTCTTCGCTTTGATTACAGCCAGTTGATAAAACCGCAAAAAGTGCGACGCTTAACAAAGTTAATTTTTTCATAATTACGCTCCTACTTTACTGAAGTGATATGTAGTTTTAGAGGTGAACGTTTCACCTGCTTTTAAAACGGTTGTACCGTATTTATCAAATTCTGGATGATTGATAGCGTCAGGCATCATCTGTGTTTCTAAACAGATATTGCCATTACCATCTTTATAAAGTTGTAAGCCTGGTCTATCGGTATAGACATCGACTTTATATTGTGTACCAGTTAAAGTTGCGGCCTTACCATAGGTATCTTTAGCCTTATCTAAAACATAGTTATCGTCATAGCTCTCACTACTCTTGAAAGTTTTTTCATCAATATAATCAAACTTTGTACCAGCGACTGATTTAACTTCACCTGTTGGTAGTTGATTTTGTAATGGGGTGTAATTACTACCCGCAACTTGTAATTTAACATTGGAATAACTACGACTACCATTGATATCAATGAATAGGTGATTGGTTGGATTGCAAAGTGTATCTTGTGTAGTTGTAGCGCTATATTCAATTGATAATTCACCAGTCTCAGAAAGTGTATATGTCACAAACATCCTCATTTCACCTGGGTAACCATTATCTTTATCTTGTGAAACGATAGAATACTTAATCGAATTGATTGTTTGTTCTTCTTTCTTCCAGTTTGCAGTGGCAAATGGTCCTTGCCATGATCTACCACCACCATGAAGAGAGTTATTACCATCGTTTTTGGTAACACTATATTGAGTACCATTTAAGGTAAATTTGCCACCGGCAATACGATTAGCAACTCTACCAACGGTAAAACCATCTTTAGCGATTTGTTTGCCATCAAATTCAATTTTATCGATTCTAGCGCCTTGTTCTTTAAAGTGAACTTTAAGTCCGTTTGCCGCGGATAATTGATTATCAACAATCTTAGGATCAGAACTAGATGGCGTTAAGCTATTTGAACTTGGCGTAGATGTATCAGAAGAAATAGATGGTTCCACCGAAGAAGAAGTCTCAGATGATGAACCTTTATTACCACAGGCTGCAGTAATAAGCGCAAAAGAAATAAGCGCTAAACGAGCTAATATTTTTTTCATTGATTAAATCCTCGTTATTAGTTTCCCACTTTGTAAGCGCGTATGCAACAAAAAGGACTACCGAAGTAGCCCTCTTTGAAAGGATTTTATTCTATGAAAACTATTTAGCGTCTAAGAACATATGAGGATATTTCTCGAGCATGAAATCCATATCCTTATCACCACGTCCACTTAAGCAGACAAGTATTGATCCACTCTTCATGTTTCTTGCGCATTTAATAGCGTATGCTAAAGCATGACTTGATTCGATAGCAGGAATAATACCTTCTAATCTTGATAATAGGAAGAATGCTTCCGCGGCTTCATCATCAGTGATTGATTCATATTTAACACGGCCAATATCTTTTAAGAAAGCATGTTCTGGACCAACACCGGGATAATCTAGACCACTGGCAATGGAATAAGCATCACCCGCTGTACCATCTTCATTTTGAAGAACATATGAATTAAAGCCGTGTAAGACCATTTCTTTACCTAATGTCATCGTGGCACTGTTTTTACCGATTTCTTTACCAGTACCCATAGCCTCAACACCAACGATATTAACTGGTTCATCTAAGAAAGCTTCAAACATACCAATAGCATTAGAACCACCACCAACACAAGCGGTGACGATATCTGGTAATTCACCTGTCATTTCTAAGAATTGTTCTTTGGCTTCTCTACCGATAACTTCTTGGAAATCTCTGACCATTAATGGATATGGATGAGGGCCAACAGCGCTACCGATGACATAGAATGCATCTTTATACTCTTTCATATAGGCTTCAAAAGCGGCATCCACTGCTTCTTTTAATGTTCTTGTACCAAACTTAACTGGTACCACTCTAGCGCCTAATACTTCAATACGTTTAACGTTAGGGGCTTGTTTTTCCATATCAACTTCACCCATATAGATATCACACTTTAAACCAAAGTATGCTGCCGCCATAGCGACTGCGGAACCATGACTACCAGCGCCTGTTTCAGCAATGAGTTTTTTCTTGCCTAAATATTTAGCTAATAAGGCTTGGCCCATCGCATTATTTAACTTGTGTGCACCACCATGATTAAGATCTTCTCTTTTAAGGTAAATCTGTACACGTCCTAAGTAATTTGATAAATTTTGGCAGTGATACACAGGTGTAGGACGACCTTGATAATTCTTTCTAATCTCTCTAAGTTCAGCAATGAATTTAGATGATTTAGCAATTGTTTGATAGCCATAGTAAATCTCATCCATGGCCTTTTGTAACTTAGGAGGGACAAAGCTACCACCGTAACGACCAAAGTATCCATCATCTGTTGGAAATTGTTTACGATAATTCTTGAAGTCAAAATTTATATCTTTTAAAGGAGAATCTTCAAAGAGCCTTTGTCCCTTGATTCTGCGATCTAATGGTTTTGGTGCGTTTTCCGGTATAAAGTACTTATGACCTTTAAGAATTGCACCTTCAATTCTCTGCTCTTTTAAAAGAGCACGAACTCTTCTTTCATTAATTCCCCATTTTTCACTAGCTTCTAATACGGTAATATATTTCATACCTTTTACTTCCTTTCGGTATATTCTTTATGCCTATTCATTATAAGGTATTAAATATATATGTAAATAAAAAATCACCCGATAGAGTGATTATTTTAAGATTCTTAATAAAATCACTTATTTTGCATAGAAAATTGTGTTCTTATCAAACATGCCAAAAGCAAAAGCGTAATTATAAAATAACGGCATTCCTTTGTAAGCTTTGAATGATGTACGATCAACAAACTCTTTTACTTCAATATTTTCAATATAGCCATATGGATTATAGATGGTGACTTTGTCATTACCTAAATCAATAGCGCTTACCACTGAGAAATGAAGAGTCCATTCATTTTCATATTTAGCCGCCCACTCGAGGGCTACTGGCTTATTATCTTTAATCGCATCATGAACTTCTTTTAATAAAGCATCATGTTTTAAATATGAACGTTTAACAAAGTTACGTGATGGAATTGATTTATTGATTTCATCTAAGAAGCCTTTAGATGTTTGAGTGGAAACCGCACTATTTCTAGCATCTAAATCATCTTCAGTCACTTTATTACCATAGAAACTTGAAATCATTTCGATCGTAGCGTAGCCACATGAAACGTGTTGAGTTACTAACTCTAATCCTGTGAGTTCTACTTTATCTTTATAATTAGTGTCACTTCTTAGATAAGAATAATCTGCATTTAGACTATTTGTTTTAACTGCATCAACGATTAATGGAATACTAGCGGTAACCACTAATGCGCCCACTAAAGCGGACACAACAATTATTGTGACTTTGGCTTTCTTTTTCATAACTGAAATACTATAGCATTATTTCATGAATGAACGAATGACTTTTTCACATTCTTTTTCATCCATGATTTTTGGTACTGGATAACCAGGATTACCTTCTTTTAGTGCACGCTTAATGAGTGTTGGTAAATCTTCTTCTTTAATGAAGTCGAATTTATCTGGAATATTCATGGCATGATTCATTCTTCTAAGTTCGGCGATAAAGGCCTTCGCCTTTTCTTCATTGCTCATATTTTCTTTAGTGATACCAATGATATCAGCGAGCTTCGCTAATTTCTTATAAACGGAAGAACCATACCAATCTAAAACATATGGAAGAATAACAGCATTAGCTAAACCATGAGGAGTGTTATATAAGCCACCTAAGTTATGTGCGATAGCGTGTACATAGCCAACAAAGGCTCTAGTGAAAGCACTACCAGCATAGAAAGATGCTTTGAGCATATTCTCTCTAGCTTCCATGTCTTTACCATTGTTATAGGCTTTTTCTAAATTATCATGAATTAGTTTTGTAGCATCTTCAGCATATCTAATTGTGGATTTCACATTACTTTTACCAATATAGGCTTCAACAGCATGAGTCATTGCATCCATGCCTGTTGTGGATGTGATATGTGGAGGTAAACCTATTGTTAGAGCGGGATCTAAAACTGCATATTTAGGTCTTAAGCATGGATCAGAAATAGCATTCTTTTCATGAGTTTCTGGATCAGTTACTACAGCGGCCACTGTTGTTTCAGAACCTGTACCTGCGGTTGTAGGAACAGCGAAGAATGGAGGAAGCTTTTTACCAACTTTTAAATAGCCTCTCATTTTTCTGACTGATTTCTTAGGTTTGACCACTCTTGCGGCCACTGCTTTAGCGCAGTCCATTGGAGAACCACCACCAAAGGCAATAATACCTTCGCAGTTATTATCTAAATACATATCTCGACAATGTTCGATATTAGGAATTGTGGGGTTTGGTTGAACACCATCATAGACGAAATATTCGATACCGTGTGCCTTAAGTTGCTCAAATAATGGATCTAATAAGTGAATGCTCATTAAGCCTTTATCGGTGACCACTAAGACTTTATTTATTCCTTTTTCCTTAATTAATATAGGTAATCTTAAAACAGCGCCTTCACCTTCTAAAAGTTGAGGCTCTTTCCAGTCCATAAAACACATCGCAATTTTTAAAACTTTTTGGTAAATGCGATAATACCATTTCTTAACAAAGAGCATATTTATTTCCTCTTATTTATTATCAATTTGTTTCTTTAGATAGATGAAGACATCTCTTCTTTTAACGATACCAATAAAGACTTCTCTATCATCCACGACTGGGATGAAGTTTTGGGATAACGCTAGAGCATAGAGTTCATCTAAAGTAGCGTCAACAGAGACAGCGTTATATGGACGATATCTTTCAATTTCTAAGATGTTTGTTTTTTCCGCTAAAGCGAGATTGAATCCCCCGCTCGCATGGATGAATCTTAGGATGTCACCTTCTGATAAGGAAGTAACATAATGACCGTTTCCATCCAGGACAGGAACAACAGTAAACTTGTGATAAGCAAACTTTTCGAATGCTTGTCTAACAGTCATTGTATTGTCTAAGTAAAAAGTTGCACCTTTAAGTGTGGTAATCTGCAATAAATTGAAGTTTTCCATCTTTGATTTCATTATAGAAAACTTTTTATTCAAATAAAATAAAAAGCCATCTAAGTTAAGACTTTATTGATTATCACTGTTTTTATTTGTGGTTGATACCTTTTATTAATTGAAATTACTTTTTGACATTTTATGTGGGCGCGTGTTGTAATAGAAATATAAAGTTTTTTATAAAAAGGGAGAAAATTTTATGAATGTTTTAAAACAACTTTCAGGTGCTGAACTTTTTGTTGTGGTCGATGGAAATATCGATAGCACTTCCGCACCTGAATTAAACAACCAAATCTGTGATTCTTTAAAAGGTATTCAATCCTTAGTTTTTGATTTCCAGAAAGTGAACTACATCTCATCCGCTGGTTTACGTGTCTTATTAGCAGCACGTAAAGCTTTAGGCAATGAAGGTGAAGTCATCATCCGCAAGCCAAACCAAAACGTGTTAGACGTTTTTGAAATGTCTGGTTTCGACAATATTCTTAAAATCGAAAAATAGGAGTTGCCTATGTATATCATTGAACAACTAGCGGCTTTTACCGCTGAATCGCCAAATAATGCGATTCTATTTGACGAAGCCCACAATAAGGGTATTACTTACGCTCAATTAGATGACCTATCTGGTCGTATTTACGCATACTTAAAAAAGAATAATATTGGCAAAGAAGACTTTGTCTTAATTAATCTTCCTCGTGGTGTCATGCCAATTATCACCATGATTGGTGTTTGGAAAAGTGGCGCTGCTTGGGCATTAGTGGAAGATACCTACGCTCCAGAACGTATTAACTACATCCGTGAAGACTGTGGCTGTAAGATTGAAATCTCTTCTAAGAACTGGGATGAAATTATGCATATTGAGCCACTTCAAGGGTATGAACAAGTTGGTATGCACGATGCAGCTTACGCTATCTACACTTCTGGCACTACTGGTAATCCAAAAGGTGTCTTACATGAATATGGCAATTTAGAAAGAGCAATTGATTCCATTAGAATTAAAGGTCAAACACCATTTGATGGCAAAGATCGTTTAGCCTTATTAGCGCCTTTAAACTTCGTAGCCTCCGTTATTGTTATTCTTAAAGCACTTAGTGTGCATAACGGTAAGACTTTCGTTGTTAGTTACGCCACAATTAAGAATCCAATGGCGTTAAAGATGTTCTTCTTTGAAAAACGTATTTCCATTACATTCTTAACTCCTTCTTACGTTAGAATGCTTGGTAACACTACTGGACCATTCTTAAGAATGCTCTTCGTGGGTAGTGAACCTGCTAATAACGTTTATAACAAAAACTTAGAATTAATTAATATTTATGCCTGTTCCGAAAGCGGCTTTGCTGTTGGTGTTTTCTTAATTGATAAATCGTATGAAGTTTGTCCAATTGGTAAACCTGAGGTTGAAACCAAAATTGTCTTATTAGACGAAGATGGTAAAGAAGTCCCAGAAGGTGAAATCGGTGAATTATGTTTTGAAAACCCATATGTGAGAGGCTATATCAATCTTCCTGAAGAAAGTAAGAAAGCCTTCACTGATGGTTTCTATCATTCAGGTGACCTAGCTAGAAGAGATGAAAATGGTAACTATGTCTTATTAGGTCGTTCAGGTGACATGATTAAGATTAATGGTAATCGTATCGAACCAGCGGAAATTGAAGCCGCGGTTAAGGCCGCTTTAAAAGTTTCTTGGGCCGCTGCTCGTGGCTTTGAAGAAGGTGGTAAGAGTTATTTATGTGCTTACTATTTAGATGATGTGCAATTCGATCCTAATGAAATTAGACAAGAATTAATGAAGAGACTTCCATACTACATGATTCCTGCCTTCTTTATGAAGATTGATTCAGTACCACTTAAGGCAAACGGCAAATTTGATAGAAAAGCTTTACCAAAGCCAGATGCTGAAAACTTTAGAACAGAATATGTTGCCCCTACTAACGAAACTGAAGAAAAACTATGTAACGCAATGGCGGCCGTTCTTAAAGTTGATAAAGTTGGTATCCACGATGACTTCTATGAATTAGGTGGTGATTCTCTTGGTTCTATTCAAGTCATTGTTAACGCTGAATTACCAGGATTAAACGCTAGTGAGATTTTCCGTGGTAGAACACCAGAAAAGATCGCTAAGTTATATGAAGAAAATCACGCTAATGATGATGGCGAATCTCCAGAAGCAAAGAATGCTGCTAGTTTGAAACTTGATCATCCATTAACCGCTGAACAACTATACATGGTTGACTATCAGTTATATACACCAAAATCAACAATGTATAACTTATTCTCCATGCTTAAAGTCGATAAAGAAATGTTCGATATGGAGAAATTAGCGGGCACAATGAAAACTGTGATTAAGAATCACCCTGCCTTATTAACCACATTCCATTTCAACGATGATGGTGAAATTATCCAAAGATATACACCTGATATCATTGAAGACATTAGAGTGGAAAAACTTTCTGAATTTGAATTTGAACTCTTAAAAGATAACTTAGTTATGCCATTTAAGATTATCGGTGGTAGATTATACCGCTGCCGTGTTTTTGAAACCGAAAAAGCGGGTTACGTCTTCTTTGATGTCCACCACACTGTCTTTGATGGTACATCCTTAAAAGTCTTTATGGGTAATATTGGCAAAGCCTATATGGGTATGATGCCAGATCCAGACTTCTATTACTTAATGCTCGCAAATAGAGAAGAAGCAATTAAGACTTCTTTCTATGAAGAATCTAAGAAATATTTCGAAGATTTATATGATGGCGTTGAATGGTCTAGTTATCCTGCTATCAATCATCAATCTCGTGAAAACGAATTAGGTGAATTATTCGTGCCACTTGGTATTGAACAAGCACAAATGAATGCGATGGAAAGACAATACCGCATTAGTAGAAACGAATTCTTCATCGCTGTCGCGATTTTAGCAATCGCTATTTATAACAAGAAAAACGATATTAAGATTTCTTGGATTTATAACGGCCGTGAAGACATGCAGATGATGTCCACTGTTGGTTTATTATTCCGTGATTTACCAGTCGGTATTCGTTTACATGATAAAGATACAATTCGTGATATCTTTGCAGAAATCCATAAACAAGTCCAAGGTGGCATTGAACATAGCTGCTATGAATATGTTGATAGACATAATCAAGTCGGTAATGAAGAATGTGCCTATTTGTTATATCAACAAGATATCCGTGATATGGGTGGAGCGGAAGGTATGAATATTGAAACAATTGATATTCGTCAAAACCAAGCTGCTTCTCAAACCATTCTTGATATGGAAATCTTAGATGGTAAAGAAGGTTTAATCTTAATGATTGACTACGCTGCTTCTAGATACAATCAAGAAAGCATGGAAAAATTCCGTGATTTATTCGTCATGACCGCTCAAGCATTAGTGACACATAATTCTCAAAAAGATGTTACTGTTGCTGAACTTAAGAATAAGTTAAGTGATAAGAGTAACTTCTTTGCGAAGATTATCGGTATTTTCAGAAGGAAGAAATAGTGAGTAAGGATAAAATCTCATTAGAAAAAGAAAGAGTAAGGGCTTTATTTGGCGAGAATAAAGAACTAAAAGAAAACCCAGATAAAGCCCATTCTATTAAATGCCATAACGGGGTATTCGTACCAAAAGTAATTGATACGGTATCTATTTTTAGGGGTATTCCTTTTGCTTTACCACCAATTAATGAAAGAAGATGGAAGAAACCTGTTCCCGTTAATAAGAGCGATAAGATTTATGAGGCTTATTATAATGGTAAGTCCCCCATTCAAACTGTCATTGATTCTGAAAGAGCATCATATTATCCACAGAGTGAAGATTGTCTATATTTGAATGTGTGGGTGAATGATGCTTGTAAAGATAAGAATAAACCAATCATGGTCTTTATTCATGGTGGCGCGTATGGATGGGGAGGTACTGCTGACCCATTATATGATGGTTTAAACTTTATTAAGTTACATCCAGAGGTCATATTGATTACTATTGCTTATAGAGTGGGCTTATTTGGTTTTATTGATTTAAGTTATCTAAAAGGCGCGGAAGAATTTAATGACGCTCCTAATTTAGGTATTTATGATCAAATAGAAGCTTTACGTTGGATTCAAAGTAATGGGCAAGCCTTTGGTGGTGATATTAATAATGTCACGATATTTGGTGAATCCGCAGGTGGAGGATCTGTTTCTATTCTTCCTTTAGTAAAAGAGGCTAAAGGATTATTCCATAGAGTAATTGCGGAAAGTGGCTCATTAGCGCTTACTTACGCAAAAGATGAGTGTAAGTCATTTACTGATAAGCTTATTAAGGCCGCAAAAACGGATTCTATGGATGATTTAATGGAATTAAGCACCGAACAATTAGCGAAGTTAAATGAAGGCCTTAATGAGGCTAATAACTTCCCGATGAGAGATGGAGAACTTATTCCTCTTAATCCATATGAACCATATCTTAAAGGTGAAACTAAAGATATTGATATGATGATGGGCAGTAACGCTAATGAGATTAATTATTGGATTGGAGAATTAGGGGGTTTATTTAATTACTGTGCGGGTATGCCTTTTAAATATAAAAACGACATCTCTAAACTCAGTAAAGAAGATGAAGAACTAGTTAAAAAATTCATGAGAGAAACTAAAGGAAATAAGATTACAAGAATTAGTGAATTCTATAATGAAATGATGTTCCGTTTACCAATGATTTATCAAGCAGAAGGTCATTCCTCTAATAATGGTAATTTCTATATGTATTATTGGAAGGAAGAAAGTAAGATTCCTTTATACAAAGCGTGCCACGCAGTTGAACTTGCTTATGTCTTCTATAACATTGATGAAACCATCTATACTGGAGAAGTAGCAGATAAAGAATTAGCGGAGACGGTATCTAATATGTGGGTGGAATTCGCTAAAACTGGTAATCCATCGTTAGAAGGTATTTCTTGGAATAAATATGATATTAAGAATAGAAAAACTATGACCTTTAAGAAAGGTGAAGTTAAGGAAGAAAAAGATATCTTAAATAAACAAAGAGAAACACTATTCCCAATTGTTAAATATATGATTAATCCTGGCTACGCTGATATCGCTGAAAACTTATCGGTATTAGATAAAACAGGAGCGGCAATAAACGCTGCACTAAGTAGTATATCCATCCTAGTCGCAGAAAAGATTATTAAGTAAAAGAAAGTCGTCTTAATTATGAAGTGAACCCCAAAACGGACACACTTCAAAAAAAGACCTAAAGACAGGAATCAGTCAAGGTTCCTGTTTTTTAATCTCGTTGAGTTATAAAACGCAATCCATTCTTCTACC
>CAMJEC010000010.1 GCA_946404585.1 uncultured Caryophanales bacterium
TGTGGCGCTTCAACATATACTAGAACGGGCATTATGAGTGAACGTTATCTCGCTTTAATAGACAACGAAGAAGATTTACTTGCTAGAAGACAAAAGGCTTTAGGTAGAAATATTCCAAGCCTTAGATATTATCGTGATACAGCGATTATTACTTTTGATCAATTCTTATATTATCCATATGAAATGACCGATTCTGTTGCTGAACAATTAGTGAATTATGATAGCTTTGCTTTAGTCTATTCTTTAATGAAACAAATTAATAATAAAGCTGGCATTAAGAACATTTATTTTGATTTAACATGTAATCTTGGTGGCGGTGTTATCGCGGCGATTGGTATCTTGGGTTATTTAACTGAAAACGTTGAATTAACTACTTACTGCCCTTTAACTAAAACCGCGGCTTCTCAATCATATAAAATCGACACTAATTTGGATGGCGTATTCAACGAAGATGATTGCCTCGCTTATAAATATAAGTTCTTTGTTTTAACTTCAGCGATGTCCTTTAGCTGTGCGACATGGTTTCCACATTTAGCAAAAGAAAACGAGTGCGCCACTATTGTGGGTGAAAATACCGCAGGAGGTGCCTGTAATTCATATATTACCGCGACTCCAGATGGAAAGATCTTCCGTATTTCTGGTATTGCTCCAAGAGCCGGTTTTAAAGATAACCCAAGTGCTCATCCAGATGATGGCGTCATCGTTGATGTCCCATTAGATAGAGACTATTTCTATAACGATGATGTATTAGCGGAAATCGCTCGTAATCATTAACAAAAAAATCCCCGTTTCCGGAGATTACATTTAAGTTTGGGGCGAGTGACCAGATTCGAACTGGCGAATGCCTGGTTCACAGCCAGGTGTGTTAGGCCTCTTCACCACACCCGCCAAATGCTTAAATATAATAATATTTTTATATGGTATTGTCAAAGTCTTTTGATAATAAAAATACCCCACCAGTGCAGTAGTTGCATAAATGGGGTATTTCTTTTGATTAGAATTCAATGACTTTGTCACTTGTAATGACTGTGATAAGGTCGACGACCCACCAAATCCAGCCAAGTAACACGGCGATAACAATCCAAACAGCCATCATTGCCCAGTTCTTTTCATTGACCTTCTTGATGATACGATAGACCATCCATGTTAAGTCAAGGTAGAAGATACAGAAGACAATTTTAAGGACTTTTGATAAGCCATCCATCCATTTTACGTAGCCCATAAATTCTTTCTCCTTTACATTATGTTTATTATTTGACGAGGAAGGCCTTGTAACCAAGGTAAGCCTCGTAAACATCAACTTTGGAAACGATTTCCATTGGTGCGTGCATGTTAAGGACTGGAATACCAGCATCGATAACTCTCATATTGTAGTTACCTAAGATGTAGGCGATTGTGCCACCACCACCTTGGTCAACTTTACCAAGTTCAGCGTTTTGCCAGTTAACGTTAGCGTCATCCATTGTCTTTCTAATGAAAGCATAGTATTCAGGCATAGAATCGTTACTGCCTGATTTACCACGACTACCGGTATATTTATTGAAGACTAAGCCTTCACCTAAATAAGCAGCATTCTTTGGATCGTTAACAGATGCATATAATGGGTCATAGCCCGCGCTGACGTCAGAAGATAACATTTCACTATTTTCCATTGCTAAGCGTGCCGCCCATAATGGGTGATCATTACCCGCTAAAGCGAGAAGTTTAGCAATTGCATTTTCAAAGAATAAGGATTGAGCACCAGTGGCGCCGACAGAGCCGATTTCTTCTTTATCGACTAAAATACAGCAAGCAGTCTTATTGACTTTCTTAGTGTCTAATAAAGCCATTAAAGAAGTATAAGCACAGCTTCTATCATCATGACCATAGCCAGCAACCATACTTCTATCTAGGCCATAGTCTCTAGCAGGACCAGCTGGAACGATTTCGATTTCAGCAGAGATGAAGTCTTCTTCATCAATGTCATATTTTTCTTTTAATAAACGTAAGACATTAGCCTTAACTGGTTCTTTTTCATCTTCGTCTAATGGCATAGAACCTAATGTGATATCAAGGTTTTCACCTTCAATAGCCTTTGCTAAGGTTTTGGCCATTTGGTCAGCGGATAAGTGGATTAATAAATCAGTCACACCAACGATTGGATCTTTTGGATCATCACCGATATTAATATCAACAACTGAACCATCTTTCTTACAAACCACACCGATTAAGGCTAGTGGAATTGTTGTCCATTGATATTTCTTGATACCACCATAATAGTGAGTATCACCTAAGGCAAAGCCTTTAGATTCATAGAATGGGTGTTCTTTTAAGTCTAAACGTGGGGAGTCAATATGGGCTCCTAAGATTCTTAAACCATTTTCAATTGGTTCTTTGCCGATAATGAAAGCGGCGACATTTTTCTTTTTGTTAATGAAATAAACACGATCACCGGCTTTAACGGATTTGACTTCTTCAGCGTTCTTAAAGCCATTGGCTTTTAATAACTTTTCTGCTTCACGGACCGCTAATCTTTCGTTTTTAGCGACTGTAATGAAATCTTTATAGCCTTCAGCGAAGTCCATCACTGGTTTTTTGTCTTTATACTTTAACCAAGCATTTTTGCGATACATAACTAATCTTCCTTTCTTAAATTTCGATACTGGTATCATTCTATAACATTTTTTTGAAATGTTAAGAAATACGCTTATTTATTTGTCTTTAATACTTTGCTCAAGCCTTTTTTTGCTGTTTCACGATATCCAGCGTGCAGGTCTTTTCCTGTTAAATACATCGTTAATAATGATTCATCAAATGTGACTTTCGCGGTTTCTATTGGCATGATATCAACAATAGAAGCGGCATTAATTGCCTTCAAGGCAAATATTGCACATCTTTCAATACAAGGGATTTGAACATATCCCTTAACTGGATCACAAGTTAGACCTAATGAATGCTCTAACGCTACTTCAGCAGATTGGGCAATCTTTTTATGTTCATAGTTAAGAGCGGTCGCAATCATCGCTGCGCCCATCGCGCACGCTACACCTATCTCTGCTTGACATCCTGCTTCCGCACCTGAGATAGAGGCATTGCTTTTGGCTAATAAGCCAATAAGACCAGCGACTAAGAAGCCTTTGCGAATATCTTCATAAGGAACTCTCTTCATTTCTAAATATTTAACAACACCTGGGATGACACCCGCACTACCACAAGTTGGAGCCACCACTATGACACCACCAGCAGCATTTTCTTCACTTGCGGCAAATGAGGCAATAGCGACGTTAGTTTGGATATCATTTTCCTTATGTTCTTTAAGCATGTTTTCATACATGACTTTAGCTTTTCTTTTAACATGTAGTTCACCAGGAAGTTCACCTTCTGCTTTAAGACCGCGCTCTACTGCTTCTTTAATAGCGCTATATATTTCATCGATATAGGATAGAATACTTTCACCTTCATGGAATAAAGCATATTCCCATAAAGAATAGCCATATTCTCGGCAATAATGCATGATTTCAGATAAGGTATGATGTGGATATAAATCACTACCGTCTTGCTTCTTTTCCTTATTTATCGAAATAGCACCACCGCCGATGGAAGCAATAACATCTTTCTTTTTGGCACCACTTTTTAAGGTAGTTTCAAAGATCATCGTATTAGGATGTTTAGTCTTTTTTCTAGCATCAAAAACAATACGGTGATTAATACCTTTTAAATATTTATCAATAATGTAATCAGTTAAGTGGCCTTTACCAGTAGAGGCTAAAGAACCACATAACGTGACTTTAATACTTTCGATATCTTTATATGTTTCAAGAATATATCTAACTGCATTAGTGGGCCCTATTGTATGTGAACTACTTGGACCATGACCAATATAAAAGACGTTTTTAATTGATTGCATATTAATTTCCTAGTTCATCGTTGATGATTTGAAGAGCTTCTTCAGTCACTTCATCTTCATCAAGATTAGACATATCTAAATAATTAGGGGTGAAGACAAAGTCTTGATCTCTTAATTCATTAATATAATCAGCAAATCTTTCTAAAGAATAATCTAGATTCATTGAGCGATGTGCGATATGTCTATTTGGTAATCTATCTAAGAATCTTTGATAGAGTAATGGGATATCACCAGTAAGAATAAGTAACACTACATTGTAGTTATATTCATCCGCAATACCTTTTATTTCTAATAATTCTTCTGTGCGGAAATTAGCTTCTAAGATCAAATCATTACCCACAAGAGCGCATTGCTTAAAGAAATAAATCATATCTTGCGTAGCAGTTATTGATAGTTGTCTATTTTCTTGACGCGTTTGATAACCGATATTATCGCACGCTATTTCTTTAAGAGTGTCTTTAATGATATAAGGAATACCTAAAGAATCACTTATGGCAGCAGCGAGAGTTGATTTACCAGCAGCTAAATCACCTGTAATGATAATTAATCTTTGCATAACAAAATAATAATAGCATTTTATAAGCAAAAAGAAAGGCGCTTATTAGCGCCATATCTTTATCTGTGCTTGGCGTGGAAGCTAACGCCCATTGCATTAGGACCACAGTGGCTACCAGCGGTTGGATTCACCACTTCATATTCAATGTTAAGGTCTTGACCGAAGTGATCTTTAAGCATCGCACCAAATTCTTCAGCAATTTCTAAAGCATCAGTATGAGCAATAATCACTCTATGACCTTTAATATCATCTTCTAAATCAATAACGTATTGTAAGAGTTTTTGTAATGTTTGTTTACGTCCACGGCATTTGTCTTTAGTGGCCATCTTACCATCTTCACCAATGTAGATGATTGGTTTTAAACCAATGATGTTACCAAAGAATGCCGCAAAGCCAGAAACACGACCACTTTTACCGAAGAACTTTAAGTCATCAGCATAGAAATAGAAGGCTGTCTTATCAACTTCAGTAGCCGCCCATTTTTGAATATCTTCAATGGAAGCACCATTTTTATACATCTCACCAATGCTTAAGCAGATGTTATAACTACCTAAGGTAATACCTTTGGTATCAATGAGAGTAAGTTTTCTTTCTGGATACTTTTCACTTAATTCTTCCATCGCTAAGCGGAGAGAATTAAATGTCGCAGACATCGCAGCGGAGAAATGGACATAAAGAATATCATTGCCCGCGGCAAATTCTGGTTCAAAGTAATTAATGTATTCCACTGGAGAAAGAGCGCTTGTGGTTGGAATAGTACCCGCTCTTAGTTTGTTATAGAAAGCTTTGTAATCAAATTCCTTAAAATCAACGTAAGGACGAATTTCTTGCCCATCAATTGTGTAAGGCATAGAAATAAGTTTGTAACCGTATCTAGCCGCTACTTCTGGCGTGATATCGGTATCAGTATCAGTGTATAAAGTGTACATATGTATAACCTCAACTCCATTATAGCAATAATATTGCAATATGGTGATTTACAAATTGTTACAAGTGTAAAAAAGAAAAAACCAGCTCATACGTGGCTGGTTTTTACTAGTTTTAATTTTAATTAAAGACCCTTGTCTTCTAAGATTGGAGCAGCAGCGTTACAAGCAGCGGCAACGAATGATAAGATTGCGAAGACAATTGGTCCAGCGGCTAAGCGATAATCTTTAATGCCAAGGCCATCACCGTTCATGCCTCTATAGAGAACACCAGTTAAGAGCATCATCACAGCACCAACAGCGATAACGCCACCAGCGATGAATGATAATTTCTTTGTGAGATCTTTACCGATAAGTTCGTCAATGAATACAAAGGCTAAACCTGCGAGTCCTCCGAATAAGACGAATAAATAACCAATAAAGCCAAGTACTGTGCCCTTTGTTCCTGCATCAGCATCATCGAAGAATGCTTCATTCCACATGCAGAATGCTTGATCAGGGTAATCTGGGTGATAAACCTGCTTTGTGATGAACATCGAAATAAAGACGATTAACGCGATAAGAGCAGCAGCCATTCTGAGAAGTGAATGGAGTTTAAGATACTTATTTTCCATGCGATATCTCCCTTTTGTGTTATACAACAAAAATTATAAGAGTAATAAAGAATTTTACAACTTTATTTTTAATAATTCCTTTTTACTAGTTATTGTGTCCAGCGATTTTTTCGCTTAAAGCATCAATATCATAAAATCCTTCAGGAATATTAAAAACTGGTTGTCCTCTATCATCAATGGTGCACATTGGTTTATTGTTTTCCGTTAATGGAATATCAGGTGTAGCACCATCTTCAAAACCTTTGAATTCCTTGGTTTGACTGTTGTAGGAACCAAGGTGGAGATTAGAAGAGTGATAGATATATTGACTATTTGGTAAATAATGGATGCTAACTGCGCATTCACCACCACCAGATGTTTCACCAATAACTTTGGCGCCTAATTCTTGTGCATAGCATGGGAAAGCATTACCACAAGAGAATGAACAATCAGAAGTCAAAATATAGAAATTATATTTGTTACCATATGATTCGTTAGTGTTATATGCTCTATCTCCGTTAATGTCAGAAACACTTTCATATTTATAAACAATACCATTAGCGCTATCGTAGAAATTAGCGATAGACTTATTATCCTTACTGAGGAATGGTAATAGTTTCATCATGACACCAAGGGTGCCACCACCATTTAAAGAAACATCGATAATGACATTTTCGACTGATGGGTGACTGTTTATGTCGCTAAAAACATCACGGAATAAACAGAAAGTATCATATCTGAAGGCTGTTCTTTTGACTTGGCCGTTACTATCAAAGACTTCGTCCTCTGTGCCATATTTAAATGAATCAAAATAGAACATTGCAGTCTTACCATCACTACTATATTTGGTATTGCCTTCAACAGGCTCATATGAGGAATTAGTGCCTTGATATTTTTCTTTACGTAAAACTTGAAGACGCTTTCCTAAAGCGTTTCTAGCAAGAATGCCTTTAGCGTATTGCGCTCTTGCGGTTTCACCCCAGGCTTGGTTAACACTAATAATCGCGGAGTGATTGTCATCGAACATATTGATAGCTTGAGAGAACGCTAACGCTCTTGTGCTAGCGGTGTTTGAATAGAAGTCATTATACAAATTGTTATCTTGATAATATTTCTTCATGCTCTTGATGCCAAAGTGGTCTCTTAAGCCATAGAAGTTTTGCATCACAAATAAGAAGCAACTGGCGTTGTAATTGATTAAGTAATCAGGCATAGAAGCACCATTAACGGCACGTACCATTTGATCATCGACAGTGTTATAACTAACGCCATCTCTAAAAGCTAATTGCGCAAAGTCATCAGGATTAGTGGAAGCAAATAAATTACGATAGTTGTATGTGACATAAAGAGTAGTAGCTTCAGATAATGCTAGGTCTAGAAGACCTAAAGGCATATATAATTCTCCACCATCTCTAAAATAACCAAAGTCACAATCCTCAAATGTATAAGTAGCGTAGTTATTCTTTCCTACTTGTTCAAAAGAAGCATTCATTTTAGCGCCATAATTTAAGACATCATAAGTTGGTTGAATACCATCTTCACCAGACTTTAAAGCACTAGTTAAATCACCGGCGACTAAAACTTGTTTTTCAGTTGGTGAAATAACAGCGTAGAAAAGTAAAGAGTTATCTAATTCTATTTTCCATGATGTCGCAAAGCCTTCAGTAACCACTTCGCTGACCACTTTTGGATTAAGGAATTTCTTATAAATATTTGCGTATTGTTTTAAAGAGATATAAGGGACATACTTTTCCCCATTTTTAAAGCGTAAATCGACCCTACTAATATAGGCATCATCTAGTTTAGGATTGGTGTCTGCAGCGATCATATCTAAGACATATAAATCCACTGTTTTTTCGTCAGATTCAAAGAACTGAAAGAAGCTACATGAAGATAGTAGCAAGGCTGGTAATGTTGCTAATAAAGCTAGTTTTTTATTCATTCTAATATATCCTACAATTATTGTTGAACTGCTTCTTGTTGTTGTGGGTGATATTCATCTTTATAGATTAAGCCTTTGCGAGTGGCAATTTCATGGCCAATATAGACCACAACGACAACAATTAGGGCACCCATACATGTGTCAGTGAGGAAGTGTGCACCCACTAACATTCTGGAGAACATCATTAATAATGTCCAAGCGAAGCCAATGTAAAACATCATTGTTTCTTTACCCTTCAATTTCTTAAAGAACATTGATAAGTATGGAAGGACCATCATCATGATAGCGGCACTACCTGAGTGACCACTTGGGAATGATTTAAATTCTTCTTTTGTGATAACGTGACCATATAATTCAAGGTCTCCGTTTATATAGTTTTTATAGTCTTTACATGTTTCCCACCAATTGCAGAAACCAACTGTACCACTATTAACAACAAAACGGTAACGTGGACGATGGATAACCAATTTAATCAAATAACTTGTTGGGATTAAGGCAACGATGAAGACAACGGCCATCACCATTAAGGCGATCCATAATGTATTCATATCGCCTTTCTTGCAAACTAAGAATCCTAATGCACCAAAGCCAGCGAAAATAAAGACGTTGATGGCCATTGTTGGAAGTAATAATTGCTTGTTATCAAAGCCATTAACGGATGGAACATCTTTAGAACCCAGATAGACAGATAAGCCATATCCTAAGGCCACTAAGAACCAAGAGATGATTCTCCATGCAATATGTAAGTCTTTCTTTTTTAAAGAAGTAATTAATAAACCACCAGCGGTAAATGATAATCCTGCATAGCAAGGATATGTACCAAAAGCGGCCATAATGACACCAAACATATTGCCTTGAGAATAAAGAGCTTGGTTAATTTGTAAATCTAAAAATGAACCAACTATAAAACCGGCTAATAAGATGCCGATTACAATGTAGAAATGTCTTTTTTTAATCATGAGAGTAATCTCCAATAGTAACTATATAGTTATTGTATCATCTTTTTACATTCTTATCATTTGTAATTTATAATGAAATATGGCACAATTCTAACGAAATATGATTTGCAAAAATAATTTAGGCGAACTATTAGATAATTCCTTCTCTTATGTCATTTGTAATGATACTGGTGACAAGTTAGAAGAACTTTTCTATCGCTCCATCGAAGAAAATAAAGATAACTTTGTTGTCTTTAAGAATGAATTAGATATCATTAAAGACATTTTAAAAGAAGATTTACAGTTCTTTATGGATAGTGATCCCGCTGCTTCTTCATTAGATGAAATCAAGATGGCTTATCCTGGTTTTAAAGCTATCGCTACTTATCGTATCTCACACGTATTATATAAATTAGGCTATAAAGTACACGCCCGTTACTTCTCTGAACTAGCGCATTCTCAAACTGGTATTGATATCCATCCAGGCGCAGTCATTGATTATCCATTCTTCATCGATCATGGTACAGGCACTGTTATCGGTCAAACCTCCACTATTGGTAAAAGAGTGAAGATTTATCAATGTGTGACTCTTGGTGCGGTCTCTTTAAGCAACGCTGAAAAAATGAGAGGCGTTGTTAGACACCCACAAGTTGGAGACAATGTGACAATCTACGCTGGTGCTTCTTTATTAGGACCGATTAGGATTGGTGATAATGTCACAATTGGTAGTAACGTCTTCCTACTTGAAGATGTGCCAAGCAACACTCGCGTGGTCATTGGTAAACCTGCATTAGTGTTCTCAAAGAAGTAAAGGCTCGAAAATAAAGAGTCTTTTTTCTTGCAATTAAAATTAGATTGCATACAATTTATTATGGAGGAAATAATTATGAATATTTATGATTTCTCAGCAAATGATTACTTAGGAAACAATGTTTCATTACAACAATATCAAGGACAAGTTATCCTTGTGGTTAATACCGCGACAAGATGTGGCTTCACTCCACAATATGAAGGCTTAGAAGCTTTATACGAAAAATATAAAGATCAGGGTTTTGTCATTTTAGACTTCCCATGCAATCAATTCTTAGCCCAAGCTCCAGGAACTTCTGAAGAGATTCACCAAGTTTGTTCATTGAGATATAACACTCAATTCCCACAATTTGAAAAGATTAAAGTTAATGGCAAAGATGCCCATCCTTTATTCGTTTATTTAGAATCTCAAAATGAATCAAAGAAGGTTAAGAAAGTTAAATGGAATTTCACCAAATTCTTAATTGGTAGAGATGGCACTTTCTTAGGTAGATTTGAACCAACTGTTAAGCCAGAAGATATTGAAGAATCAATCGTTAATGCTTTAGGCAAATAATATGAAAAACGATGAGTTATTAAAACTTGATAATCAGATCTGCTTTCCGATGTATGTAGCGAGTAAGGAAATCGTCCGCCGCTATATACCTTTATTAAGCGCTTTGGATTTAACTTATACCCAATACATCACCTTATTAGCGTTATGGGAAAAAGATCATATTACTGTTAAAGAATTAGGGGAAAAACTATACCTTGATTCAGGAACTTTAACGCCACTATTGAATAAGTTAGAAAAGAAGGGCTATATTATAAAGAATAAAAGCGATAAAGATGGCCGTGAATTAGTGGTCATTGTCACTGATAAAGGATATGAGCTCAAAAAGAAAGCTCTTGAGGTGCCACCTGAAATCGCTAAATGCGTATGTTTAGAGAAAGAAGAAGCAATAGTTTTTTATCAATTATTGCATAAGGTCCTCAACGGTTTTTATGGCAAATAACAGAAGTAACGTCATTGTTAGAACTAGTCTTATTGGTATTCTCACCAATCTTGGTTTAGTCACGCTTAAAGCATTTGTTGGCTTTATCGCTGGTAGTATCGCTATCATCATGGATGCGATTAATAACTTAAGTGATGCTTTATCTAGTGTGATCACCATTGTGGGCACTAAATTGTCACAAAAGAAACCAGACGCTAAACACCCTTATGGACATGGTCGAGTTGAATACCTTACTAGTTTAATTATTAGCGTTATTATTCTCATCGCTGGTTCTGGTGCGATTTTTGAATCAATCATCAGCATCATTGAAAAGAGAGAGCCAGTTTTTGATGTTCTTTCTTTAGTGCTTATCGGTGTTGCGGTTTTAGTAAAAATCGTTCTTGGTTTATACTTTAGATTCGTTGGTAAGAAGGTAAATAGTGAAGCCCTAAAAGGCTCAGGTATCGATGCACTGTTTGACGCTTTGTTATCCCTAGGTACACTCGTAGCAATTGTCGTGTCTCTTGCATCACAAGGGAAGGTTAATATTGAAGGTTATATTGGTATCGTCATTGGCCTATTCATGATTAAGTCTGGCATTGATGTTTTAAGGCAATCATTATCAAGCATTATTGGTGAACGTACGAGTAAGGAAACCAGTGATGCGATTAAACATTTAGTGTGTGAAAATCCTGAAGTTAAAGGTGCCTATGATTTAATCGTTAATAACTATGGTCCAGATAGAGGTGTTGGCTCTATCCATATCGAAGTTGATGATAAGATGACTGCGAAAGACATTCACCCACTAACAAGAAAAATCGCTGGTGAAGTATATGAGAAGTTTGGCATCATTATGACCATTGGCATTTATGCCTCCAACAACAGTGATCCACTTATCAATAAGATTAGAAACGATATCCAACAAGTTGTTTTACAACATCCAACGATTAAACAAATTCATGGTTTCTATTGTGACCAAGAGATAAAAGCTATTTCATTTGATGTTATCGTGGACTTCAAAGATAAAGAGGCTCCTAGACTCATCAAAGAAATACATGATACTTTGCAAAATAAATATCCAGATTACACATTCTATATCGTTGAAGATAAAGACTTCACAGATTAAAAGAAAAGCCCTAAAGGGCTTTTTTAATATCTTCTAATGTAATAGGTCCTTGTCTAACAAGTCTGATTTCTTCACCTGTTAAATCAATGATTGTGGAAGGAACTCCCCCGACTGATTGACCAGGAATGATAACCGCTACTTCATCATTGAAGATGTCTTTAACTTCCTTATCATTCATGGCTGGCTTTTGATCCGCCCTATTAGCGGAAGGCACTAATAATGGTTTTTCTAAATATTTGAGTAAATCTAGTGCTTCCTTATTAGATGGGATTCTGACCCCTATCACGCCTGTATTATGCGTCACATACCCGGGTACGCACTCTTTACACCTGAGCAAAAGTGTCACTGGCCCAGGCATGAACTTTTTAAGCGCATTTAATAGGGATTTTTCTATGAAGGCATACTTATTAATCTCTTCTAAATCATGGAGCATTAAGGTGTATGGTTTATCTTCTTTTCTTCTTTTGATTTGGTTCAATAATTCATAGGCTTTTTCATCATCATAAAAGACACCTAAACCGAAAACTGTTTCAGTTGGAAAGGCAATCACTTGATGATTGTTAAGAGCATTTTTTGCTTCTTGAAAAAGTTTATTCATATTAGAAAGTTATATTGTCTGGTTTATCTACATCAGCGGTTCTATCACCGATAGCGAAATAAGCATATAAATAAGCTTCTTTACTGTTATCAGTGTGAGCCTTAAATGCTTGAGGAGAAATCCTAATATAGCCATGAGTGGCTTCTTGGTCTCTTAAGAGACCGTGCATTTCAAACTTTAATGTATGGCCATCACCAACGATGGTAATGCTATCGAACACTTTACCTTTTAAACCATCAGTAAATGAGAACTGTCTCCAGTTGATTTCTTCATTCCAAGTGACTTCATATTTACGTTCACCAAGTGAGGCTTCTGGATTGCTGGCTAAGCAATAAACATATGCCACTTCAACAATATCGTTTCTTGAAAGTTGCATACAAACGCCTTCAGTGTAATTCTCTTCTTTACTTGTCTCTAAACAGAAGCATCTTTTTTCAAAGTCACAGGCTGTTAGAGTGAGACCACCGATGGATAATAATAACAATGTTTTTTGTAGTAATTTCATAACAACAATATTGTAAACAATAATAGACGTTTTGTTAAATGTCTTTTTCCTCAAGAAAAAATTTATTTTTTATATTCTTCTTAGTGTGGTATATTTTTCTTGTTTGAAAGAGGGAACTTCAAAATGAAACATTTAATTATTTTTAATCCGGCCGCTGGTAAGGCAAATGATGGCGGCGTAGCCTTTGAACAAAAGATCAAAGAAAGCTTTGAAGGATTAGATTACGAAATATACAAGACCACAGGTCCACGTGCAGTCGTTGAATTCTTAAAAGGTTATTTAAAGAAAAACGCTAATGACACAGTGAGAATTTATGCTTGTGGCGGTGATGGCACTGTTAATGAAGCAGTCAACGGTATGGTTGATTTTGATAACGCTGAACTCGCTATCTTACCAACTGGTACAGGTAATGACTTCGTTAAGATCTATGGTGTCACAAATGAAAACGTTGAAAAATATCGTGATTTCAAACCATTAATTAACGCTCAACCAATCGAAGTTGACTTAAGCAAAATCTCTGGTGCTTCTTTAAGAGAACCAATGTATTCCATTAACGTTATTAACTTTGGTTTTGACGCCATCGTCGGTGCTCGTGGTAACTACTATAAAGAACATGGTTTACCAAAAGACGCTAAAGAAGGTACAAACCCATATGACTATGCTTTAAAGCATGACGCGATGAAATGGGGTCGTTTCAACGATATCGAAGTTTTCGCTGATGGTGAAAAACTTAATGAAAAACAAATGTTATTAGCGACCTTAGCCCAAGGTCAATGGGTTGGTGGTCAATTCAAATGCGCTCCAAAGAGTGATAACACTGATGGTTTAATCGATGTCTGCGTTTTAAAGACTATGACATTCCTCGGCTTAGGTATGATTATCGGTACATATACCAAAGGTAAACATTTAGATAGAAAGAGAAAGAAAATCGTTTATCGTCAAGCTAAAGAAATCAAAATGGTTTCTCCAAAAGACTTTGACGTTTGTGTAGATGGTGAAATGATTTGTGGTAAAGAATTCAAGGTTGAAGTCTGTCCAAAAGCTCTCAAATTAGTCCCACCTGCTAAAGCTGAATAATTAACATATGATTGTTTCTATATTTTGTGTAGCCGTTGGCGCTATTTTATCCATTGTCAGTGCATTCACATTTTGGCCTGTCCAAATGTGGTATGACTTCTACCGTCCAATCGTCTTATTTATTGCCGGTTATTTTGGTGGTTTAGCGATTGCCTGGATCTTCTTTGATTTAGCGGGTAGATTCACTGTTTCTTATAAGAAAAATTATACAAAACCATCTAAATTTGCCCACTTCTTATTAACAAGTGGTATCTCTTATATCAATAACCACGCTAATATTCGTGTAAAGAAAATTGGCTTAGATAAAATTCCAAATGAAAAGTTCTTACTCGTTAGCAACCATAAGAGTAAATTTGATCCAATGCTCACCGCTCAAGCATTAGGCAAATATGATTTAGCCTTTGTCACTAAAGAAGACAACATGAAGATTCCTTTAGCGGGTAGATTCATGTGGCGTAATGGTTATATGCCAGTCAATAGAGCGGATAAGATGCAATCTCTTGAACAATTCAAGAAAGCCGCTGAATTAATCGGTTCTGGTGCTTCAAGTGTTGGCATTTATCCAGAAGGTAGCCGTCAAGAAGAACATGTCATCTTAGCGGACTTCCATAATGGCGCTTTCAATATTGCCACTAAAACTAAATGTCCAATCGTTATCTTGACTTGTAAAGGTACAAGCCAAATCCATAAAAGATTCCCACGTTCAACTAAAGTTGAATTAAAGGTTGTCCAAGTCTTATATTACGAGGATTATTCCTCAATGAATGGCACTGAACTTTGTAATTATGTCCATAACATTATGTATAAGGAATTGAGTGAATGACATTCACTCTTTTCTTTTTGTGAGCCCGCTCGCACCACTGCATGAAAAAATAATAGCAAGCATAAAAACTTGCTATTTTTTTCTAAAAGGGTTATACCTATCGGTATGAAAGATCAAAAGAAACGTCTTAATCCTTACCTACTAGTTATTCTTTCATTTGTCATCATCATTTTGATTGGCTCTGTTCTTTTAATGTTCCCATTTTCTAGAACAGCAAATGACTATGGTAATTATATCGATTGTTTATTCCTAGCGACATCCGCCACTTGTGTAACTGGTTTAAACTGTTTTAACCAAGGTATCGCAACTGAATTAACTTTCGCTGGTCAATTAATATTATTATTGCTTATCCAAGTTGGTGGTTTAGGTTTTATTACTTTATTCACCTTCGTTTTCACATTATTTAACCGTAAATTACAATTTAAAGATCGCTTATTTATCTCTTTAATGGTCAATAACGAAGATATGGCGCAGGTCACCACTTTCGTAAGAAAGATTATCTTAATCTCCTTCTCTTGCGAATTAATTGGTTTCTTATTAGGCCTACCAGTCTTCTTAACATATTCTCATGATGTTGGAAGTGGCTTATGGAATTCTTTATTCACTTCTATTTCATCCTATAACAACGCTGGTTTTGATTTATTTGGTAATGCTTCTCTTATTAGAGGTAATGGTGGTTTCATCGACACATTACCAGATTGGGCATATTACTATTTATGCTCTTATATCATGCTTCTTATTATCTTAGGTGGCATCTCATTCCTCGTCGTGATGGATATCTTTGCTAAACGTAACTTATCACAATTACGTGTCTTCACAAAGATTTCATTATTAATGACCGGTATCTTAATCGTTACTGGTTTCTTAGTGTTCTGGATGGGTCAAGGATTCCAACGTCCATTTGACGCTTTATTCCAATCAGTGACATGTAGAACTGCGGGCTTTGCTACGCTTGATCAAGATAAGTTAAGTGTGGTTAATAAAGTCTTCTCTTGTTTCTTAATGTTCTTCGGTGGTAACCCACTCGGTACCGCAGGTGGGGTTAAGACCACTACTTTATATATTATTGTCCTTGCGATGATTTGCTATTTAACTGGTCGCAAAGTGACTTCATTCCATAGAAGATATTCAAACGAAGTGATTGTTAAAGCGATGTCTTTAGTTATTCTTGGTGTTTCCGTCATCTTCTTAAGCTTCATTGGCATTTATGCCTTTGAATCTAAGATGGACGTCGCTGCATTAGGTTTACAAAGCACAAAAGCCAGCGCCCTTATTTACGAAGTATTCTCCGCTTTCGGTACTGTTGGCGTTAGTGCGGGTGTCACTCCTCACTTAAGTTATGGTAGTAAAATTATCATCATTTTATTGATGTTTATTGGTCGACTTGGTCCTATTACCTTCTTACAATTATTGGGCAGCAAAATGCGCTTTGATGACCAAAGCAAATATCACTACGTTGAAGAAGACTTCTTAATTGGTTAATGAAGAATTATTCTTCATCAGCTTTCTTAAATTTATTAGTGCCTCTTAATGTTTCAATTAAAGCTTGCTTTTCTAATGGTCTGAAGAAGTAGAAGCCTTGTAATAAGACATCAACACCAACTTCTTTGATGAGTAAGAATTGGTCAATGTTTTCAACACCGACGATAGAAGCTTTCATTTCGAAACGGTTGATTAATAAGAGTAATTGTTTCAAAGAGTTGAAACGTTGGTTATCACTATCGATGTGGTTAACAAGGTTACGGGAAATCTTCACTTCATCGAAGCCGATTTCTTTTAAGATTTCAATAGAGATATATCGACCTGTATATTGGTCACACACTAAGACGATATTGAGATCTCTAAGCATTTTAGCGATGCTCTTGAATTCATCAATATGAGTGGAAACATCGTGTTCTGGAATTTCGAATGCGATGAAACGTTTAGGAAGTTTTAAGTCTTCGATATATTTCTTAATATCTTTAGCGAAGTTCTTATCGGTAAAGAAGGAATAGTCTGTATTAAGACCAAATCTTCTGAAGCCTAAAGATGAGAAGAACAACGCACCATATTCTTTATATAAAGAGGCGGTGAAATCAAGAAGGGCATGAGAAATGATACCGATTTGATTGTATTTCGCCGCGATATTAACGACTTCATCAGTACGCATGGCGATATTACGATAATCATCAGAAATACGTAAGAGAAGCTCAGCGCCATAGATTTGTTTATCAGTGGAACTAACCATTGGTTGTAAGTTGATATCATATGTCTTTTCACCAAATGATTTCTTAATAATAGAAAGAATGTATTCTTCCCTATTCGCGCTTCTGGTGTAATCATTTTCATCAAAATAGATATAATCCTTGTTCACTTCATAACGGCCTCTTGTGGAGAAGACATCAGCTTGTTTAATTAAACTTGTAGCGTTAGGGAAGGCACGAGGATAAGAAACTGGTAAGAAGGTGATATTTAAAACATAGTCCGCGGACTTATCAACGTTTTTAGCGACAGCGTAGATCTTTTCACATTCATCTAAGATGTCAGTTTGGCCGTATTCGTAGAATAGTAACGCTAAGAATTGATTAGTGTAGTAATAGATATTTTCTAAACCATTATGTAACTTCTTTAAACGTTTAGAGAAGTCACGGAGAATAGACAAAGTACCTTCAGAACCATGTTCTTTCACTAATTCTTCTAAGTTATCAATTCTTAAGAGTAATAAATAACCCTTACCGTTCATTGTGTAGACATCTTGTAAGTTCTCTACGAGTGTATGGAAGGAATTAACAAGTAAGTCTTGGTTATAACGGCTTTGTGATTTATGAGAGTAAATATTCTTAATCGCTAAAACACGATAGATATTATGGTGATCAGATAACACTAAGGATGTTTCATAATTATCTCTACCATTTTTCACTGTTTTCTTATTACCAGTAAGAAGTGGGCAGTCCTTACATGGCATATCTAAGCCATATAAAGCCTTATGACATTTTTCACCAAATTTAACGTTTGGGAACAAAGCTTTTAATGTTTGACTACCATTTAAAAGAGTGTAGTCATCCGCACTAACGCGGTATGTGGAGAAGTCAGCGATTTTAAGAATCGCATCGATTTCATCAAATGAGCTTTCAATTTCATTATCACGTTTCGCGGAGATTAAGAATGAGCCGATTCTTGTACAAAGCATTAACATGGATTCTTGGATATAAGAATCGAACTTTAATTCTTTATTTTTATTAAAGAAATAAATGACACCTTGGACAACATCGTTATTCTTAATGACATAATAGAAGCCACTTTCTAGTCCAATGCGGTCTAAATGACGTCCTAAGGCGTTATTCGCGTGGTTCCTTAATGAGAAGTAATAAGAACTATTATCGTCCTTTGTTTCGTCCATTATGCGTATTAAAGCCTGATTGACAGTGCCATCTTGAGATAATGGATTAATTTCATCATTATTTGCTTGATAGGCAATGACATAACGTTTGTTAACAGAATCTAAGGCAATGATACCAGCATAGTTAATACCAAAGTATTGGGCGGTTGTCTTAATGGTGTTTTGAATAATCTTATTATTTTCATTAAAGTTATTCATACCATGTTTCATTGCTGCTAATGGAGCGATGATTTTACTCATGCTGTTGAGGTTGGTGGAATTTCTTAAAATAGCGTTACTCTTTAAAGAATGTAAACGGTTTGGTAAATAGAAGAAAATATCGTTACCTTGACGTTTCGCGTAACGTAAGTCTGGGAATAATTCATTAACGTCACTATATGGATAGCAAACCACGGAGAAACGCGCGGTTAAAGGAGTAATACCTTCGGCGAGACGTTTAGAGATAGAAGCACTACGCATACATGTTTCTAATTGCTCTTTAATTTTGCTTAAAGAATCAATTCTTGGTAAATAGAGATAGATACTCTTACTATCTTCACCAAGGACATATAATGGTTGTTCATAGTCATAGAAGTTATCTTGTAAGACTTTGAGAATATAATCGATATTCTTCTTAGTTAAGGTTTCATCTTCAAGAGCGTAATATGTTTCGATAATGATATTGCGATAGTTTTGAGATCTAAAGATGATGTTATCAAGTTCTCTTTTGAAAGATTCAAAAGTAACGAGATGTTTTTCTTTATCAATATAATCTAATTCAATATCATCAAAGTTATTTTCGTTAGGAATAAGTGTCGCACCGATTAATTCTTTTCTTAAGACATCAACGTGTTCGTTTAATTCCGCGATTTCTTTATATTGACTTTTATTTGGATATTCATGGAATTCATTATCATTTCTAGCGATGTTTTCAAAGTTAGAAACAGTAATACCATATAAACCTTTAATAAAGACATTTCTAAACTGTCTCATAACATAAAGGGAATAGGCAATATATAAGGCAATCATTGCGCCGGCAAAAATAACTGTCGCTAAGAATAATGCAGGGTCATCAGTTCTAGCGTAGAAGAACGCTAAAAGAGCGACAACAATCGCGAAGACAATAATAAAAGCGATTGGGAAGAACATGACGAAACGGAAGAAGACCTTAATGGAACGATTGTTATTAACTTGTCTAGCCATCTTACTTGCCTCCTTCAGTGATGATTTCATTACGACCAATGTCACCAATACATGTAACAACGGCTTTACCGATATTGACGTATTCTTTCATCGCTTTTAAGTATGTATTAACATCACTATTCTTTTCTAAATAACGTTCCACAACTTTAATAGAAACAAATGGCACTTTAGTAAGGCTACATCCAATAGCGACACCACCGGTATTTGTGTCAAACACCACATTAGTGTCAAATCCTAAAATATGTTCAAATTCTTCAATGTCATAAATTTGACCTGGTTTATGATAGTCCACACTCGTGGAAATGAAGTTAGCTTCTTTATAAACAGAGAATGTTCTCTTTTCAAAAGCGCTTTCTAAATAGGAAACAACATCTTCAGAAGCATCGAAGACTTGTTCAAATCCTGGTACTTGACCATATTTAACATTGTCTTCGTTAACTTGGTCAACATCACCTAAGACAACATGCTTAGAAATAACAATATCTAATGGTTTTAAATCTTTTGAATAGGCGATACAACGACCCACTACTAAAACAAGGATGACGAAATATTTCTCAATGAGATATAACGTTAAAGCACTGCTCAAGTAATTTGTTTTTACTTGATCCACTAACATGACCGCTTGGTTAAAGATTGTGCCAATGGTCACTTTGAATTTGCCCATGATGAGTTCTTCTTTTTTGTTAGTGATGACACTTTCGAAATAGAGGATATCATCATGTTGGCTACCAATAATCATGATCATGCGTTAGAGCCCTCCTTCTTTTCAAATGGGTTATTATCTAAGAATTTTTCGAAAGCTTTCTTTTCTAAGGCTTCAGAATAATAGAAACCTTGGATTGTATCACACTTGGCTTTCTTTAAGATTTCAACTTGTTCTTTGTTATCAACACCTTCAGCGACAACTTCCATACCATTGATCTTACATAGACCAATTAAGAATCTCACGATTTCACGTGATTTAGTGTCGTTAACGATGCCATCAATAAATGACTTATCAATCTTAACAACGTCGAATGGAATCTTTCTTAAGTTACCGACGTTAGAGAAACCAATACCAAAGTCATCCATTAAGACTCGAATACCATTTTCTTTAAGTTTCTTAATAATGGAGATGGATAAGAATTGGTTAGCTTGGGAAGTCGCTTCTGTAATTTCAATTTCAATTAAGTTCGCTGGAACTTTGAATTCATCTAAGATACCCATAATGGTATCTAAGAAGTTAGCACTATAGAATTCATATAAAGAGAAGTTAACAGAGACTGGTAAGACTCTTCTACCTCTTCTAATTAATTCATTTAAGTCTTCACAAACTTGTCTTAAGACATAGATATCAATATCGTGGATTAAACCAATGGATTCCGCTTTGTTAAGGAATTTAGTTGGGGCTAATAAACCATACTTTTTGGAATTCCATCTGATTAAAGCTTCTGAAGAAATAAATTGTCTTTTTGCTAAATCAAATTTTGGTTGATAGTAAACAACATATTCTTTGTTTTCTAAGGCTTGTGTTAATTCTTCAACATCGTTAGAGGAAACAGATTTACGGAAAGAATCTTGATAATAAGTAATTGTTTCAAAGTTCTTTTCAGAGTTATCTCTCGCTAATAAAGCGTTTTCAATTTGGTGAGTTAAAAGTTCGCTATCATAGACACGAGTAACACCGAAGAATGGTTGCACCCAAATATGACGACAGTTTTGTTCGCCAAAATCATAAGCATCTTTAGCGATGATTTCACAGATATTTTGAATCGCTTGTTCGTTTTGTTTAGCGCAGTAGATTAAGAAAGAACCACGGGAGAAGGCATAGACAAAGTCTCTCTTCTTCGCCCCGATCTTAAGAGGTAATTCTTCTAAGAAATTAGCGATGTGGTTGTTGATTAAATAGATTTCATGGTTTCTATTAACGTTTTGAGAAATGACTAAAGAAGAGAATGTAAAAGCGATAATATGTTCAGCTTTTTTGCCAATTTTATTTAATCTAGAACGAAGTTCAACACGTTTTTGGAAAGCGTACATGTTAAAGAAAGCACTTCTCACACCTAAGTTATATTCGTTATCGTCTTGTAATGTTTTAATCATTGATAAATTAGAAACATATAAGTAAACAATAGTAACGAAAATAACCACCATGCCAATGGTCATGAGGTTTAGCATGTTATTAAGGAAGATGTTGTCACCGAAAACGTTACCAATAAGGGCTAGGCCTGTCACAACAGCGATGGCCGTAAGAAGAACCGCCGATATGATAACCGCAGCTAATCTCGCTCTACTTGCTTTCATGGCTTTCTCCTTTCTTCTTACTAATCATTTCTTCTAAGAGTTGTTCTTTAAGTCTCTTTTTATCTGC
>CAMJEC010000011.1 GCA_946404585.1 uncultured Caryophanales bacterium
GCTTTCTCTAATGAAGACGGCTATCAAATGGTGATATATGACGTGCACAATTCTATGGAATTGTTTAGAAAAGACCTTTTTGAAGAAGCCGCTGATGGCTTAGCCAATCCAATTTATAAATATATGGTCTACTCATATTTCTATGAAATTAAAGATGAGAAACTTGCTTTAGTAGTTTGCAATGGCATGGCTAGTAGACAAGTGTATGACTATGCTTTTGTCAGCTATTCCGCTGAAAGTGGTGTCACTTTCCAACTACAAAATATGTATGATATTGATCACATGACACTTACTTCTATTAAAGAAGGCGAAACCGTAATTACCCCTAGTGTTGTGCAAGATAAACAAGTTTATTCTTTGAAAAAAGGTGTTAAATACGCAATTGACTTTGAAATCATAAGAAAAGAAAACCCTGATTTAGATAAAGTTATCAAAGCATATAATAGCAATGAAAAATCTCTCCCAGCCAATGGTATCTATCCTGCATTAGGCGATGCGCTTGCACCTGAAACTGTGGCAAAATTTGTTTCCGTTCCTAGCCAAACTAATTACTTTGGTACTTATACATTAGAATTGACACTACCTGAAGATGCAGCGAATGAAAGCTTTTTCAAAGTCACCTATTGTGGTCTCTCTTTCCAAATCAATTACACAGTCATTTAATAGCCTATTTATTTGCTAAATATTAGCAAAGTAGTCATGTTGCAAACTGCTTATATCTTTTAATATTAAAAACTTAAAGGTATAATATCTTTAAGTTGAAACATACTAATGAAAGGAGAACACTGTGGAAGACATTATTAAGGTGTCCGCTTTAGGCGGGCTAGATGAAAATGGCCGTGACTGTTATGTGATTGAAATCAATAATGATATCTTTGTTATTGATGCTGGTTTAGCCTTACCTGATAAAACCATTCCTGGTGTCGACTACCTTTTAGCAAACGCTCAATATCTTATTAATAATAAGGATAGAGTAAAAGCGTATATTATGACTCATGCTCATGATGAAAACATGGGTGCTTTAAAATATTTCTATGATGACGCTCCAGCGCCAATTATTTGTACACGCTTTACCAAACACGTTATTGAGACCCAATTCAATTTCAATACATTAAGAATTCCATTAGAATTCAAAGTCATCCCACCAACAAGCGCTTTAGAGATCGCTGGTAGAAAATTTCATTTTTTCCAAACATCTCATAACGCTGCTTATTCCTTTGGTGTGGCTATTGAAACTAGTAAAGGCAATATCGTTTATACAAGTGACTTTATTGTCGACTATTCAGTTAAAATCCCAGCCTATATCTTTGATATGAAGGCTTTAAGTGTCCTCAGTGAAAGACCAACATTCTTATTAATGAGTGAAAGTAAAGGTGCTAACCACGAAGGTTATTGCTCACCACATCACCGTGTCACTCCTTTGATTGAAAAGTACTTTAGTAACGCTAATAAAAGAATTTTTATTGACTGCTTCTGGCAGAACTTCTTCCGTATTAGTGAAATCATTGACTTATGTATTGAAAATAATAAGAAGATCTTCTTCTATAACGATTTCACTAGAACCATCATGAAGATGCTTATGGAATTCAATCCATCTCGTATCCCAGTGGATATCATCGTGTCTAAAGAAGACTTATTAAGAGTAAGAGAACAAGAGCTCGTCATATTAATGCTTGGTAAGGGCGAAGAACTCTACCAAGAACTCATCAGAGTAGTGGACGGCACTAACGAAGACAAACGTATTCGTTTAACAAAACGCGATATCTTCATCAATGCCGGCTTACCGACACCAACATTAGAAACTATTGCGACACGTAGCATTGATTACCTCTATCGTACCGGGGCAGAGGTCGTGTGGATTAAAAAGAACCAAATTACCGCTATGCACCCAAGACAAGATGACTTAAAATTCTTCTTATCTGTTTTAAAACCAAGATACTATTTACCAGTTCGTGGTAACTTCATTAACTTAATGGCTAACGCTAAACTAGCGTTATCAATGGGCATTGGCTTAAATCACACGAATGTGTTTATCTTAGATAATGGCATGCAGCTTTGCTTCAATGAATTAGGTAGACCATCAATTCTTCCTAATAACCCTGCTATTATGCCAACTCACCCAATCTTAGTTGATGGTAGTGGCGTTTCTACTAATGTCGCGGAAAATATCGTTAACGACCGTCGTCAATTATCTGTTGATGGTGTGGTCGTGATTGCCGTCACCGTTTCTATTGAAGAGAAACGTATTATTGCTGGTCCGGACTGTCAGATGAGAGGATTCGTCTACGTTAAAGAAGCTGAACCTCTTCTTAAATCAGTAGCGAATATTTTCGTTGATGAAGTAACAACCGCTTTATCGGTTAACAACACCGACTTCGAAGAAATTAAGGCCAATGCTCAAGAAAGAATACGTCGCTTCATTAAACGTGAAAACGGCCGTGAGCCAATGATCATTCCAATCATTGTTACCCGCTAAGAAAAAGCACTGAAAAAAGTGCTTTTTAATTTAAAAAAACGTTTGTCTTATGCGCACGTAGGCACTTATAATATTAATATGGCAAATAAAAAACCTTTCGTCGCGAATAAGAATCATTTTTATATCTTCGTTGGCATAGCCATGTGTCTCATAACTGTCATCTTGTGCCTTAATACAGGCCCAGTTGCCCGTTATGCTGCATTTCCTTTTGTCTATGCTTTCGGCGCTCTTTCTTATGCCTTGTTTATCGCTGTTGCAGCGTTAGGCTTAAGATTCATCTTCGCTAAGAAATTTATCAAGATTAAATTCAATATTTATTTCTTTGCCTCATTAATCCTTATCGTTGCTGGATTTATGTTTTATGCACATTTCCAATCAATGGTCGCTCTTAATGAAGGCGAATATCTTGCCTTATCCACAAACACTGAACTAAAGACTCATGACTTTAGAGAATGGTATAGTTCTTATTTTGATAATCGCTATTTCGATTTCGTGCAATATCCAATCTTAGGATTATTCTCCTTCCCATATGCCTCTGGCATCGTTGGCTATTTCCTAGTCGCTTTATTTAATAATTTATTTAATGTCTCATTTGGCGCTTTAATCGTCGCTATTATCTTAGCGGTTGTGGCCATCTTGCTTTACTTCTTACCTCTTATCCTTCGTGCTATCGGTAGAGAAAAAGAACCAAAAGCCGCAGTGGTTAAAGAAGAACAAGAAGAAACAATTTCTGATATCTCTATGAATAAAAAGACCCCTCAAAAGGTCAGAAATATTGATGTTATCAAGGAAGCAAGTCAAATTGATCCAGATACATATGAAAGTGAAATTACTGGTACTCCTAGAAGAAGTGCAGCCATTTCATCTCCAACATTTATCCAACAAGATAGTGGCGCTAATAACTTTGGTATCAACGAAAATGGCACCTTTGCTCCTGCACGTTTTAGAATTGACAACGGCCAACATAACATTCAACAAGAAGAAATCATTCCTGAAACGCAATCAGTCGAGCAACCACAAGAACCTACTAAGAGTGAACAAATGCAACTCGACTTTAACGCTGTTCCTGAAGTTAACGAAGAATTAGTGCAAGCAAAACCTGTTTTTGAAGCTCCACAAGTGGCTCAACCAGCAGTCGCTCCTGCTCCAGTGGCACAACCAATGCCTGAAGTTAAGCCAATTGAACAACCAAAACCAAGAGAAAGAGTGAAATGGATTCAACCAAGTACTGAAGTACTTAATACATATGAAACTAGTGAACAACAGGCTTTAAACGAACGTGTCGCTAGTGAAAGAAAAGAAGTTATTGACCAAACCATTCAAAACTTTGGTGTTGGCGCTCATGTTGAAGACTTTACTATCGGTCCAAGTGTTACGCGCTTTAATATCGCCTATGACCGTAACGTCTCCGCCCGTAGCGTGAATAACTTAGTGCAAGATATCCAAATCCGTTTAGGTGGTGTTAGCGCGAGATTTGAATCTATCGTTGAAGGTCAATCCTCATCTGGTTTAGAAATTCCTAATGCTTCTGTTACGACAGTTTCATTTAAAGATGTCTATAGTGACTTACCTGATGTTAAGAAACATCCATTAGCCGTGGCTTTTGGTAAAAATATTAAAGGTGAAACAATATTCGCTGACTTTGATGAATTCCCACACATCTTAATTGCTGGTACCACTGGTAGTGGTAAATCCATCTTTGTTAATTCCATCATCGTCACTTTAATCATGCGTAATTCACCAGATGATTTAAAACTCGTTTTAGTGGATCCAAAAAAAGTTGAAATGTCTCGTTATAAAGATATGCCTCACTTACTTTGCCCAATCATCACTGATCCAAACGATGCGAAGACATTAATTGATAGATTATGTAAAGAAATGGAAGAAAGATATGCCTTGTTCTCTGATAATGGCTCCACCAACATTAAAGAATTTAATGAAGATGCTCCAGGACTCGGTTTAGAAAAACTTCCATATATTGTTGTCGTCTTAGATGAATACGCTGATATCGTTGACCAATGTAAAGAAATATCTATGCCAGTTGTTTCTCTTGCGCAAAAAGCTAGAGCCTGTGGTATCCACTTATTAATTTCCACTCAACGTCCATCCACTAACGTCGTTACTGGTGTTATTAAAGCTAACTTACCAACGCACGTGGCTTTAATGACTGCAAGTAGTGTTGACTCTATCACCATCATTGGTGAAGGTGGTGCGGAAAAGCTTATTGGTAAAGGCGATATGCTTGTCCAATCTCCTCTCGTCAGCCGTGTGGGTGTTGTGCGTTTACAAGGCTGCTTTATCCATCGTACTGAAATCTCTCGTGTCGTTGGTTATTTAAAAGAACACTATGAAACTCACTATGATGAGAAATTCCTTAACTTAGAAGAAGAGGCCACTCAAGCGGCCAATGAATATATGCAAACCCCAGAATTTAAGGAACATGGTAATACTGAAGAAGAACGTTACCAATCCATTAAAGAATGGGTTATGAGCCAAGAATTCATGTCTATTTCACGTATTCAACGTGAATGTGGCGTTGGTTTTAACCGCGCTGGTAGATTCTTCCTCCGTTTACAAAGTGAAGGGGTCGTTGGTAACGAAACCGAAGGTAACAAAGGCTGCAGAGTTTTAGTGCAAGATAAATTTGGCTCCTCTAATGAAGAAAGTGTCGCCACAAGCGACGAACAAACTTATTTCAGGAGTGATGACTAATGGTTAGTTATTTAAAGGCTAAGTTATTCTCCTGGAGAAGGATTAATGTCGTTTTATTCACCGACATCCCTCGCCCTGAAAAACTCAAAGTTTCTTTATATAAAGAAGAGCAACTAATCAAAAAAGAAACCGCTCATTTTACTTCCATAAATAACATCTATATCTTTGATATCAATCTCGATAAAGATTACGAATTAGGCAAAAACTATCGTTTACTTGTTGGTGATTTACAGTGTACCAATATTGATGTTAATGATGCGATTTATTTTAAAGACTTTGATGAGCGCTTTTTTTATGAAAAAGAAGACTTAGGCAGTAACTACACTAAAGAAGCCACTGAATTTGTGATGTGGGCCCCTTTAGCCAGTGAAGTTAAGATCAAATTAATCTCTCCAAAAGATGAAGTTATTATCTATGAAATGGCGAGAGAAGATAAAGGTATCTACCGCCTCAAAATAAATGGAAATTTATTAAACTACAAATACCGTTATATCATCAATAACTCTGGTGTGGTCACTGAGGCTAAAGACCTATATGGTAAGGAAGTTAGTTTAAATAGTGAATATTCTGTGGTTATTGACACCGATGTCTTACTTAAAATCAAGAATGTAAAGCCAGAAACCACAATCAATAATTATGTTGATGCCGTTATTTATGAAACTCATATTCGTGATTTAAATGAAGGTAATTACAATAACACTGTTAATAAAGGTAAATTCGCCGGTTTTGCGGAAACTAATCGCCAAACAGTAGGGGGTAATCCCGCTGGTTTGGATTACATTAAATATCTTGGTTTTACCCATGTACAAATCCAACCAGTTTTAGACTTTGATTCTAAGGATGATATTAAGACTAGTGACTGGTATAACTGGGGCTATGATACATTATCTTTCTTCGCTCTTGAAGGTAGTTACGCTCTTCATCCAGAAGTGCCTGCTTCACGCATCTTAGAGTTCAAAGAAATGGTCAATAAATATCATGAAAATGACTTAAGAATTATTATGGATGTGGTTTATAACCACATTTATGAATATGAAAACAGTGACTTTGAAAAGACTGTCCCGCATTATTATTTTAGACGTAGAAGAAACCATTATCTTTCTAATGCCTCAGGATGTGGCAATGACTTCGCTAGTGAAAGAAAGATGGCTAGTAAAATCATCGTCGATAGTGTGAAATATCTTTTCAAATACTTTGATATTGATGGCTTAAGATTTGATCTGATGGGCTTACTTGATATTAATACAGTGAAAGCCTGTTACAAGGAAGCTAGAAAGATCAAAGAAGACGCTATCTTATATGGTGAAGGCTGGGATATGGGTGAAGAATTGCCTAGTGAAGAAAAGGCCAGTAAAAATAACGCCGCATTACTTAAAGAGTTTGGCTTCTTTAATGATTCGTACCGTGATATTGTTAAAGGTCCATCTTCATCATTTAATCTTCATGAAAAAGGCTATATATGTGGTAACACTGACTATGTCTTTGGCTTAGATTATGCCTTCCATGCATCAGTATTACCTTTATCCTACCAACCAATGTTTAATACCGCTAATCAAAGCATCAATTATCTTGAATGTCATGATAATAGTACGCTTTTTGATAAATTGCTCGTTTCTAACGCGTTTGAAGAAGAAAAAGTGCTCTTAGATAGAGTGAATCTCGCTAATCACATTTTACTTCTTTCGTTCGGTGTTCCTTTAGTGCACGCTGGTCAAGAGATTGGTCAGAGCAAAGATGGACTAGACAACACCTACAAGACGATAGGCGTCAATAACCTTAACTATCGTCTCATTGATGAACGTTTTGACATGGTCAATCGTTTCCGTCTTTTCAATATCCTGCGGAAGAAACTTGCTTACACACATCTTTTCAAACCAGAAGAGATTAAGAATGTTTTCGAAATCTCTCACTGGGACAATGGTGTTTATCTATTGAGTGCGAAAAATAAGAACATCATTGATAACGAAAAGGAATTTGTCATTCTTATCAATCCAAAGACCGAAAAGATTCCAGTGGAGTTAGATAATTACTACACTGAATATAACGGCGTGGATGATGATAGGGCGACAACTGTAAAAAATAGTCTTCTTCCTGGGTGTTCAGTAAAGATGTTATTTCTTAAGAAATAACTAGCCAAGGAGAGAGGAATATGATTTCCACCATTACGTTGTTGGGTCAAGCTAGCGACGCTATAGCAGACCATCCTATGTTCCGTTACATCGATATCGAGTCACGTGAACCTTTTGAAGAAAATTCTTTCTTCAGCAAAATCCCAGTTATGTACTGGGATAGATCAAGCTCTAATCCATTACTACGTATCCCAAATGGACATTTTGTGGTAATATTTGGTAGATTAGAGTCTCATCCAACATTGGGGCTTTATGTCCTTGCGGAACAAATCCGCCATTTCAGTTCTAACTTAAAAACAAAGTAAACTATGTTCCATTATTCAAGAGCCGTTTTAAGAGTTGGTCCTCGCCTATTAGGCGCGTGTCTTTTTACTTTCAGTAGATGGAATAAACACTTAGACAAAGTGCCATTTGCCATTAGAAACGCTAAATTTAGAAAACTTTCTAAGCAAATCGCTGATGCTTTACATGTTGATTTGAATATTTTTGGCTTAGAAAATATTCCAACTGAAGGAAACTTCTTTCTAGTTTCTAATCACATGTCCGCTTTTGATCCGGTGCCATTTTTAATTGCGATTGAAAAACCAACAACCTTTGTTGGCAAGATGGAACTTGAAAAAGTGCCACTTTTAAAAGGTGCTTTAAAATCTTTAGATGTGAAGAGCATGAATAGAGATGATTTAAGGCAATCACTAAAAGTGATGTTAGAAGTTGAAGCTGATTTAAAGAAAAAAGAAAGAAACTGGATGATATTCCCAGAAGGCACAAGAATTCGTGACCAAATGTTACCAGTGGCCCCGTTCCATCATGGAACATTTAGACCAGCCCAAAAAGCTAAGGTTACAATCTTACCAGCCGCGACATATGGCACCTTCCGTGTCTTAAAGATGCATCCACAGTTTAAAAGATATCCTGTTTCTGTATCATTTCTAAAACCAATCACTCCAGAAGAATACGCTGGACTTAATACATCCGATTTAGCGGAAATCACGCGCAATATGGTGCAAAAAGAAATTACTTATCACTTAAGACCTCTTGATCACAAGATCATGAGCGAGAATAAAGAAAAAGCGTATAAATTTAACGCTATTCTTTAGAATATTAATTTCTTTCTTAAACCTTTCGGTAAACGGTTCTTAATAATGCGACCATCGCTTTTAGCGATATCGACATTGATACCTTTGTATTTTAAAAGACAATAGCCCTTGCTAGTGTTTTTATTGACGCCTTCACCAAGGAAATACCTTGCGGTTTCATTTTCATCTATTTCGAAGGCGCTTTTAAACGACTGCACAAAATGTGAGTAGTGATAATCGAATCTGATATCACCTTTATCGATTTGACCAACCTTGACGCCATAACGGATGACATTGAGGTATTTAACGTTGAATTCTTTACTCATCAAATAGAGATAGTCACCATATTTTTGAAAATGGCTATAACCATTCGTTGGTATATCATAAGGTAATTTGTTTTTATTTTCTTTAGAAACACTAGGTTTTAAGATGCCTGGTTTTTTAATTAAGCAGATGTAGTGGCCTTCACCTGGAAATAGACTTGGCAATAAGTGAACGCCATATGGTTTAGCTTTGCTAACGTAATATAAAGGATTATCCTCGATAGGTTTTATTTCCGCATCGGTACTATTTAATAAATAATCAATGACTTCTTCATCTTCTTCATATGAGAAAGAGCAAGTGGAATAAACCATCTCGCCACCTTGTTTAAGCATCGCATAGGCGATAAGAATGAGTGATTTTTGAATCTCAGCGTATTTCTCTACTTTAGCGTAGGACCAATCTTCTTGCATCTCATCCATCTTTCTAAACATGCCACTGCCAGAGCAAGGAGCGTCTAAAATAATCTTATCGAATGTATTCAAATAGTGTTGATAAATACTAGAAAAATCATTATTAACAATAAGAAGATTGCCTCTTCCCATTCTCTCAGCATTTTCACTAATCGCGAACGCTCTATTTTTAGCGATATCATTAGAAACAATGAGTCCTTTATTATGCATGAGAAGAGATGCTTGCATACTCTTACCGCCTGGTGCAGCGCATAAGTCTAAAACGACATCGTTTTCATTTGGATTAAGTAAATATGCTGGTAGCATCGCACTTGGTTCTTGCAAGTAAAAGCAACCAAGTTCATGATAAACACTCTTACCTAATTCAAGTTCATTTTTATTGTATAAAAAGGCATTAGGAATAATTGGATGTCTCACTAGATTTGGATAAATGCTGAGTAGTGTGTCCACACTCATCTTTTCCTCATTCAAAAGTAAAGCGTGCTTACTTTCTTCCTCTAGTGACTTAGCAAGCTTATCAATTTCTTCATCGTTTAGATATGTTTTTAAATGATTTAAAAATTCCACGAAATTATCTTACCCCAACTAAAGTATTGTTAGCAACGTAAACAAAGCTTATAAAGTTCTTGAATTAACTAACATGAAACGTTATTATAAAAAATCCTTTTTTATGGTAAACTAAATAGTGAGGTATTGCTTATGAGAATGGTAGATTTAATCATTAAGAAGCGTGAAGGCCACGCTTTAACTCGTGAAGAGATTGCTTTCTGGATTGACGGTTATGTCAATGGTGTCATCCCTGATTACCAAGTCAGTGCGATGAATATGGCGATTCTTTTCAAAGGAATGACTGAAGAAGAAGTCATTAACTTAACTGATTTAATGGAACACTCTGGTGAGACATTAGATTTATCTAATCTTAGAGGTGTTAAAGTTGATAAACATAGTACTGGTGGTGTTGGTGATAAGACCTCTTTGGTCCTTGGACCAATGGTGGCCGCTTGTGGCGCGACTTTCGCTAAATTAAGTGGTCGTGGTTTAGGCCATACTGGTGGTACTTTAGATAAATTAGAATCTATCCCAGGATTAACAATCCAAATTAATGGTGATCGTTTTATTAATCAAGTTAATAAGATTGGTATTGCTATTGCGGGTCAAACTCAATCCTTAGTTCCTGCAGATAAGAAGATGTACGCTCTTAGAGACGTCACAGGTACAGTTGAATCTATTCCATTAATTGCCGCTTCTGTTATGTCTAAGAAATTAGCCGCTGGTACAGATGCAATTTTATTAGATGTTACTTTAGGTAATGGCGCCTTTATGAAAGATATTAACCAAGCCAGAATCTTAGCGAAATTAATGGTGAAGATTGGTAATGGTTTGAAACGTGATACACGTGCTGTTTTAAGTAACATGGATGAACCACTAGGTTTAGCGGTTGGTAATGCATTAGAGGTTAAAGAAGCTATCGCAGCATTACATGGTGAAGGTCCAGAAGATTTAATGGAACTTTGCTATATTGGTGGTGCAATCATGCTTGAACAAGCACATATTTGTAAAGACTATAATCACGGCCGTAAAATGCTTGAAGAATGCATTAAAGATGGCTCCGCTTTCAATAAGTTCTTAGAAATGGTGGAAGCCCAAGGTGGTGACGTTGAATATATTCTCCATCCAGAGAAGTTTGAAGTCGCTAAAAATATCATTCCTATCTACGCTAAAGAAGAAGGCTATGTTAAATCTATTGATGCTTTAGTAATCGGTTTATCTTCCATGACCTTAGGTGGTGGTAGAGAAACATTAGACGATGTCATTGATATGTCCGCTGGTATTATGCTTAATAAGAAAGTTGGCGATTACGTTAAAGAAGGCGAAGTCTTATGCTGGTTACATTCTAATAAGAATGTTACCTTAATTAATCGTGTCGCTAAGAACGTTTTCGATGCTTTCAAGATTAGCAAAGAATTCGTTGAAAAACCAAAGGTTGTCTTAGAAGTTATTCAATAATATGAGAGTTGTTTTAACCACCGTATTAAACGCATCAGTCACAATTGATAATAAGGTCTATTCCCAAATCGACCGTGGCTTTTGTTTACTCGTTGGTTTTACTCATAGTGATAATCAAAAACTCGTTGATAAGATGATTGATAAGATTCTTTCCTTACGTGTTTTCGCGGACGAAAGAGGCTTAACAAACTTATCAATTTATGATGTTAAAGGACAGATTATGTCTGTCAGTCAATTCACTTTATATGCGGATACATCAGGTGGAAGAAGACCGTCCTTTGTGAACGCAATGAAACCTGATCAAGCTAGAGAATTATATGCTTATTTCAATCAGCAACTTGAAAATAAGTTTGGTCCAATTGCCACAGGTGTTTTTGGCGCTGATATGAAAGTAAGTAGTGTAAATGATGGACCGTTTACTGTGGTGTTAGATAGCGAGGAATTATTTAAATAATATGAAAGTGTTATTAGGTCTTTCAGGTGGTGTTGATAGTGCGGTCTCTGCTTATCTTCTTTTAAAAGCGGGTCATGAAGTGACTGGTTGCTTTATGCGTAACTGGGATGCCCTCGCTAATGGGGACTATTTAGGTAATCCCACAATTAATAACGACCAATGTCCACAAGAAAAAGACTATGATGATGCGCAAAAAGTCGCTGATAAACTCGGTATCAAATTATTAAGAATTGATTATATCAAAGAGTACTGGGATAACGTTTTCACCTATTTAATTAAAGAATACGAATGTGGTAGAACTCCTAACCCAGATATTTTTTGCAATAAATATATTAAGTTCGGACCATTTCTAAAATACGCTAAAGAACATGGTTATGACGCAATAGCGATGGGTCATTACGCAAAGCGTATTGATAAAGATGGTTTGGCATATCTTCTTAAGAGTTTTGATAAAAACAAAGATCAAACATATTTCTTAAGTCAAATCTCACAAGAACAATTATCATTTTGCTTATTCCCATTAGGGGATATTGATAAGCCAGAAGTGAGAAGAATCGCTCATGAACTTGATTTAGAATCAGTGATGGATAAAAAAGACAGCACTGGTATCTGTTTTATCGGTGAAAGAAACTTTAAAGACTTCTTAAAGAACTACATCCCTGCTCAACGTGGGGATATCATCGATATCGAAAATAACCGCAAAGTCGGTGAACATGAAGGTGCGATGTATTACACAATCGGTCAAAGAAAAGGCTTAGGTATCGGTGGCATTCACGGAGAAGAAGCCAAAGGCTGGTTTGTCGTTGATAAAGATGTGAAAAAGAACATTTTATATGTCGCTAGTGGTGATGAAAGCAGTTATTTATATTCAAAAGGCTGTACAGTTACTAACTTAAACTGGATTAGTAAGAAACCAGAAGCTAATCAAAGATTAAACGCTAAGTTTAGATATAGACAAGCTGATAATCCAATCATCATTAAAGAAATAAATGATGAACAAATCACTTTAGAATTTGTCGAGCCAATCAAAGCGGTCACTCCAGGCCAAGCCGCGGTCATTTATGATGGGGATATCTGCCTTGGTGGTGGTCTAATTGATAAAGTTATTAAGTAGGAGACAATATGACAAAAGCTACAAAAGCATGGATGACAATAGCAATCGTCTCAATGGTGGTTTCACCTATTATTGGTATAGTGGGATTATTTGTATTGGGTTCACTTTTTTCTGGCTTTACTAGTTCAGGACGCGTTGAGACATATCATAAGCCAGCTGAGATATTCTCTATGTACAATACAATATTTACTGATTCTGACGGTTCCATCTATTACACGTACGGATCAAGTCTATCGAGCTTACGAAAAATGGATGCAGATGGTAATGTTTCAGTCGTTTCTTTGCCAAATTGTGATAATAATCGGTGGTTGGAAGATATTGGAGCTAACGATCAATATGTGTATACTTCTTCAACTAAATCTGGAACTTATTTAGAATGCAAAGTTACGCTGATGGATCATCAATTTAATGAAATTAAAACGATTGAGCCTGAACATTGTGTTGAAGCAATTGAGATATATGACGGATATATGTATTGCCTTTTTGACTCATATCGAGTTGAAGGTGAAGGCAATTTTAGAAGTGGTATTGAAAAGTATTCTTTGACCACTTATGAAAGAACGCTTGTAGCAGAAGAAATCCATGACAACGACATCGTTAGAGATGGTGAGACGATGATCTACTTCCATCATCGTGGTCCTAACTACGCTTATAAGGATTTGAGAATAGTTAGTAGAGGGATTTTCGAATCGTTTGATAAATATTTTTATTGTTATCATCAAGATTATGGAAAAATTGAAGGCATCAAAGTCAATGACGATTTCCGCATTACCTATGGCAATAAGTCTTTCAAGACACCATTAAATTACGAGCGCTACAAAATGTGCGACTATGTTTATATCAAAGGCGATATTTTGCTTTTTGTAGTAAGAGAAATAGTTGATAATCCTGACTGCCCAAAATATGCGGATGACTGCATATGCCGTCATGGAAAGTCAACGCTTATGCGCTTTGATTTAAAAAATGAAACATATCTTGAATCTATTGAATATGATGAACAAACTGTTGTATTAGATTTTGATGAGAATGGTGCTTATTACTATTATGATGGTGGTCTTTACGACCATGGTACATTGTTTGCAAAATGTGAGCCAATAAATACAGTAGGAAAAATCAAAGTCAGCGAGTATGACTATCTAGATTACGATTATGATTATTATCCTGTCATCTATTATCAAGGTCATTTCTATGGTTTTAAAATCATAAGTGAATAAACTTATCAAATATTTATAGTTTTTATCATTTTTTAATGATATATTATTGTCGCAAAGCAGGAAGCTCATATAGCTATTGACCTTTTAGCGAGTGCCGGTTGGTGAAAAGGGCATAAGGAAAATACTATAAAGCCACTTCCGAAGTTTCGGGTAATGCCGACGTCAGAATAACGTTTTATTCTTAAATAAGTGCTCCCATAATCATGGAAGAATAAGGATGGTACCGCGGAGAAATCCGTTCCTTAAAGAGGTACTTTTTATTTATTTGGAGGTAATTCTATGAAGTACATGAAAAGTAAAGACATTCGTAGAATGTGGTTAGACTTCTTTGAAAGCAAAGGTCACCATGTTGAACCAGGTTCTTCTTTAATTCCAAAGAACGACCCAACATTACTATGGATTAACGCCGGTGTCGCTGCTTTAAAGAAATACTTTGATGGTAGTGAAATCCCACCAAGCAGAAGAATCACAAACGCGCAAAAATGTATCAGAACTAACGATATTGAAAACGTTGGTGATGCCACTCACTTAACATTCTTTGAAATGTTAGGTAATTTCTCCATCGGTGACTACTTTAGAAAAGAAGTCATCCCATGGGCATGGGAAATGTTAACAAGTGAAAAATGGTTCAACTTTCCTAAGGAAAGATTATATGTCACCTATCATCCAGATGATTTAGAAACAAAGAAATGCTGGATGGATGCTGGTGTTCCTGAAGACCATTTAATTACTAAAGAAGATAACTTCTGGGAAATCGGTGAAGGTCCATGTGGTCCAGATACTGAAATCCATTTCGATAGAGGTGAAAAGTTTGACCCAGAAGGTGTTGGCCTAAAACTCTTAATTGAAGATTTACCAAACTTCAGATTCGTGGAAATTTGGAATATCGTCTTCTCTCAGTTCAATAGTGAACCAGGTAAAAAGAGAAGCGAATATAAAGAATTACCAAGTAAGAACATCGATACCGGTGCGGGTTTAGAAAGATTTGTGACTGTTATCCAAGGCACAGATACCTGCTATGAAACAGACTTATTCTGGCCAATGATTGAAAAAACTCAACAAATCTGTGGCAAGAAATATAACGATAATCCAAGATCCTTTAGAGTTATCGCTGACCACATCAGAACAATTACCTTCGCTTTAGCGGATGGTGAATCTTTCTCTAATGAAGGTAGAGGCTACGTTTTACGTAGACTTCTTAGAAGAGCGGTACGTTATGGCAAACTCTTAGGTATGGAAAGACCATTCATCTATCAACTCGTAGATGTCGTCGCTAATAATATGGAAGACTATTATCCATATTTACAAGATAAGAAAGAATTCGTCGCTAAGATTGTCAAAGCCGAAGAAGAAAAATTCATCAAGACTTTAACAAATGGTGAAGCCTTATTAATGAAATTAATTAATGATAATAAAGCGGTCACAGGTGCGGATGTCTTCAAACTCTATGATACATTTGGTTTCCCAAAAGAACTCACTTTAGAAATTTGTGGAGAACAAGGAATTAAAGTGGATCTCGAAGAATTCGAAAAGCTCATGAAAGAGCAAAGAGAAAGAGCGAGAACCGCGCGTGGTGACCAACAATCCATGAATAAACAAGCCATCGATTTAATGAAATGTACAGTGGCTTCTAAATTTAACTATGGTAGTGAACCAGTTAAGGCCAAAGTTGTTGCTTGTTTCAAAGATGGTAACAAAGTCGATTCGTTAGATGATGAAGGCGAAATCATCCTTGATGTCACTAACTTCTACGCTGAAAGCGGTGGTCAAGTTGCTGATACTGGCGTCATTGAAAATGACAATGTCTCAATGAAAGTCACAAATGTCATTAAAGCGCCTAATAAACAACACTTACATTCTGTGAAAGTGATGTTTGGTGAAGTTAAAGTTGGTGATGAAGTCGTCGCTAAAATTGATGAATTTAGAAGAGCCTTAATTGCTCGTAACCATTCATCAGTCCACTTATTACAACAAGCTTTAACTGAAGTTTTAGGTGACCATATCGCTCAACACGGTAGTTATGTTAACGATGAATATTCTCACTTTGACTTCAATCACTTCCAAAAGATGTCTCCAGAACAAATCGCGGAAGTCGAAAGAAAAGTTAATCAATATATCGCTCAAGCCATCAAAGAAGAAACATTCGTCCTTCCAATTGAAGAAGCTAAAAAGATGGGTGCTAAAGCGTTATTTGATGATAAATATGGTGATACAGTAAGAGTGGTCACCTTTGGTGAAGTCAGTAAAGAATTCTGTGGTGGCACACACGTCACTAACACAAGTGATATCGGTGTCTTCGTCATTGAATATGAAGAAAGTGTCGCCGCTGGTATTAGAAGAATTCAAGCCAGAACATCTTTCGGTGCTTATGAACTTCTTAAGAAGAGAGAAAACATCCTCAATCAAGCCCGTGATTTATTAGGTATTGGTTCTATTAACGATGTGCCAAATAAACTCAAAGCCTTACAAAACGAAAAGGATGCTTATCGTAAAGAAGCTGATACCTTAAAACAAAAATTAGCCAACGCCACAAGTGGTAACCTTGCTAATGAATTTAAGGAACAAGACGGCTTATTAGTCTTATTCAAATACTTAAAAGATCAAAAGCGTGACTCTTTATTAAAGATCGTTGATAGCCTAAAGGCTAATAGAGACAATTACCTCATCGCTTTAGTCGGTGAAGAAAATGGTGGTTATCCAGTGGTTGTTGCTGCTGGTAAAGCTGCTAATGAAAAAGGCTATCTCGCTGGTAAGCTTGTTAAAGACATTGCTTCCTTACTCGGTGGCTCTGGTGGTGGTCGTCCAGACTTAGCCTCAGGTGCTGGTAGAGACATCGCTAAGATTGAAGAAGCTAAAAAGCTTATCATTAAGTAAAATAAAGACTGGGTGAGAAATCACTCAGTTTTTTAACAGTTTTATCAAATCCAATCGTCTTAATAGGTGAGAGGTAAAAAGACTATGAAAAAATCAATCATCTTAATCGCGACATTACTTTCTTTAGTGGGCTGCAGTGCTAATCCAGTTAATAGTGCATCAAATATTAATAATCCAAGCACTAAATCAACAAGTAGTTCTAGTTCTGGTAGAGAATATATCTATGTTGATGCTTTGAAAGCAAATAATTTAGCCGAAGAAGACAAAATTGCAAATGCAACTGCGCAGATTGATACTTTTCATGGTCCGCTCTTTGATGGGGAATATAATCGTCAAAATATTTTCATTATTAAGAATGCTGAAGAAGCTAATAACTTTAAAAGCCTTTTAAGAGATAGCGAAGCCTTTGGTGATCTCGCAACTTTACCTTATGAAAGTATTGATTACTTTGTAAGTGGCACTTTGGATTGTACTAGTACAGCTTTTTCATATTCTTTCAAAGGCCTATATCTTAAAAATAATACTGTCTACGCTCATTTAGAATATGATGATAGGCTCGAAGATGGTGTTGGTGTTGATACCGCAATGCGCTATCAATATTGTCATTTCACCCTTAATAAGAGTGTCTCTTTTACTGACGCCAAAATCATTATTAGTCATTACGAATAAAAAACTAACGATAATTTGTTAAACGCGTTAATATATTAACGTGGTTAAAAAGTATCTTTCTTTAGACTTAGGAACAAAAACCCTTGGAGTGGCCTATAATGACGCTCTTGGTTTTGTGCACGGTTTAGAGACATTCCGCTTTGATAGAAACCAATATATCGTCGCGAGAAAACACGTCATCGAATTAAGTGAAAAGATGATGATTAATGACATCGTGATTGGTATGCCTCTTCATTTATCAGGTGAACAAAGTGAAATGAGCCAAAACGTTTTACGTTTTATTGAAGATTTAAAGAAAGAAAAACCATCATTAAACATTGAAACAATGGATGAAAGATTATCAAGCGTGACGGCAAATAATTTCATCTCTGATAGAGGGATGAATCATCAACAAAGAAAAGACAATGTTGATAAGATTGCCGCTTGTGTCATCCTCGATACATATTTAAGAATGAAAGGAAACTAATTATGGAAATCAAAAACGAAAAGCAAATGGTCGTTACCGATAACGAAGGTAAAGAACACTTAATGCAAATCCTTTTCACCTATGATAACGAAGAAAGAGGCACTTCCTATGTCTTCTTCTATGATACCGAAGATAAAGATGAAGAAGTCGTCGTTATGCGATACCTTGAAAGTGGCGAATTAGAGCCAATTGAAGATGACGAAGAATACGATGAAGTAGAAGAAGTTTTCAACGCTTGGCAAGACGATCCAAAGATTCAAGAGCTCAAGCAAGATAACAAATAATATAAAATATTGGTAATATTAATGCGATATTGATATAATATCGCTTGCAGAAAAGAGGGAAAGTTATGGCAGACAAACAAAAACTTACCAAAGCTGGTTATAAAAAATTACAAGACGAATTAAAATATTTAGTCGACGTAGCACGTGAAGAAATCAAGGTTCAATTAGCCGAAGCTCGTGCACAAGGCGACTTATCTGAAAACGCTGACTACGACGCTGCTAGAGCAAAACAAGCGGAAGTCGAAGGTCGTATTAAAGAAATCGAAAACATTATCGCTAACGCTGAAATCATTGAAGAAGGCAAAGCGAATACAAAGAAAGTTGGTTTAGGTTCCACAGTTACAATCCGTTTCCTTGAAAACAACAAAGAAGCTTCATACATGATTGTTGGTACAGTCGAATCTGACCCAGTCAATGGCAAGATTTCTAACTCCTGTCCATTAGGTGAAGCCTTAGTCGGTAAGACCGTTGGTGACATCATTGAAGTCAAAGCAATCAAGACTTATAAGATCGAAATCTTAAAAATTGAAATAAAATAACAAATTTTTTGGACGATTTTGAAAAAACCTCCCTATTTAATCTATAGAGGAGGTTTTTTATATGATGAAAGTACTCATAGGTGTTGTCATTGTCGCTTTTATCGTTATTGTGGGCTTCTTAGTCATTGATCCAGACTTGAATCCCGTCAATCCTGGAAACAGCAATAACATCACCGAAGTCAGCACCCCACAAGGTAGTAAGTACACGATTGAAGGTGAAGTCTATAAGGCCGGAACATACGTTCTAAGCGACGGAATCACCATGAATGACTTACTAGAAGCCGCAGGTGGAACAACCGCTAACGCAGACGATTTAGCCTATTTTACTAACGCCACATTAAAAGCGGGCACAACTTATTACATCGCTAGTAAGTTTGATGAAACAGATATTTGCTCTAAAAGTGAAATATCCAAAGTTAACATCAATCAAGATGACGCTGAAACTTTAATGTCCGTAAACGGCATTACTACATCCATTGCGAGTTCGATTGTTTCATATCGTAGTGAAAACGGTACATTCAATACTTTAGAAGATTTACTTAAAGTATATGGAATAGGTAACGCGACTTATCACAAGATTCGTAATTACGTCATTTTACATCAGTGATCATTTTCTTATTTTTCTTATCTTTTTATTTAGGAAATGTACTCACTTATTCAATCTTCCTATTTATAGGAATAGCTTTAGTCTTTCTCTTCTTTGTTTATAAACGCTTTAAGCGTCCAATGGCCTTACTTTGCCTTGGAGGAATAGTTTTTGGATTAGGTTATTCATTCATAAAACCAACATATAGCAAGAAATCTTATTCTGGAATCGTTTATACCGTTAAAGAAAACTATTTCCTTTTTAACAGTGGAGGAGAAAGACTTTACGTTTATTCTAAAGGTCACTCATATGATTTGGGTGACTATCTAACAATAA
>CAMJEC010000012.1 GCA_946404585.1 uncultured Caryophanales bacterium
TTTCTGAGTCGATTTTTATATCTTGTCTTTTTAGTAAAAGATTAGCGATCCTTATATTGTTTATTGAGGCTACGATATGCTCTTGTAGACATACGAATACGCATTTCTTTGCCATCAACAACGACGGTACGAACTTGAAGATTGGTGTTCCATCTACGACGTGTAGCTCTTAAAGAGTGGGAACGGTTGTTACCGCTTACTGGACCTTTTCCTAATACTGGACAAACTCTTGACATATCATCGTCCTCCTGATTTGTTGCCGATTAATATTATCATAAGATAAAAATCATAGCAACAATAAATTTGTTTTTTAACGTATCATTGAAAATCAAAATTTTCAGTTAACAAATCAATAACAAAAAAGAGGCTAACGATAATTAACCTCTATTTCATCTACATTTTGACGTTAGGATAACGTTTCTTAAATTCTTCTTTACTCAACAAATTATTGCACTTTTTAAGCATCGCTTGATAGATTTCCCCGTTCCTATCAAACGCTAGATATCTAACATGTCCTTTATTTGTGTAGAACACTAAGGTTCTTTTCTTTTTTGACTGTTCTTTATCTATATACACTACATCGTTGTAGTGGTAATAAGCTTCTTTAAACGCTCTAACTTGCACTAGATACTTGTTTTCAATAACGTAGAAATTACGCACTAAGGAGAGGACTAACATCCCAATACTAGTTAGAACATAAAGAATAATAATGAGTATTTGAATGACTCCCCATTTTTGAAAAAGAAAAAGAGTCATACAGGATAGGAATAGACCTACCGCGAATAATAGGTCCATTATTATAAAGATTAATATAGTTCTACGACGGTCTACTGGGACTTTCATACAATTATCATAGCAAGTTAGAACAAAGTATCAAAAATGTTTTTAAACTACGCGTGCGTAGTGCTATAATTTTTATTGAACAAAAAGGAGCATATTATGTCACATAATGTCGTAGCAATGATTCTTGCAGGCGGCAAAGGGACAAGATTAGGTCTTTTGACTAAAAAAATGGCAAAACCTGCTGTCTCTTTTGCGGCTAAATACAGAATTATTGATTTCCCTCTTAGTAACTGTGCTAACAGTGGAATCAATACAATTGGTGTTTTAACCCAATACGAACCAACCATTCTCGATAGTTACATCGGTAATGGTGAAAAATGGGGTTTCAATGGTGTCCATGCTCTCCTCACATCCATTGCCCCACGTCAAACTGATGAAGGCGCTAACTGGTACAAAGGTACCGCTGACGCTATTACGCAAAACATTGAATTCCTTGATGGTCTATCCCCAGATTACGTCCTGATTCTTTCAGGCGACCACATTTATAAAACGACTTATAACGAAATGATTGACCTCCACGTAGATAGTGGTGCTGATGCCACAATCTCCGTTATCGAAGTTGATCCAAAAGAAGCAAGTCGATTTGGCATTATGGCGGTTGATAAAACTGACCGTATTACCGAATTCCAAGAAAAGCCAAAGAAACCAAAGAGCAATTTAGCCTCTATGGGTGTTTATGTCTTTACTTGGAAAGTATTAAGAAAGTATTTAATTGCCGATAAAGCATTAGATACAAACCATGACTTCGGTGGTGATATTATCCCAGCGATGTTAAACGATGGTTTAAAACTCCAAGCCTATAGATTTAAAGGCTATTGGAGAGACGTTGGTACATTAGATTCCTTACACGAAGCTAATATGGACGTCGCTCTTGATCGAAGTGATTTACATTTCCATGGTGATAGAAGCACTAGAATCTATACTGAAGATACATATTCTTTACCGCATTATTTAGGTAGAGAAGCTTCTATTAAATCTTCGATTTGTAACCAAGGTGCCATTGTCTTAGGTAATGTCACTTCCTCTGTTATTTCTAATGAAGTCTTAATTGAAGAAGATGCAGTTGTTGATCGCTGCGTAGTCATGGAAGGTTCCGTGATTAAACGTGGCGCTAAAGTCTATAACGCAATCGTGGCCCCAAATACCACAATTGAAAGTGGTGTCGTGGTTAACGCTAATAGTAAAGAAATTGCCTTAGTCGGCGGAAAGGTGTCTCACTAATATGGCAAAAGTCTATGGTTTTTGTAATTTACATGATGCTCCTTCATTAGGCAAGCTCACTGAAAAACGTCCAATTGGTACAGTCTCTTTCTTAGGAAGATATGGCTTAATGGACTTCACATTATCAAACTTCTCTAACTCTGGTATTGATAATGTTGGTATCTTAGTGGACCGTCATCTCCACTCTGTGGTTTCTCACGTTAGAGATGGTTCTATTTGGGTCAACAATACCAAAACCGGTAATCAAAGAATTTTCTATAACGAAAACGTTCCAAGTAGAAAATTTAATACCGATGTTAATAACATATTATCTAATAGATTACACTTTGAAGATATCGATGCTGACTACGTCGTCGTAGCCCCAGCCTTCTTCTTAATGTCAATCGACTTTAGAGATTATATTGAAAAACATATCGAATCAGGTCGTGAAATTTCTCTTATTTATAAGAGAGTGAAGAACGCTAAAGAGGAATTCTTAAACTGTGATGTTATCAAAACAGAAAACAAATTAGTAAAGAACTTCTCCATTAATATGGGCACCGCTAAAGAAGCGATGATCTCTTTAGAAATCTTTATCTTCAATTACAAAACATTCTGTCAACTTGTTAATAAGACAAGAGAAATCTCTACCTTATTTAATATTCGTGATTTAGTCAATTACTGTGCGACTAATGGCTTATATGAAGTCAACGCCTTCTCTTTTGATGGTTATGTCGCTCCAATCTTAGACTTTGATTGCTTTGTTAAATATTCCATGGAACTCTTATCTTATGAAGTAAGAAAACAACTCTTCAAAGAAGATTGGCCAATTTATACAACCACACACAATACTCCTCCAGCCTTATATGGTGAAAAGGCTAACGTTAGTAATTCATTCATTTCTAACGGTTCAACAATTAAAGGTACTGTCATTAATTCCATCCTTTCCCGTGATGTCATCGTGGAAGAAGGAGCGGTTGTCAAAGACTGCATTCTCTTCAGTGGCACTAAAGTGGGTAAAGGTAGTCATCTCCAATATGTTGTCGCGGATAAGAAAGTCCAGATTAAAGAAGTTAGAGATGTCGCTGGTGATGATGATCACTACATGTATATAAGTTTTGGAGCTAATATCTAACATGAAAATAGTAATGGTTGCCAGTGAGGCCCGTCCTTTCTGTAAGACGGGTGGTCTTGCTGATGTCGTTTATTCTCTTTCTAAAGAATTAGTAAAGATGGGGGAAGAAGTTTCCGTATTTTTACCTTTCTATGATTCAATTCGTCGTCAAATATCAGATAAAGCTTTAAAGAAAGCCGCTTCTTATAAGACACATATGTCTTGGCGTAAGCAAAACGTTGATGTCTATTCATTAGTGAATGAAGGCATCACTTATTACTTTATTGAAAACCAACAATATTTTGAAAGAGGCCATATTTATGGTGACTTTGATGATGGTGAACGCTTCGCGTTCTTTACCATCGCTGTTAAGCAGTTCTTATTAAGTAAACGCGCTCGTCCAGACATCATCCATGTCCATGACTGGCAAGCCGGTATGCTTCCATGTATCTTACGTGTGGATGAAGAATGCAGAGAAAAATTTGCTAAAACCAAATTTGTTTTCACCATCCATAACCCAGCCTTCCAAGGCTTAATGCCTAAATTCACATTAGGTGATTTCTATAACTTAACAGATGAATATTTTGATAACGGTTCAGTCCGTTTCAAAGATCAAGTATCCACTTTAAAAGCGGGCATTGTTTATTCAAATAAAATCACAACCGTTTCCCCAACCCATCATCTTGAATTATTAACTCCTGAAGGTGGTATGGGTCTAGATAGTGTCCTTCGTTATAGAGAATGGGACTTCTCTGGCATCTTAAACGGCATCGACTATTTAGAATTTAATCCTGAAACTGATAAACAAATCGCGCAAGAATATACCGCGAAGAACTTAGTAAGCGGCAAGAAAGCTAATAAGGAAGCTTTATGCTACCAATATGGTATTAAAAATCCTAAAGCTCCTTTATATGCATTAGTCACACGTATTACTTGGCAAAAAGGTTTTGATATCATCTTCCCAGCGGTAGAAGAATTAATCGCTAGAGGAGCGAATATCTTTATGCTCGGTAGTGGTGAACATCAATACGAACAAAAATGGGAAGAATTAAAGAGAAGATATCCAGACCGTATTGGTCTATTTATCGGCTATAGCGATAACCTCGCGCATAAAGTCTACGCTGCAAGTGACTTCTTTATTATGCCATCTTTATTTGAGCCATGTGGCTTAGGTCAAATGATTGCTCAAAGATATGGTTCTTTACCAATTGTTCGTAGAACAGGTGGCCTAAAAGATAGTGTTATTTGCTATGACGGCAATAACGCTGAAACAAGTAATGGCTTTGGCTTTGATGCCTACAGTGCTTATGAGATGACTAGAACATCTCATTATGCATATGACGTCTATAATAACAAGAAATTGCTTCATCAATTGATGAAAAATGCAATGAATACTGATAATTCATGGTTGAAGAGTACCTTAGAATACATTAAACTTTATAAGACGTTACTTACTAAGTAACTCTCTTAAAGGAGTATGTATTATGGGATTCAATCATCGTGAAATCGAAGCCAAGTGGCAAAAGTATTGGGAAGATAATAAAACATTTAAGACTGACGTCTATGATTTTAGTAAACCTAAATTCTATGCGTTAGATATGTTCCCTTATCCAAGTGGTGTGGGTTTACACGCTGGTCACCCAGAAGGCTATACCGCGACTGACATCGTATGTCGTATGAAAAGGATGCAAGGCTATAATGTCCTTCACCCAATGGGCTATGACTCTTTTGGTTTACCCGCGGAACAATACGCTATTCAAACAGGTAATCACCCAGAAGGTTTTACCCAAAAGAATATTGCATACTTCACAAAACAACTAAAAGAACTCGGTTTTGATTATGACTGGGATAGAGTCATCGCCACAAGTGATCCATCTTTCTATAAATGGACCCAATGGATATTTAAAGGTCTATTCTTAGATGGCTACGCTAAATACATTGATATGCCAGTTAACTGGTGTGAAGAACTCGGTACTGTTTTAAGTAACGATGAAGTTATTGATGGTAAGAGTGAAAGAGGTGGCTATCCAGTTATTAGAAAGAACCTCAAACAATGGGTTATTGATCAACCTAAATTTGCTGAACGCTTATTAGAAGGTTTAAATAGAATTGATTGGCCAGAAAGTACAAAAGAAATCCAAAGAAACTGGATTGGTAAATCAATAGGCGCGGAAATCAAATTCCAAGTCGCTGATAGCAATGAATCATTCATTGTCTTTACTACACGCGCGGATACATTATTTGGATGCACATATTGTGTCTTATCTCCTGAACACGCTTTAATCAAAAAGATTATGAGCAAAGAACAAGAGAAAGATGTTCTTGCTTATATTGAAGAGGCTAGTAAGAAGAGTGAAATTGAAAGAACATCAACTTCTAAAGATAAGACCGGTTGCTTTACTGGTGCTTATGCGATTAACCCTGCAAATAATAAAAAAGTTCCAATCTATATTTCTGATTATGTTTTAGCAAGCTATGGAACAGGCGCTATTATGGCGGTCCCTGCTCACGATAGTAGAGACTATGCCTTTGCTAAAAAGTATGGTCTAGATATCATCCAAGTCTTAGAAGGCGGAGATATCTCTAAAGAAGCTTATGAAGAAGATGGCTTACACATCAATAGTGGTTTCCTTAACGGTTTAAACAAAGAAGACGCTATTAATAAGATGATTAATTTCTTAAAAGAAAAAGGCATCGGTGAACAAAAAGTTAACTATAAATTTAGAGAATGGGTCTTTGCTAGACAAAGATACTGGGGTGAACCAGTTCCTGTCGTCCACCTTGATGATGGCACAGTCCACGCTTTAGATGATGATGAATTACCATTAGTCTTACCAGAACTAGATGACTATAAAGGCCATAACGGTCAAGCACCATTAGAAAACGCTACAGAATGGAAAGAATATAACCATAATGGCTTACACGGTAAACGTGAAACGTCCACAATGCCAGGTAGTGCGGGTTCCTCCTGGTATTTCTTAAGATATGTTGATCCACATAATGATAAAACATTCTGTGATAAGAAACTCGCTGATCACTGGTTACCAGTAGACCTATATATCGGTGGTCCAGAACACGCAGTAGGTCACTTAATCTATTCTCGTATTTGGACTAAATATTTATATGATAAAGGCTATATCAGCTTTGATGAACCTTTCCAAAAACTCGTCCACCAAGGCATGATCTTAGGTAGTAATAACATTAAGATGGGTAAACGTTATCCAGAATTTGTTGTTAACCCAAGTGATATCGTCGCGCAGTACGGCGCCGATACTCTCCGTTTATATGAAATGTTCATGGGTCCTCTTGAAGCAAGTAAACCTTGGTCTAATCAAGGGGTTGAAGGCGCTCATAAATTCTTAGAAAGAGTGTATCGTATTATTATTGAAAATAATATTGTTAGTGAAGAAGACACTCCAGAACTTGATTTAGTCTATAACCAAACAGTAAAGAAAGTGAGCGAAGACTTCGCTAATCTATCATTCAATACCGCGATTAGCCAAATGATGATTTTCATTAATGAAGTCTATCGCGTCAATAAATTAAGCAAGAAATACGCTGAAGGATTTGTCAAACTCATCTCCTGTATTTGCCCTCACCTTGGTGAAGAAATGTGGCAGTTACTTGGTCATAATGAAACAATCGCTTTTGCGGAATGGCCAAAATACGACGAATCCAAATTAGCGCTTAACACCATTAAGATGGGTGTTTCCGTTAATGGTAAAGTCAGAGGTGAACTAGAAATCGCTAAAGACGAAGACGATGAAGTGGTGAAAGCCGCGGCTTTAGCCCTTGAAGGTGTTAAACGTAACATCGAAGGTAAAGAAATCAAAAAGATCATCGTTGTTAAAAACCGTATCGTTAATATCGTGGCTATTTAGGAGAAAATGATGAACATTTGTTTTGATGTTGGTAATTCCACAATTGGGATTGGTGTTTATGAAAATAATATTCTTAAAGAAAGAATGTCTTTTAACACTGATGTTAAATTAACAGAAGATGAATTCTATCACCTATTTAAAAACAATATTAATGAATTGAATATCAACTTAAATGATGTTGAAAACATCATCTATTCTTCTGTTGTTCCACAAATTAATTTATCAATCTTAAATGCTTTAAAAAGCTTAATAAACAAAGAACCAATCTTAATTGGTCCAGGTACTAAAACAGGTTTATCCATTAAAGTAGATAATCCTAGTGAAATCGGTAATGACTTAATCGCCGATTTAGTGGGCGCGAAAGAGAAGTTTGGTTATCCATGTATCATCGCTGATTTAGGTACCGCTAGTAAGATTCTTTTATTAGATAAGTCAGGAACATTTGTATCTTGCCTTATTATGCCTGGTCTGACCTTAAGTGCGGAATCTCTCTCCAATAAAGCGGCCCTTTTACCAGAAGTTAGCTTAATCGCCCCTAAATCAATTTTAGCGAAGAACACACTAAGTTCGATGAACGCTGGTATCACGTACGGTCACGCTGATATGATTTTAGGTTTAATTAATCGTATCGAAAAAGAAATCGGCTACCCATGTAAGCATATTCTTACAGGTGGTGGTGCAGTTTATGTTAAGGAAATTCTTGGTGATAGTTTCATCTATGATAAAAATCTCAATCTAGATGGACTCAATATCATCGTTAATAAAAATATTAAGAAGGAGTAGTTACATGGAAAAAGAGTTTTACAAAAAGCTTACTGCTTCCTATGAAGCGGAAATGATGGAAAATTTGAAAAAGTTCGTCGCTATTGATTCAACATATGATGAATCAACCGTTGATGAAGATAATCCATTCGGTAAAGGTGTTTCTAAAGCCTTACAGTTTATCGCCGAACTAGCTAGAAAGGATGGCTTTATTGTAAATAACTATGGTAACTACGTTGTTGAAATCTTAACCAATGAATTAGATAAAAACATTACCATTATGGCCCACGCTGATATTGTTCCAGTGGGAACAGGTTGGCCTCAAGATCCATTTACCATGGTGGAAAAAGATGGCTTCTTATATGCTCGTGGTGTCGCTGATGATAAAGGCCCATTACTATCTTGTTACTATGGCTTAAAAGCCTTAAGAGATAATAACTTACTTGGTAATTATCAAGTAAGATTCTTAGTGGGCGGTAATGAAGAGCGCGGCTCTGCTTGTATGGAACATTATTTCCATACTTTAAAAAAGAAACAACCAACATATGGTTTTTCTCCTGATAGTGCTTATCCACTTACTTACGCGGAAAAAGGTATTATCGGCTTTAAAGTTAAAAAGAATATTAAATTCCCTGAAGTTAAATATATTAAGGGTGGTGTAGCGAGTAACGCTGTTATTGAAAAGTGTGAAGTGCTTCTTAAAGAAGACCTTAACTTTATCTCTTATTTAAATAATAAAGAAGCAGATTATTCTTACCTCGCTAAAGGGGAAGAAATGTTATTAACATTCAATGGTGTAGCCGCGCATGGTTCTATCCCATGGATGGGTAAAAACGCGGCGTTAGCCGCTATTAAATATTTAGGCGAATATTATAAGAACGCTGACTTTATTAAGTTATATGAATTATTAAATGACCCAAGAGGTGCAGGTGTTAATGCCGCTGCTAATAGTGAGAATATGGGTACTAACTCCCTTAATGTTGGTTTAATCTCTTATGAAAACGAAGAATTAGAAGTCACTGTTAACTATCGTCACGTTGAAACCGTGAAAGCGGAAGATATGATTAACAATATCAAAGAAGCCTCTAAACCATTTGAAATTGAAGTGGAAGGTATTTCTCCAATCCTCTTCTATCCAAAGGACCATCCACTTATTACAACCTTATTAAATGTCTATCAAGAAGAAACTGGAGACTATGAAACACAAATCATCGCTTCTGGTGGTGGTACATACGCTAAAGAAGCGGATAATGTCGTGGCCTTTGGTATGGAATATCCAGGTCATGACCCAAAGATGCATGGGGTTAATGAAAATACCAAAAGAGAATATTTAGTGGAATCTATGGGTATCTACGCTCATGCCATCGTTGATTTAGGAAAGCTAATTAAGTAATGAGAACAAAATATAAACCTTGGGCTAAACCATATATCGAAGAACATGTCGAAGTGATGTGTCCTTTTGATAACATTAATAATTATAAAAATTATTATTTAGAAATTGGTTCTGGCAAAGGTCAATTCTTAGTCAACATGGCTAAAAACCATCCTGATAATTTCTTTATCGGTATGGAACGTAATGTCACATGCGCTGGATTTACCGCTAAAAAACTAGTGGAAGGTGAAATCACTAATGCTAAGCTCATCTACGCTGATGCTGGTCAAGTTTTGCCGTCCATCGAAGCGGAATCAGTGGAAGGAATTTTCCTTAATTTCTCTGATCCATGGCCAAAGAAAAGACACGCGAAAAGAAGGTTAACTTCTGACTCATTCTTAGGACAGTATTATCGCATCCTTAAAAAAGGGGCAAAACTCATCTTTAAAACCGATAATTATGATTTGTTTACATATTCTTTAGAGATACTTGAAAACTCTACATTTAAACTAGTGGAGGCTAATTATTCATATGATGGCAAAGATCCTTTTGATGAGATTACTGAATATGAAGCTAGTTTCCGTGAATTAGGTCAACCTATATATCGACTTATCTTGGAGAAGTTATGATTGCTAAATACGGATTAATTAATCATTTTGATAAAATTAACGCTTATCTAAGTGTCATTTTTGATGAACTTCCAAAGTCTCTCTTACCTAAGCAAGATGGTGACCTACTTATCTATGAAAAGAACGATAAGATTTATCGTATCGATATCTTTAATTTAAAGAAGTATGTAAAGATTAAATTCAAAGGTTTAATCACTTTACCTAACTATGAATTAATTGCCATATTAAATGGCTATTTAGGTAAATATAACATCATGCTCCTTAGTAAAGATGAATCAGGCTTCTATATCGCTAAAGAAGATAATATTTACAAAGTAAAAGTAAGAAAAGATACCTTAGTGGCTAACGGCTCATTTGTTAAAGAAGATAGAGTGGCAACATTCAAAGATTTAGATATTAACGAAGAAGAAAAAGAGATCGTCTTAGATGATGAAATAAATGATGACGATTTAAATAAAGATTTTTTCCAAATGGAGGAAAGAGAAATATGATGGAAGTAGAACTTAAAAAAGCCGGTAAGATCTCCCGCTTAACAAACAAAACATTTAATTTTCCTAAAGAATTAGGGGAAGGTTTCTACAGTGCGAATTACTTTTTAAAGAGTCGTAAGATTGTTAGTGAAAACCTTCAAGGACACATTGTGACTATGCAGTGGTTCCAAAGAAGAGATAACAGCATGTTGTGCGGCGTTGATGAAGCAATCGCGATTCTTCATACTTTCGCTGTTCATCCAGAAGAACTTATTATTGAAGCCTTAAATGATGGTGATATTATCCAAGCTAATGAACCAGTTTTAAAAGTCACTGGTACTTATGAAAATTTTGGCTTTTTAGAGTCCGTTATTGATGGTGTCTTAGCACGTAGAAGTAGTGTAGCCACTAACGTTAAAGAAGTACTTGATGCCGCAGGGGATACACCAGTCTTCTCCATGGCCGATAGACAAGATGATTATCTCACCCAAGTTGGTGATGGTTACGCTACATATGTCGCTGGTATTAATAGAGTATCTACAGATGCTCAAGGATTATGGTGGGGTGGTAAAGGTATGGGTACAATGCCTCATGCTTTAATCCAAATTTGTGGTGGTGATATTTGTAAAGCTGCTGATTGCTATTTAAAGAGTTTCCCAGATGAACAAGTCACAGCCTTAATTGACTATCATAATAACGTCGTTAGAGATACATTAATCATCGCTAAACACTTAGGTCATAAACTTAGAGGCGTTAGAGTGGACACATCCAAATCCTTAATCGACCATTATTTTGATGATAAAGACACAAGTGGTTTTGATCCTCATGGTGTTTGTAAAGAACTCATTATCGCCTTAAGAAAAGCCTTAGATGATAACGGCTTCAACTACGTTGGTATTACTGTTTCTTCCTCATTTAACGCTGAAAAGATTAGAGAATGGAAGAAATTAGGCGTACCTGTCACTATGTATGGCGTTGGTACATCATTCGTCAACAATATGACATGTGGCTTTACTGGTGACTTAGTCATGTTAGACGGTCAACCACAAGCTAAAGAAGGTCGCGCTAATTATAGAAACGATAAATTAAAGAAAGTTCCTTATCCAATCTACTAATATGATTTATGAGGCTAAAGAATTTACATTAAAGAATGGTTTAAAGGTAGTGATTAAAACTCCTGAGATTTCTGATGCTCGTAATTTATTAGATTCGATTATCAATGTCTCTGCAACTAGTGATTTTATCACTAGCTTACCAGAAGACTATCAACCTTATTTAGATGATATAACTAAAGAAGAAGCTTTTATTGAAGGTAATAGAAAAAACCCAAATAGTTATTTATTCGCGGTCTATCATAATGAGCAAATCATTGGTAACTGTTTCTTAAGTTTCTTTGGCAACATTAAAACTAGACATAGAGGCACAATAGGTATTGCCATTACTAATGAATATAGAGGTATGGGTATTGGTTCAATCTTGTTTGATGAAATGATTAACATCGCTAAAAATAGAAGTGGAGTAACCCAATTAGAATTAGGAGTCATCAAAAATAACGAAGCCGCTAAAAGACTCTATACATCCAAAGGATTTGTTAAGACAGGAGAAACACCAAGAGCGTTACGCTTACCTAATGGCGTTTATCTAGACGAAGAATTCATGGTTTTGTACCTAGATAAACAATAAGTTTATTGTGATTAATCTTTCAAAGAAGTGATAGGGACCACATATACGCCATCTGGCCTCATATATGCAGCGTTAGATAAACCACATATTACGCAGAGAGATTTGGCACAATTACCACCTTTATTTTTTATCGAATTATTGATACGAATTAAGTTTTTAGCGGCTTCTTCTATTTGATGCGCTCCCAGCTTAATCTCTACTCCACACCAGGAGCCATCTTCCATTTCAATAATGGCATCAATTTCATTGCCATCATAATCTTGATAGTGGTATAACGTTCCATCAAAAGAAGAAACGTATGTAAGTAAATCTCTCTCAACTAGAGATTCAAAAAGAAAACCTAAGCATTCTAAATCATTTAACAATTTTTCTTTTGTTAAGTTTAAAAGTGCACACGCTAAAGACTGATCGACAAAATGTCTTTTTTCGCCCTGCTTAACTCTTAACGTAGAACGTATTTTGTTTGAATATGGTTTAATATTCTCAACTAAATATAGCTTGTTAACCAAATTTGAATAATCAGTAATTGTATCAACACTAATGTCATCAAAATCTTTTTCTTTGATGTCGTTCTTCAAAGTTTTGTTAGTGACGGTTGTAGATTCGTTTCTGGCGAGTGATTTAAGAAAAAGTTCAACCTTATGACTATCTCTTTTGACATCATCTACTTTATAAATATCATTGCTTAAAACTGATTTTATATATTCTTTGGAAATTAGTGTTCCTTTCTTCGCATCCATTCCTATAGCTGCTGGCCATCCACCTACTAAGATATAATCAATAATCTTGTTTAAATCGACATCACCGGTAAAGCAATCTTTTGAAGTTCCTTCACATATCTCTTTTAGTGATATTTTGCCATCAGAATAGCCACTTTCAAAAAGCGACATAGGTCTCATTCTTAACTTGGCGATTCTTCCTGTACCTGAATGGACATAATTATTTATATTTACCGTAGCAGAACCTGTCAAAATATATTGACCCTTTTCTACTGTTTCATCAACTTTGCTTCTTACTGCATCCCAAATACTAGGAACCTCTTGCCATTCATCGATAAGTCTTGGCCTATTTCCAACCAATACCATATCAGGATTTATCATCGCTAGCTTCTTGTTGCTGAAGTTACCTTTTGAATCAGCAAGAAGAAATTCGCTATTAGAATGATATTTGCTTGTCCATGTCTTGCCACACCATTTTGGACCTTCAATTAGAATAGCGCCAAATGTATCTAGGTACATCTCTAAAATGTTATCAATAATTCTCTTTTTATAATATTCTAATTTCATGTTTTTTCCTCGTTATTATATTACTGTAATCCGATAGTTTTGACAATATCATTCCGAGAGTTTCAGCATTTTCATTCCGAGAGTTTTGCTATTTGGAAGATAGTTCTTTGCAATCAATTCTTATTATGAAAACATAGGGGTCAATCAATAAAAAACATAGTAAATTAATAAGGCTAGTGTATGCGCTATTGCATGAGCTTGTTTGATTAACTATAGCAAAGTAGTGACATACTAGTACCCACGACTTATAGAAGCAGAGGCTTCTTACTAAAATATGTCAAAAGACAGCACTTATCTAGATGAAGAAATGAAGATGCTAATGCTGAAACAAATGATGAGCCATGTTGCTCATTTTTTATATTGTTCAGCAATTTAATGTGATTTAATCAAAATAAAATGACAATGTGGTAAAAATTGGAATTGAACTCCAAAAAATACCATGATATATGTTGTTCCTCTTGCAGGAATATAGCCATAATTCTTTACTTTATTAGTCAATGTAAAAGAAAATTACATCGCACAGTTTCTATAAGTAACATAGTTAACTGTGCTTTTTTGTTGTATGTAAAGCAAAATTGACATAGGAAATTATTGACATGATATATGCGATAGTTATAGATTTAGAGCATGTTTTTTCAAGTGAGGAAATGGTTATGACCAAGGAAGAAATTAAAACAATAATTAAAGAAAATAACATCTCATATATCAGAATGCAGTTCACTGATATGTTAGGTGATATCAAAGCGGTGGAAATCCCTACTAATAGAATCGATGATGCCTTAAACAATAAGATCATGTTTGATGGCTCATCTATTGAAGGATTCGTCCGTATTAAAGAAGCAGATATGTACCTTCATCCAGATTTAGATACATTCATGGTCTTACCATTTGAAGATAGTTCTATCGGTGGTGTAGCAAGATTCATCTGTGATGTCTATATGCCAGATGGCACACCATTTATTGGGGATCCACGTTATATTCTTAAAAAAGAAGTCAAGAAGATGAACGAAATGGGTATTGAAACCATGTATGTTGGTTTTGAACCAGAATTCTATCTCTTTAAATTAAACAGTGATGGTAGTGTATCCACTAACTGCAGCGATAGAGCGGGCTATTTTGATTTATCTCCATTTGATGGTGGTGAAGATGTTAGAAGAGAAATAGCTTTAATGTTAGAAAAGATGGGCTTTGAAGTCCAAGCTTCTCATCACGAAGTTGGTCCTGGTCAAAATGAAATCACTTTCAAATATACCGATGTTATTTCCGCTTGTGATAGAGTCCAAACATTCAAGCAAGTCGTTAAGATGATTGCAAGAAAGAATGGCTATTTAGCAAGCTTTATGCCAAAACCTCTTAATAAACAAGCAGGTAACGGCATGCACACGAACTGTTCCTTATTCTCTAAAGAGAAAGGTGACTTATTCTTTGATCCAAAAGCACCTATGGAATTAAGTGTGATGTGTAAAAAATGGATTACAGGTGTCCTTAGTCACGCTAGAGAATTATCTTTATTAACTAATCCAATTGTTAATTCCTATAAACGTTTAGTCAGTGGTTATGAAGCCCCAATCTATGCTTGTTGGAGTGACGCTAATAGAAGTTCATTAGTAAGAATCCCAGCGGCTAGAGGCTTAGCCACAAGAACAGAATTTAGAAACGTTGACCCATGCGCTAATCCATATCTCGCTTTAGCGGGTATCTTAGCCTGTGGCTTAGAAGGTATTAAAAACACTAAAGAAAAAGATATCATCCCACCTGTTAAAGATAATTTATTTGATTTAACAGATGATGAAATCAAAGCAAGAAAAATTACATGCTTACCAGAAACATTACATGCCGCTATTGAAGACTTCAAAAATAGTAGTATCTTAAAAGAAGTTTTAGGAACACACTTGTTCCCAAAATATATCGAAGCTAAAGAAAAGGAATGGAAAGAATACCATACCACTGTTAGTGAATTCGAATTAAAGAAATATTTAGGTAGATAGTAATGTGCGGAATTGTTGGTGCAGTGGGCTTGATTAGTCCAAAAGAATATGTCGCTAAAGGCTTAAAGATGCTTGATTACCGTGGATATGATTCCGCTGGTATTGCCTACTTTAATAGTGGCATCAAGATCTATAAAGATGTTGGTAGTGTGGAACACCTCATGACCATTGTTCCCCCAGAAATCAAAACCAATATCATGATTGGTCATACAAGATGGGCGACACATGGTGCACCAACTAAACTTAATACTCATCCCCATATTTCCTATAACCAACGTATCTGCTTAGTGCATAATGGGGTTATTGAAAACTATATTGAACTTAAAAAGTTCCTTTTAAATAAGAACTATAGTTTTTATGGAGAAACTGACTCAGAAGTCGTCGCTAATTTACTTGAATACTATTACTTAGAGTATGGTGACATCATTGAAACTATCAAAAAGGTCATGTCAGAGATCAAAGGAAGTTACGCTATAACATTCTTCACCGATGATATAAAAGACACGCTATACGTCTTAAAAAACGCCTCTCCTTTAGTGGTGGGCTTAGGTAAAGGATTTAATCTCGTGGCCTCTGATGCTTCCCCAATGATTGAATACACTAATGAGTTTATCGAACTTGAAGATAAAGAATTTGGCTATATCACTAATGATAAAGTAGCCATCTTTAATAAAGCGGGTAAACCAATTGATAAACAAGCCATCCATAAGGATGTGGAACTAATCTCTCATGACTTAAAAGGTTATCCTCACTATATGCTCAAAGAGATAGAGGAGATACCCCAAACCGTTAATAGATTAATCAATACCTATTATCAAAAAGGTAAATATCAATTTTATAAAAACTTATTGAAAGATTTAGAAGAATCTGATCACATCATCTTTATTGCTTGTGGTACTTCTTATCACGCTGGTCTAGTGGGTGGCCGTTATTTAGAAAAATATAACAAATCTACAAGTAGATTCATCGCTTCTGAATGGGCCTTCCATCCAACTTATCCAGGGGCTAAACCATTTATTATTATGATTTCTCAATCAGGTGAAACCGCTGACTTAATTCACTGCTTAAAAATCATTAAAGAACATAACTTAAAGAATCTAATTATCACTAATACTGGTGGTTCTACTTTAGATAGAAACTGTATGTATTCTCTTCTCCTCCATAGTGGGGTTGAAGTATCAGTGGCCTCCACTAAAGCATATGTGGCCCAAGTCACCTTACTAGCGATGCTCGCTGCTGCTTTAGGTAATGATAAACAAGTGGTTGAAGATTTAAGAAATTGCCTTGATGTGGTACACGGCATCCAAGATCACTATAAGACTTTAATCATGAAAGTCGCTGAAGAAATCAAAGATCAGAAATCAGTATTCTTCCTCGGAAGAAGCTTTGACTATTTCTTATCCTTAGAAGCTTCTTTAAAGCTCAAAGAAGTCAGTTATATCCATAGTGAAGCTATCCCAGGTGGAGAACTTAAACATGGTCCAATTGCTTTAATAGAAAAAGGTATTCCAGTTATCGTCTTTATTACTGACCCAGATACTGCTTCATCTATGAGAGGCAATATCGAAGAAGTTAAAACTAGAGGGGCAAAAGTCTATACCATCGCCACAAAGAGCTTATATCGTTCAGAAGATACGATAATGGTGGAAGACTATGCCTATTACTTAAGCAGTGTCGCTATTGCGTCAATCGCTTTCTATTTAGCCTATTATGTCGCCCTAGCTAAGGGCTTAAATGTTGATAAACCAAGAAACCTCGCTAAGAGTGTGACTGTGGAATAATAGGGGGACTTATAATATGAGCAAATATATATTTGTGACAGGTGGTGTTGTATCTGGCTTAGGTAAAGGTATAACTGCTGCTTCACTTGGTAGATTACTAAAATCACGTGGCTTAAAAGTGGCCGCACAAAAGCTAGACCCATATATTAACGTTGACCCAGGTACGATGTCTCCTTATCAACATGGGGAAGTTTACGTTACCGAAGATGGAGCGGAAACTGACCTTGATTTAGGTCACTATGAAAGATTTATTGATGAAGATTTAAATAAATATTCTAATCTCACAACTGGTAAGGTTTATTGGAATGTTCTTAATAAAGAAAGAAGAGGGGAATATCTTGGTAGTACTGTCCAAGTTATTCCACATATCACTAA